>SYMW01000311.1 GCA_005805305.1 Verrucomicrobiales bacterium
ACCTAGCAGCCACCATGTAAACAGGGCTGCATCGTTCAACCGCCGTATGCGGAAAACCGCACGTACGGTGGTGTGGGAGGGTGCCGGGGCGCAATCCCCGGCACCCGACCCGATCACCGACAACTCGCGGATGCACCAACCTTTAGGTGACTTTGGGTTGTGATCGGCTCCGGGTTTGACTAACCTCTTCGACAGTGATGCCTGACCAACCAACGCTGGGGCGCCGCGTCGCCGCGTTTTGCGGCGCTAATGGATACCAGGATCGGGCCGCGATCGGCGGTCTCGTGAAAGACGCCATCAACGCGCTGGGGTTGCCTGACGACTATGTCAGGGCGGGGGATCGCGTAGTCTTGAAGCCTAACTGGGTGAAGGAACATGATGAGCGCCGTCCTGGATCTTCGAGTTGGGAGCACGTCGTCACGCATCCTGACGTGATCGAGAGTGTCGCCCGCTGGGTGGCGCCCTTTCTCCAAGGCTCGGGATCCGTGACCGTGTGCGATGCGCCCCAAACGGACTCGTCATTCGCGAGGATCAGGGAATATTGCTCCTTGGACGCCATGATAGAGCGGTTGCGACAGCATTTCCCGGGCGTTCGTTTCGAGTTGTTGGACCTGCGTCCCGAGGAGTGGCACGCACTGGATGGTGTGACTGTGTCCAAGACCTCCCTTCCTGGAGATCCTCTCGGAAGCACCTTGGTCCGCTTGGACGGCGCGAGCGAGTTCGTCGGTTATGGGGGATTGGGGCGGCTTTACGGCGCTTCTTTTGACATGGCCGAAACGAACGCCCACCACGCTGGCTCCAGCCATCAATACATGCTGTGCCGGACCCCGATGGAAGCGGATGTGTTCATCAATCTGCCAAAACTGAAGACCCATAAGAAGGTGGGGATCACGTGCGCCCTCAAGAATCTCGTGGGCATCAACGCGAACAAGAATTGGCTGCCCCATCATACCGAGGGTTCCCCCGAAGTGGGAGGCGACCAGTTCCCTGCCGCCACGGTCAAGTCGAGGCTTGAACAATCTTGGATGGGAGCCGCGAAACGCTGGCTCAAGGATTCACCCGGGTTGTCGAGACTGTTTGTTCCATTGAAGAAGATGGGCCGCCTTTATTTCGGGGATACGCAATCGGTGGTGAGATCTGGTAATTGGCACGGAAACGACACGTGCTGGAGAATGGTTCTGGACCTGAACAAAGCACTTTTTTTCTTCGGCGGGGACGGGGCTTCCCGAAAGAATCCGGTGCGTTACCTCGCGGTGGTGGATGGCATCATTGGCGGCGAAGGCAACGGGCCGATGTCCCCGGATCCCGTTCTATCCGGCGCTATACTCGCGGGAACCCATCCGGCGTCGGTCGACTGCGTGGCCGCCGAGATCATGGGGTTTGATTGGCGTCGGATTCGGTTGCTCAAGGGGGCTTTCGAACTCCAGCAATTGAACTTGACCCAGTTTGCGCCTGAAGAAATCCGGGTTGTTTCGAACAATCCCTCTTGGAATGGCCCTCTTGAGAGATTGACCAATCCGTTCCATTTCAAGCCCCATTTTGGCTGGTCTGGCGCGATTGAGCGGCAGACCAAGATGGTGGTGGCATGAGCATCGAAGACCGCCTCTACCCGCTTCTTTCGGTCTACGAGAAGCTTCCCGCTCCCCTGAAGAAAACCGCCGGCCGCCTCTACCGGTTGCTGCCGGAAAGGCATCGGCTGGGCCGTCATTACGCGGATTTCGTCGCTTTGACCGAGTCCCCCGAGGCGTTTGCTTCCGGGGCTTTGTGGGATCGTCAAATCGTTGAGTTGCGCCGGGTGCTGCTCCATGCCGCAGCCCATTGCCCCTTCTATTCGAACCGTTTCGAACGCGCCGGTTTCGAGCCCCGCAAGCTGGGTTCGCCAGACGACTTGCTCCAATGTCCGCTCTTGGAAAAGAAGGATCTCATCGAGTCTCGGGAATCTCTTGCTTCCCGTCAGGTGCCGGCTTCGGAGAGGCTTTACATCACGACAGGAGGGTCCACGGGGGTCCCGGTTGGCTTTTACCTGCAGCGCGGCATCAGCCGGCCCAAAGAACAGGCGTTTCTTGAGGCCATGTGGCGGCGGGTGGGATACACGCCGGGAGCCCGCCTAGCCGTTATCCGCGGGCATGTGGTCAATCCGCGGTCCCAGGGACGCATCGCCAGCTACGATGCCACCCGGGATTGGCTGATGCTTTCTTCTTATCACCTTACGGAGCGCCGGCTTCCCGAATACCTTGAAGAGATAGAGCGCTTCCAACCAGAATTCCTGCATGCCTACCCCTCCGCCGCGCTTCAGGTGGCGGAATACTTGGAACGTTCCGGCCAGCAATGGCGAATCCCGATCCGCGCGGTTCTCTGCGGATCGGAGCGTTTGACTTTGCCGCAGAAACGGCTGTTGGAGCGCGTTTTCCAGTGCCGGATCTATCGTTGGTACGGGCACTCTGAGCGCGTCGTCCTGGCCGGGGAGGGAAAAAGCAGCGAATGGTTTTATTTTTGGCCTCAATATGGCTTTGTGGAGTTTGGCCCGCCGGATGAGGATGGATTGCGTGAAGTGATCGGCACGTCTTTCCATAATCTCGCAATGCCTCTGATCCGCTACCGGACGGGAGACTTCGTGAGAGTCTCGAATCCCGCGGTGGACGGTCCCGCCGAGTACCCGTGGCCGGCCGCCATCGAAATCTCCGGCCGTGATCATGAATTCCTGGTGAGCCTGGAAGGCAGGAGGATATCCCTGACCGCATTCAACATGCACGACGCGCTCTTCGATCATCTCTATGCGGTGCAATTCTTTCAGGAGGAGCCTGGCGTCGCCGAGTTCAGGTATGTGGCCAGCCCGAGTTTCCACAAGTCTCGCCTTTCATCGATCGAGGCCGGCATCAAGCGCAAACTGGGTGATGATTTTCGCATCACGCTTCGCGAGGTCGGCGAGACCGAGAAGACGCCGCGTGGCAAGCATCGATGGCTCGTCAGCCGTTTGCACTGAATTCACGGACTGTGAGGCGGCAAACTAACTTGCCCGGCCGAGGCG
The DNA here is from genome assembly GCA_005805305.1 of Verrucomicrobiales bacterium. Lineage (GTDB taxonomy): Bacteria > Verrucomicrobiota > Verrucomicrobiia > Limisphaerales > F1-80-MAGS106 > F1-80-MAGS106. Next base: position 3,029 of record SYMW01000311.1, read on the forward strand.
CCTTACCTCAAGGGAGTTGAAGGATCTGTTTGGTGGCAAGTTCCAAGTTCCTCAGATCGGCATCGGTCAGGCTCCCCGCGCGACTCATAAACCGTCTCTTGTCCACAGCCCGCATCTGATCAACGACGGCGACGGAATCCTTCCCGGCACTGGGGAGGGAAACCACAATTGGAGGCGCGGCTTCAGCCGAAAAACTCAGAGGAATGACGATCGGAGTGGCACGGATGCGGTTCACCTCGCTGGCGGAGAGCACGACGCATGAGCGGCGCTTCTTGATTTCACGTCCCACCGTCGGGTCCAGATTCACCCACCAGATCTCCCCTCGTTCAATCGTCATACTCGTTCAAAGCTTCCCAGTCTTTCATTTCGGCAGTGACCTTGCACAAAGTGTTGGCCTTCCTAGCCGACTGTTCCAGCGCGTTGCCTTTATGTTCCAGTTTCTTCGAAATCAACTCCGCCACAAACCTGGAGCGTTCACCGCTTGGAACATGAGCCCGGAGGCGCTGCACAACCGGCGTGGGTAGTTCAAAAGTAACTTTCATGACAGGAATACACCATACACCATACGGATTTCGCGTCAATCCGTTCAATCCCACCCCAATCCTCGCTTACTCGATCTGAAACCACCTGCGCTACCATAACTCTAGGCTGGTTCTGACCGCTTTTTGGAATCCCAAGGGCTGGTATTTCAACCGTTCTGACCAAATCCTGAGCTTCAGACATAATTTGTCTGTCCTTGGAATTTTGCTCGAATGAATCGCCACAAAAGATCACAAAGTTCGCAAAACGCGGAAAAACAAACTGTCTTTCCCTGGAGATTCATTTCAACCGTTGATGGTCAGCTGAGAATCTGCCCAAATTCAGGGCACGGAAGATCGCCGAAAGGAACGACAAAAGACGAAAAAGCGAGTGCCTAACTTTCGCAGCCTACTCCGCTTTCCCGCTTTCGTCGAGGCGGGAATGTCAGGGTGCGGTAGGGCTTGTGATTGTCGCCGGTTTTTCGGAGACTTCCCTCACTCGTGAAGCAAATCGCGCAATATCAGAACGGCAACCTGGAACTTCAGGAAGTGGCGCGCCCCGTCGCCCCCCCGGGAGGCATTCTGGTGCGCACGACGCATTCCGTCATCAGTGTCGGGACGGAAAAAATGAAAGTGGATCAAGCGAGGATGAACCTGCTCCAGAAGGCCAGGGCGCGTCCCGATCAGGTGCGCAAAGTGATTGAAACAGCCCGCAATCTCGGTTGGCGCAGCGCCCTCGAGAAAGTCAGAAACCGCCTTGAAACCCCCACGCCCCTCGGGTATAGCGCCGCGGGGGTCGTCGTTGAGGTCCACCTCGAAAACACCCGCTTCAGGGTGGGGGAGAGGGTGGCCTGCGCCGGGGCGGAATGCGCTTTTCATGCCGAGTTTCTGGCTGTTCCGGATTTGCTCGCCGCGAAGATTCCGGACGGTGTGCCGAGCTCCGATGCCGCCTATTCGACGCTCTGCGCCATCGCGCTTCAAGCCGTGCGCCAGGTTGAGCCTCGGATCGGCGATCGAGTGCTCGTGATGGGCCAGGGCTTGGTGGGGTTGCTGGTGACCCAAATTCTCGGTGCCAGCGGCTGCCGTGTCATGGCCGTCGACCTCCTGGAAACGCGCCGCCCTTTTGCCGACGCGATGGGCGCGGAGGAGATCGTCATTCTGGGAAAAGACGATCTCACAGCCGCCGTCCGTCACTGGACGGAAGGTTTTGGCGTCGATGCCGCCGTGATTTGCACGGCCACGCAGAGCAACGCGCCCATCGAGCAAGCCGCCGAGGCGCTCCGGGATCGGGGGAGAATGGTGGATGTGGGGATCACTAAAATCGAACTTCCATGGAAGCTTTTCTATGAGAAGGAGTTGGATGTCCGATTCTCGCGCTCCTACGGGCCGGGGCGATATGACCCTGGTTACGAGTGGGGAGGTCGGGATTATCCGATCGGCTATGTTCGTTGGACCGAACAGCGAAACATGGATGCCTGCCTCCATTTGATGCACGCCCGCCGTCTCACGCCGGGACGACTGACGACACGCCTGACTCCATTCACCCAATCCATCGAAGTCTATCGGGATTTGGCGGCCGACGGATCTAAGGATGTGGGAGTGGTCCTCATTTACGATGGTTCGGCGAAAGAGGCGTCGATCGAGGCATCCACACGGGGCTCGAATTCAAGTGCGCCGCCTTTGAATTCGCCCGCAGGCCGGCAACTGAGCAAGCCGATCAAGGAATTGGATGTGATCGGCGCCGGTAATTTTGCTCGAACCATGTTGCTGCCTCATCTGGCCTCGGCCATTCAATTCGGGACTGTTGTGAACCAAACCGCCCTCAGCGCGCAGCACGTGAAATCCAAGTTTGGATTTCGGGAGGCCGCAACGGATCATCGGCCTCTCTGGAGTCAAACCGAACATGGCGCGGTCCTGATCGCCACTCGGCATCATTTGCACGCTTCCCTTGTGATTGAGGCGCTGCAAGCAGGCCGGCATGTGTTTGTCGAAAAGCCGCTCTGCCTGAGTTTGGAGGAGTTGAGCGCGATCGACCAAACGCTCGCCGTGAGCCAAGGAAGCGTTCAAGTGGGATTCAATCGGCGATTCGCGCCCGCGAGCCTCCGTCTCAAGGAAGTCCTGGAATCTGTGGCGGGGCCCAAGACGGTCACTTATCGTGTCAACCCTGGTTTGCTGGATCCCCAGCACTGGTATGCCAACCACGCCGAAAGCGGCGGCCGCGTGGTTGGAGAAGCTTGTCATTTTCTAGATTTTTTCAGATTTGTCCTGGGTGTTGAACCTCTCGAAGTCATGGCGCACTCTGTGGGCGGGGTGGGTGGCAGGACGCCGTTTCCTGACAGTGTCGCTTGCCAGATTTGGTTTGAGGACGGATCGACCGCTCAATTGATTTATGCGGCGGAGGGCGATTCCTCGTATCCGAAGGAAAGCGTGGTGGCTTCTGGCTCGGGATTTGTTGCCGAAATCGAGAACTTCCTGACTTTCACCGTCTATCAACGCCGCCGGGCACGACCTTCAAAGCACCAGTCGAAGGGCCACGCCGAGCAAATGGCGGCGTGGGCTCAGTTTCTCAGGGGCGCCCAATGCCATCCACTGCCTTATGCGCAATCCAGACGGAGCATGCTCTTGACCTTCGCTGTTCTGGAATCCATCCGAGTGGGAGGGATGGTCCGAATGGACAATCTCGGTTGACGTGTCGACGCCATGGACATTCACAAACTCTACCACCTCTTCCTGCCCTACTTTAGGTCGAAGCGTTTGCATCGTTTTTTTCAGCTCTTGGCGCCCAGTCCAAAGACCCTACTGCTGGATGTGGGCGGTTATCCTTGGGTTTGGGAGGGCGCCAAATTCCCTGGCCGCGTCATCCAATCTAATCTGTCTTTTCCCCCGGCCATTCGGAAGGGGTATCCCCAGGACCTCCTGGTGGTCGCCGATGGATTGAAGCTGCCTTTCGACGATCAATCCGTGGACATAGGATTTTCGAATTCGGTCATCGAACACCTTCACAGTTTCGACAATCAGAAGTTGTTCGCGGCGGAGCTCCGGCGCGTCGCCCGCCAATTATGGGTTCAGACGCCCGCGCGCTGGTTTTGGATAGAGCCCCATCTCATGACCCCTTTCATCCACTTTTTGTCGAAGCCGATGCAGCGCCGGATGCTTCGTTATTTCTCCATTTGGGGCTTGGTTAAGAAACCTACCCGTCAGGAAATCGATGCCTTCTTGAGCGAAGTCAGGCTTCTCACAGCGGGGGACATGCGCGTCCTTTTTCCCGATTGCGAGATTCTCAGGGAGCGGGTGCTCGGGTTCACCAAGTCCTTCATCGCGGTGAGGTTGGATCATCACCGTCCGCGAGGGACGCTCCACTGACCGCGCCATGGCCTGGCTCGATAAATGGGTTTGGCGCTGGCACCGGATCCAAGCGATGGACGCGCCGGAGATCGCGGGACACACGCGGCGGCGTTGGCTTCAGCTGAATGAGTCGCGAGCCTACGAACGTCGCCTTCGAGGATTCGGAAGCGAAACATGGCCGCCATCCAGAGATCCCATTCCCTTGCCCCTCCCGGCGGATGCGCCAGACGGCTTGGCGCAAGCTTTGCGAATCGAGGCAAGGCGGCTGATGAGAGGAGACTGGCTCGCTTTTGGGGGCATTCCCCTCCGCGTCGACATGCCCCCGCGGTGGCACAAGGATTATTTCGCGGGTGTCGATTTGGACACGCGAGAGCCAGGCCGGCGCTTGAACCATCGGTCTCTCCCCAGCGGCGCCGATATCAAGTTCATCTGGGAGTTAAGCCGATGGAGCGCTCTCGTGTCCCTGGCTCAAACCTCCTTTTTGACGCAAGATCCAGCTGCCGCTCGGACCTGCTTGAGTTGCCTCGCGGACTGGGACTCGAAAAATCCAGCGTTTTTGGGCTGGAATTGGACCAGCGCATTGGAGGCGGGCATACGCCTGGTTCAGTTCGTGGTGATTGATGAACTCCTCGCAACATGGATTTCTTCGGCCACAAACGGGACCGAAGCCAATGCCGTCGAATGTTCCGAGGAACTCCAACGCCTTCGCCAGTCGATTCTCCCGCGGCATGTTTGGATGGTGTGGCGTTATCGCTCCTTCGGCTCCTCTGCGAACAATCATCTTTTGGGCGAGCTGGCCGGCCTCATCCTGGCCATCGCTCGATGGCCTAGGTTGGATTCGTTTGCCGTTCCTCTTCAAGAGCTTCACCAGGCATGGGAACTTGAAGTGCTCAGGCAATTCGCCGAGGACGGAGGAAATAAGGAACAGGCCTTGAATTACCAGCTCTTTGCCTGGGAATTTTGCTGGATCACGTTTCAAGCTCTAGACCAGGCTGGCATCGTCGTCTCAGACGCCGTGGTCGAGCGACTGGAGCGGGCTGCCGGTTTTTTTGCGGCTGTCTGGATGCCCGGGGGGTGGGACTTTGGAGACTCGGACAGCGCTTGGGTTGTGCCGTGGCACCTTCCTGGTGCCACCGCGGCGGAGGCGTGGCATCGATGGTTCCGGAATCCCGCTCGGTCATCTGAGCTGGATTTTTGGCTCAAGCCCGGGCTCACTTCTTCAACGAGGCCATTGAATCTGTTGGCGGACGCGTCGAAACCCCTTTCGGCGAAATGCCTGTGGCGAATTTTTGAACATTCGGGAATCGGCTTCGCCCGCGTGGGAGATTGGTTTCTGAGGTGGGATTTAAGCCCTTTAGGATATTTGAAAACTGCCGCGCACGGCCACCTGGACGCACTCCACTTATCGATTTGGTTCGATGGGAAACCTGTTGTCATCGATCCTGGAACCGGCGCCTATTATGGGGACGAGCGACTGAGATCCCACCTCGCCGGCTGGGGATCTCACAATGGGCCGGTTCCTCGGGCAAACCCGCCGCCTGATCGCCTCGGACCATTCCTGTGGTCGCGGCACCATCCAACTCCCCGTGTCACCAAGGTGAATTTGGAGGGGGTCCAGGCCGAACTTCAACATCCTTCCGGAGTCGCTCGACGTTCGATACGAGCCGAGGCTCACCGTGTCGTGATAGAGGATGCTTATGAAGCGACACAAGAGAGTGATCCCGCGGAGTTTTCCGTCCGGTGGCAGTTCCCTCCCGGCGCTGTTTTGGATCGGGGAGAAGGGCGCGAATTTCGTGTTTCAATCGAGGGGGTCGACGTGGTTGTGAAGTTGTCGGCTTCGTGGAGTGAGATCTCGTGCGTGAATCCTTCCAGAGGCACGCCGGGGCATCCCTCCTCGGGAGATCTGCAAGGCGTCTGCTCGAGCCGGTTTCGGGAGGCTCGCTTCGGCCCTTTCCTGCATTTGAGCGGCGTCGGGGTGAAGTCCGGGATCTTTGAAACCTCGTTTGAGATCGTGCCTGGCACGCGCGCCTCCGCCAGTCCGAATCATTAATCGTGCCCATCGATTATCGTGAAACAGCCTTGCGTCCTCATCATCGTGGAGAACCTCCCTGTTCCTTTGGATCGCCGCGTGTGGCAGGAGGGTATCGCTTTGCGGGACGCGGGCTTCGAGGTGGTGGTGATCTGTCCGAAGATGCGTGGATGGACCCTCGATGAGGAGATGCTTGAGGGCATCCAGATTTACAGGCATTGGATCAGTTCCGAGGCCAAGGGCGTGCTTGGGTTCGTCGCGGAGTATGGCTCCGCCCTGTTTGGGGAGTGGCGGCTTGCATGGAGGGTGTGGCGGAAGCACCGCTTCTGTTCCGTGCATGTCTGCAACCCCCCCGATCTCTTGTTTTTGATCGCATGGCCTTTCAAGGCGCTAGGAGTCAAGGTGGTCTATGACGTGCATGACCTTTGGCCAGAAATGTTCGAAGCCAAGTTTGGGAAGCGAGGTGTGCTTTATTGGGCGGTCCGATTGGCCGAACGTCTCACCTATCTGTGCGCCGATGTGGTTTTGGCCACCAACCAATCCGTGCGCGAGGTGGCGATTTCCAGGGGCTCCACCCATGAACGGAATGTGTTTGAGGTCCGGACATCACCCAGCCTTGTTCCCGCGCGAATCCAACATGATGGCGCCCTCCGTCGAGGACGCCGCTACCTCGTAGGCTATGTCGGCGTCATGGGCAATGCCGATGGAGTGGACCTGTTGCTGCGGGCAGTTTGCCACGTGGTGAGTGTCCGGGGTCGGGGCGACATCCAATTCTTGCTCATGGGAACTGGTCCTGAATATGAAAACCTGCTGGCTCTGAGGCACAGTTTGGCTTTGGAAGATTTTGTGGAAATGCCTGGAAGGGTGACCAATGACTTCCTATTCACCGCGCTCAAGACGATGGATTTGGGAGTGTCTTGCGATCCCATTAATCCTTACAATCACCACTGCACCATGAACAAAGTTCTGGAATACATGGCGTTCGGGAAGGCCCAAGTCCTTTTTGACTTGAAGGAGGGCCGGGCTTCCGCGGGGGACGCCGCGCTTTATGTCGCGGACTCCAGTCCGCGAGCCTTGGGAGACGGAATTCTGACCCTGATCGACGACCCCGCGCGCCGTCGTAAATTGGGTGAACTGGGATTAAGGCGCCTCACCACGCAACTCTCCTGGGAACGTTCCGTCCAAAATTTGTTGGCCGCTTATCGCCGGGTCCTCGGTTCGGACTCGTTCCCAACCCACGTTCGGATGGACAGCCATGCCTCAGCACGATAACCTGTTCAATAGCGATCCATAAACCGTCACATGAATCCTTCAAGCCCTGAATCCTCGAAGCCAATCCCAGAGTCGGGAAGCTTGATCAACGAGATCCTTGTCGCGTTCCGCCAAATCCCCAACAAAGGCTTCTTCCTCCTCCTGCTTGTCCCGTGGTTGGCGCTGTTCCAGTTCTTAGGCAATTCCACCTTTGGGTACATCGACACGCCTTCATTGTTTGCCTGGATGTGGGGGGCTTACAATGTCGCTGATTCCGAGGATGGGCATGGGAGTTTGATTCCCTTCGTGGTTCTTGGCTTGCTGTGGTGGAAGCGGGACAAACTGCAGGCGGTTCCCTGTTCCCCATGGCCCTACGCCCTTGCTTTGGTGGGAGTGGCTCTCGCCATGCATTCAATTGGTTATGTCATCCAGCAACCACGAATCTCCATCGTCTCCTTTTTCTTGGGCCTTTACGGGTTTGTTGGGCAAGTCTGGGGTCGCCATTTGATGAAGGCGGTGCTTTTTCCATTCGTGCTGTTTGTTTTCAACGTGCCCCTTGGTTCGCTCGCCGAACTCATCACGGTGCCTTTGAGAATCGTCGTGACTCAGCTTTCCGTTGGCATCAGTCAGGGGCTTCTCGGTATTGATGTGATCCGGGAAGGGTCTCAAATCTTCGACGCGAACCACACCTTCCGCTACGATGTCGCGCCCGCTTGCAGCGGCATCCGCAGCCTCATCTCGCTCGTCGTGCTCTCCACCATCTACGGAGCCATCACTTTCAACGTGGTTTGGAAGCGCTGGCTCTTGGTGGTTTTGGCGGTCCCTTTCGCGGTCGCGGGAAATGTGTTTCGAATCACCGGCGTGATCGTGGCCGCGGAGGCTTTTGGTCAGAATGCCGGACAAATGGTGGAGCAGAAACTTGGTTTCGTGACGTTCATCTTCGCCATTGGGCTTATGCTCCTCACAAGTCGATTCATTCGCGACTCGGAACCGGGTTCCAATCCTCCCAAATCAGGGCCGACGCCTCCGCGGAGTTTGGATAGGAAGAAGAACCTCAACGAACCTGGAGAACGAGCTCCCGAGGCGGCCTGAGGGATCAACCTTTCCAGGTCCACGCTGGACCCCTTTTCCATTATGACTTCAATGCTCATTAAGATCGTCGTCGCCAACCTGATCCTCGTTTCCGCGACAGGAGCGTTTTTGGTGCGTTTAAAAGCCAGCCAAAGGCTTGGAGAGCCAGGAGTGAAGGCCTCCCAGAACACTAACTCGCCGCGGATGACCATTCATTTGCCTGGGAACTTGCTGAATTACACGGCCGATCCCCAGGGAGCTCTCCCAGAGGAGCTCGGCGTTTTGCCGAAGGACACCTCCATCGCCCGAACCCGATATTCTAGCACTAACAATATCATCGATCTCGCCGTTGTCTTGATGGGAACCGATCGGACAAGCATCCATCAGCCCCAGTTTTGTTTGAAAGGTCAAGGCTGGCAAATTGATAAGACGGAGGTGGTTACCATCCCTGTCAAGAGCCCCACGGGCGACGAAATGCCCGTGATGAAATTGACGACCACAAAGCAATTTCGAGATGGTTCTGGCAGGGAAACAACGGTTCGAGGCATTTTTGTTTACTGGTTCGTCACCAAAGGGATGCAGACGCCGCAACATGGCAACCGGATGTGGAGCATGGCCAAAGGGCTGCTTCAAAACGGAGAGCTCCAGCGATGGGCTTATGTCACTTGCTTTTGCCCTTGTTTTCCCGGGCAGGAGGACATTGCATTTGATCGCATCAAGCAGTTCTTGGCATCCGCCGTTCCGCAGTTCCAGACTTACTGATTGAGTTCTTCGCCCCGGTCGCGGGAAAGTTGAAGCTTTCCCTCCCGATGGAATTGAGAGATCATCCCCGAATCGATGCTCCGCAGGCAGCAACATATCCGAACCCAGGTCCACAAGTTGATCGACGCGGGACTGTTCGCTCTCAGCCTGTGGTCTGCGCATTGGTTGCGCTCGTGGTCCGGGCTGGAAGTCCTCGGAGGATCACCCACTATCCCGCCATTCGACCAGTATCTTTGGCTTTTTGGCATCGTGTTTTTCCTCAGCCCGCCTGTTCTCGAGAGCCAAGGCTTTTACTCAAGGCCTTTCGGCACCGAGAACCGCAAAACCCTCATGGCCCTCTTTCGAGGGTGCCTGGTGCTCACCTTGGGCCTGGTCGTCCTGCTCTTCTTGATTCGTGAACAAGCCCACGCGCGATCGGTAATTATATTTTTCCCGTTCATCGGTTTCGGCATGGTGTATGCTAAAGAATGCCTAATCCGATATTGGTTCCGAACGACCATGGGTCTTTCAACGTTTCGCAAACGACTTATTCTCGCCGGAACGGACGAAGACTTGCGCAGCTTGCGGCATGAGATCCGGACAAAACATTCAGAAAGCGCCGAAGTGCTCACGGAGGTTGATTTGAACCGCTCCTCCATCGAGAATCTGGTCGAGTTGCTCCATACTCATTCCGCCAATGGTGTGGTCATAGGGGCTAAAAACACTTTTTTTGGCCAGATCGAGAAGGCCATTCAGGCGTGCGAGCTCGAGGGAGTGGAGGTGTGGCTGATGGCGGACTTTTTTAAGACTCAATTCTCGCGAACCAGCTTGGATGATTTCAACGGCCGGCCCATGCTCGTGTTCCGCTCCACGCCTGAGGTTTCATGGCAAGGCGTCGCCAAACACGCGATCGATTTGATCGGGGCGCTGGCTTTGCTGATTGTTTGCATGCCCGTGCTCGTGCTGGTCGCCTTGGCGGTCAGGTTCGGTTCGCCGGGTCCAGTATTCTTTAAGCAGGAACGCAGCGGACTCAACGGGAAGCCTTTTACGATGCTTAAATTCCGCACCATGGTTTCGAATGCGGAGCAGTTGAAGGCGGAGTTGATGGCTCTTAACGAAATGGGTGGACCCGTTTTTAAAGTGACGAACGACCCTCGAATCACACGTGTTGGCCGGTTCCTTCGCAAGTACAGCTTGGACGAGTTTCCTCAATTGATCAACGTGTTGAAAGGGGAGATGAGTTTGGTCGGACCCAGGCCGTTGCCAGTGGATGAAGTTCAACGCTTCGACGATCTCGCTCACCGCCGCCGACTGAGCGTCAAACCAGGCTTGACGTGCCTCTGGCAGATCAGGGGACGCAACGAGGTCAGGGATTTTCAAGAATGGGTCAAGCTCGATTTGGAGTACATCGACAATTGGTCCTTTTGGCTGGACATCAAAATCCTTCTAAAAACAATCCCCGTTGTTCTCATGGGGACCGGGGCCCGATAGAAGCGCGCTCTCAACGCTCACTCCCAATGCATTTGCCCTTTATCGCGGCTCGAGGCAACCAGCCGGAATGCGCGAGATGACACGCGGCGGAAGCATGATGAATTCTCGAAAGAAACCAGTTGGCTCGGCCTCCCGCCATTCCCGTCCGCCGATTTCAGTGGTCACGGGAGGGGCGGGGTTTCTGGGATCCCACCTTACGGATTTTTTGCTCGACGGAGGCCATCACGTCATCGTCATCGATAATTTGGTGACAGGAAACCTGGCCAACATATCCCATTTAGCCGGGGATGCGCGATTTCGATTCATAAAGCAGGATGTCACGGAGTTTTTGTTCCTCGAGGGCCCCGTCGATTATGTCTGGCATTTTGCCTCGCCGGCGAGTCCCATCGACTATGCCGACCTGCCGATCCAAACCTTGAAGGTCGGCTCTCTGGGAACACACAAGGCCTTGGGGTTGGCGAAGCACAAAGGCGCCCGGTTTTTTCTGGCCTCCACCTCGGAGGTGTATGGGGATCCCGAGATCCATCCACAGTCCGAGGATTATTGGGGGAACGTCAACCCGGTGGGGCCGCGGGGCTGCTACGATGAGGCAAAACGCTTCGCGGAAGCGATCACCATGGCCTACCACAGGGAGCACGGTGTCCCGACCCGGATCGTGCGAATTTTCAACACTTATGGGCCGAGGATGAGACTCAACGACGGCCGTGTGGTTCCAGAGTTTATATGCCAGGCATTGGCGAACAAGCCCTTGACCGTGTTCGGGAAAGGCGATCAAACCCGCAGCTTTTGCTATTATTCGGACCTCATCGAGGGCATCTATCGGCTGATGATGTGCGACGAATCCAACCCAGTTAATTTAGGCAACCCGTCCGAGCTTCGAATCGTCGATTTCGCCCGTGCCGTCATCGATGCCACCGCGTCGCGAAGCCGCCTCGTTTTTCGACCCCTGCCTCAGGACGACCCGAAACAGCGGAAGCCCGACATCACCAACGCGCGGGCGCTCTTGGGATGGGAGCCTCGTGTGGATCTGAAGGTCGGTTTGGCACGCACCGTGGAGGATTTCCGCGGCCGGCTTTCGCAGGTCCGGCCGGTGAAAAAACTCGCGCGTAAAAAGTCTACTCAAATTCCGAAAAGCCGTTAAAGTCTGTTTTTCTGTTTGACCATGAACTCGTTTTTCAGTAACCACCACCCCGACTTTCTCGAATCCTTCTCTTCCAGCTCTTGCTGAGATGTGGGGAGGCTTTTTCGAGAACATTGTTAAATGCTTAAGGCAAAGACATTTTTAAGCCTCGATTTAGGCGCCGGCACTTTGAAGGTCGCGGAGTTCGCGCAAAGCAGTGCGGGCGTGCTCGTCCTCCAAAAATTCGGAGTCAAATCCTTGGGGCTCCAGGGATCCCAAGACGCCGCCCGAGAGCGAGTGGTGGTCAAGGCCCTGCAGGAACTCGTCGCTGAGAGGGGGTTCTCCTCGAAGCAGATGAATGTTTGCGCCCCCGGATTTCATGTCTTCTCCAAGTTCGTCAAGTTGCCCCCCGTAGACACTTCGAAAGTCACTCAGATTATTCAGTACGAGGCGCAGCAAAACGTCCCCTTTCCACTCGAAGAAGTGGTTTGGGATTATCAGATCCTGGGGAGCAATGCCGCGGGAGAGTTGGAGGTTTTGTTGGTCGCCGTCAAGGCTGACATCGTCGAGGGGATGTTCCGCACCGCCCAGACCTGCGGACTCCGCATCGGATTGGTGGACGTGTCCCCCGCGTCCATCTGCAACGCGTTTCGATACAATTACAGCGATGTCGAAGGCTGCTCGATGATGCTGGACATCGGAGCCAAGACGAGCAACGTCTACTTCTTCGAGAAGGGCAAGTTCTACGCCCGAAGCATCAACATCGGCGCGAATTCCATCACCCAAGATTTTGCCACAGAGGCAAAACTTCCTTTCGCCGAGGCCGAGAAATTCAAAATCGCCGAGGGATTCGTGAGCTTGGGAGGAGCCTACGAGGAGCCCGAAAACCCGAAACAGGCGGCCGTTTCCAAAATCGCGCGCCAAGTGCTCACTCGCCTGCACATACAGGTGAACCAAACAGTGCAGTTTTATCGTGGTCAGCAAGGTGGTTCCGCCCCTCAGAGGATATATTTGTCGGGGGGCGCTTCGATCATGGCTTACACGACTCAGTTTTTCGCCGAGAAATTCAACGTTCCGATCGAGTATTTTAACCCTTTCAGAAATGTTGAAATCGATCCTTCGGTGAGTTTGGAGGAGTTGGCGGTTGTGGCTCATTCGTTCGGAGAAGTCGTTGGGTTGGGCCTGCGCAATGTCGCGCAGTGTCCCGTGGAGATGAATCTCATTCCCAAAAGTCTCCTCAAGAAGCAGCAGCTCAATCAAAAAAAGCCCTACTTCATAGCAACCGTTTTTAGCCTCATCGCGTTTGTGTTCGCCTACGGCTGGTTTTACGGCAACGTGGCCGCCGTGACGCAAGCGGCCTTGGACGGAATCAACCTCAAAGTCCAGCCGCTGCAGTCGACAGAACAGCGGTTGCAATCGGAGGAACAAGGCGTCACGAAGGCTAAGAATGAAATGGAGCAGCTCTCCATTTGGCTGCAGGACCGCTTTTATTGGCAGGAGATCTTCAGCGAATTGCGCGCCCTCCTCATGGCCACCGAGGCCATTTCCAAGCAAAAATGGGGCAGGGACGCCGGCGTTTGGATCGAGCGATTCGGAGCCGAGGGCGAAGAGCCGGCGCAAGCCACGACCGAGGAAGAAAACTCGGGCGTCACTCCATTCAGATTTGATCGCGCTATGATGATGAGATATGGGCTGATTCCCCGAGGTCTCCCTCCGGGGGCTGAAGGAGCTGCGGAAGACCCCGCCGCCGCAACGGATCCGGCAGCCGATCCTGCCGCTGGCGGCGAAGCGAAGCCCAAGGCAAAAAAAGACGACCAAGGCACGATGAAAATGACCTGCCGAGGCATCAATCTGACTTCCCGCAATCCGGCGGCGAACACCGAACTCGCATTTGCTCTGGAGAAATTGTTGAAAGAGAGCCCACTTTTCGATCCTGCGGAAACCAAACTCTCCGGCCAGCTTGAGGCAGTCGACGCGGCGGCGGACACCTTCACATTCCAGGTCACGCTTAAACTCAAACGGGTGATCAAGCTGTAACATGAAATGGCTTAAACAGAACCTCCTGTTGGTCGTGGGCGGGCTTGTCGCAGTCGGCCTGCTCGGGTTCGCGAGCTTTTTTCTATACGACAAAATCCAGCAGAAAGACGCCGTGACGGAACAGTTGACCGCCGGAACGGCTGAATTGGAGCGCTTGGTTAAACGAGAGGTCTACCCTAATGAGGAGAATATCAAGGCAGCCCAAGCCGAGCAGAAAAGGCTCCTCGGAGCCCTGCAGACGGTAAAGACTTTTTTCCCGCCAGTTTCCGATAACACCAACACGATGGATGGCGCCAGTTTCAAGGCTTTCCTGGAAACGAGCATCCACAGTTTCACGGTCGAGGCAGAGAGGCTCGGGGTCAGCTTGCCGCCCAAGCCTTACCACTTCTCTTTCACCGCCCAGCGGCCTTTGGTGAATTTCGCCAGCGGTAGCATCGAGCTTCTGACGGTGCAAGTGAACGATATCAAAGCGATTCTCGATTGCCTGTACAAAGCCAAGATCCATTCGCTCGTCAGCGTTCGCCGCGCGTCCGTTTCGAGCGATGACCCAGCCGGATCATTGGACTATGTCTCGAAGAAATTCGCGACCAATGTCATTACCGGTGCCGTCATAGCTCCCTATGAAGTCAGTTTTCAATGCTTCAGCGGTGAATTGGCCGATTCGCTCTCCCGACTCGCCGCCTCTCCCGTCACGTTCGTGATCACGAATATCAACGTGGGTCTTAGCTCTGCGGTCGACCCGGCTTCCACCACGGAAACTCCCGCATCTTCAATGCCAATGGCTGGCGCTGGGTTTGGTGGAATGGACCCCGCGACAGCGGCCCGCTACGGCATGGGCGGCAGAGGCATGATGAGCCAAGCCATGATGATGAGCCGCTATGGCATCAATCCGGGCGGGGCCGCCGCGGCTCAAGCAGATGCCCCATCTCAAGCCACGGGCACGAGCACACCAGCTCCCAAGACGGGGACTAAAACTTTCGTCGACGAAAAATCTCTAAAGGTCACGCTGACCATCCACTCCATCCGCCTGAATCCTGCCAGGCCTGACAAGCCGGAGAAGAAAGCGCCGCGGCCTCCCCCCAGCGACGCTGCTCCGACCGAGACGCCGACCCCGTAATTCTCATGGATTTCCTAAAGAAACATTACGAGAAGGTGCTTCTCAGCGTGGTCCTGTTGGGACTTGCGGTGGCCGCCGCTTTGCTGCCCATGAAAGTGTCCGCCATCCGCGATGAGATTTCCAAGAGCATTCCAAATCCAAAACCCAAGCCGTTCAACCCTTACGATCTCAGCACCAATCAGATGGTATTGGAAAGGCTGCGCAAGCCTCCCGCATTTTCCCTCTCTGGGGGGCATAACCTGTTCAATCCCATCCGCTGGCAAAAGCGACCCGATGGAGAGGTGTTCAAAGTGTTTCCGGGCAAGGAGGCGGGGCCTTCCGCCTTGGAATTCGTCAAGATCACTCCCTTGAGAACGATTGTCAGCTACGACGGGGTCAGTGGAATGGGTGAGTCCCTGCGTTACAGGATTGGACTGACGCGAGAGGCGGACAAGGTTGCCGCCAACCGAGGGAAGAAAACGTTGCCGCTCACGGTCGGAGCCCGATCCATGGGTGTTTCCATCAGGGAAATCAAGGGCAGCAAGGAGGCGCCCACGGAGGTCGTGGTCGAACTTGAAGGCGGTGACAAGGCCTCCATCAGCGCGGAAAAACCATACATCAAAATAACCGGGTATATGGCGGATCTAAAGTATCCCCCCGAAAACAACAGATTGCTGAAAAACTTGCGGGTGGAGACTTCATTCGCACTCGGCGGCGAGACTTATAATATCGTTGCCATATCTGATGCCGAAATAGTAGTGTCGGCAAAATCATCATCAAAACGAACCACGGTGAAGTTCAACCCCGCGCCTTGACCCTTCAATATGTCTTTTTTTCTAAAAGAAAGCAGTTTCATGTTCAAAGCAGCCACAACTACACTTGGATTTCTACTTTTCTTTGCCCCTCTAGCCGGAACGGCGGCGGATGCCGCGACGACGAAGATAGTGGAAGAGGAAGCTGTCCGAAGGCAGGAAGCGAGCATCCTTCTCCGGAAGATCCTAGCGAACGCTCAAGATCTGGAGAGAAAAAAAGATCTCGCCGCAGCGGCTAAATTCTACGAAGAAGCCTACGGATTGGTGCAAAAAATTGGGTCCGGCATCGATCCCGAACGAGCTCAGGCAATCACAGGTCTGGTCGGTGTGAGGAGCCAATTGGCCGCCACGGCCTCGAAGCAGGCGGACTACAAGGAGGCCGACGCGCAAATTGCAAGGGTGCTTCGCGTCGATCCCGAGAACGCAAAAGCCAAGGAGTTCAAAAAACAGAACGATAAAGAACTCGAAAAACTGAAGGGGATGACCCCCAGTCAGGAAGTCCAGGCGCTCGTGCCAGAAATTCAGGAAAAGCGCATTCATACTTCTACCCTGGTGCAGGATGGACGGTTGCTTTTCGAAATGGGCAAACTCGAGGACGCCCAAGCGAAATTCACCGACGCTACGAAAGAAGATCCTGAGAACCGGGCAGCGTTCTATTACCTTAGCCTGATTAAGGAGGCCAAATATGCCCAGGAAGCAAGACGACGTGAGGTAACCGCCAAAGACATGTTGGTGGAAGTGGGGAAAGCTTGGATTCCGCCGGCGCAGCGCGAGTTGCTCCCAGTCCCCAACATTTATGCGAGGACCAATCGAATTTACACTGGCTCCGGCAGGCAGCAGATTTTCCATAAGCTTGATCGAATCATTTTGAACGAGATCTTCTTCGACGGCCTTCCTCTGAACGAAGTGGTGAAGTTTCTGGACGAGGAATCCCGCAAACGAGATCCCGACAAGCAAGGAGTCAATTTCATCATCAACTCTCAAGTCGATTCCGCCTCTGCGGCGCCGGGAATACCCACGGTGGACCCGGTCACTCAACAAGTAGTTGTCCAGCAGCAAACTCAAGAACCCGTTGATCTGAACACGGTAACCATCAAGATCAATCCAGCACTCAGGAATCTTCGTTTAGCGGATGTCTTGGATGCCGTTTCGAAGTCGGGTGACAAGCCCCTCAAAGTATCTATCGAAGATTACGCAGTCGTGTTTTCCCAGAAGACGCCAGAACCGTTGCAGCTGTATACCCGGACATTCAAGGTGGATCCCAACACTTTCCTGCAAGGTCTGGACGCGGTCGTCGGGATACCATTCGGTGATCAAATTGGAACAGGGGGCGGCGGCGGCGGCGGCGCGGGTGGAGGTGGTGGAGGCGG
>SYMW01000312.1 GCA_005805305.1 Verrucomicrobiales bacterium
CCAGGCCAGATGCAAGACGCGAGGAACCCTCCTCCGCCAAGGCTTCGGAGGACAGGGGCGCACCCGCCCGCCGAAGCCCCTTGCCTGCGCCGCGGATGTCGCGGCAGGCGGTTTGGGCGCAGGCAGGTCATTCGTGCCTCGACATAATGTCATGATTCCGCCAGCAAAGCCCGAATTTATTTTTGCACGGACCCTAAGCTGAGCTTTTCACGTGGAGCCAGGCATGGACGTGGGGGGATCCTCGGAAATAGGACAGCATGGAGGGGCCTTCGATCTGCCACACATCCCACACGCCGTCGTTCCCGAGATCCTGATTCTTGTAGAAAGCCATGTGGAGCGAATCCCATCCGGCGGTGTCAATACACCGAATCGATTCATCGGCATCCGCTTTGCGAAACGGAGCGAGAATGTCAGCCACGACCTTGCGCGCGTGCTCCTTTTGGTCGCTCGTCAATTCCGAGAAAGGGATGCCCGGCAGCCCGGTTTTCTTGCCCGTGAGTCTGACGGTTTTTGTGCCTTCTTCCCCCCGGCCCCGGCCCAAAAGGGCGATTGCACGCTGCTTGCCATCCAACATCTGGAACACTTCGTTCGCTTTCTTCGCCTGATACCAATACACATTGCCCGGATGATCCGGTTTTTCAGTGTCCGCGCCCGCGGCGTGCCCATAAAAAATCGGGCCCCCGAAAGCGGTGCCTTCCAGGGAGTCTCCATCGCAGCGTCGCGTACAGTGCCGGCCGCTCAAAACAAACTCGAACTTCCCGGTCCCTGGCTCGCCAAAAATGGCGATGGCGCAACCTCCGAATCCTTCCTTGTCCCCGTCGTCCTCGACTTGTTTATAAACTTGCGCCGCGTATTCGGGGCTGTGCAATTTCATGAAAATTTCACGAATCATTGCCTGTTGATCTTTGCTGTAAAATTCCGCGATGGTCTTGTCCGTGATTTGCCAGTTGTTATCCACTTTGGATCGAAGCTCGTGATCGAACGGGAACACGATCGTCTTGCGTTGCGTGTCGGTCAGGCTTTTGTAGAGAGTGGCGACCAAAGTCTCGGATTCCCCTTGATGCCCCTTCGCCCCGGCCTTGGCGGGTTCCCCCCGCAATGGAGTGGATGACGGCAGGGCTCCGAGGGCCGCGGTGGCGGCCACGGTGGTTTTGAGAAAGCGTCTCCGGTTGATTTCGATATCACAGGAGCAGAGAGGCGAGGCTGGGTGATTGTTCATGGGTGTAGGGCGGGTTCAGGGGTGAATGTTACGGGGTTGGAATTCTTGGCGGGGAGGATCTTGACCAACTGTTTCTTGGGTTCTGGTTGGAAGATTGGGCGGCGGCTACACCCGGTTCTCCTGTGGTCCTTGCAGGTTCGAGGTCGCAACCGAATCGTTCGAGCTTAAAATTTAGCATGCCTGCTGGTGGTGCTAGTTTTTCCCGGGGTTCGCTGGCGCGTTTTTTTGTGAAGTTGTGGAGTCCGAAGCAGAGCGTGCAATGGCTGTCGTTGCAGAGGGTGTGGGAATCGGGGCTTTGGATGCGGCGATCGCGGCAGCGCTCAAGGGGGGGAGTTCGTCAAGTTTGCGTTGTGCGTGGGGGCTTCCGTTCTTTGCTGATTTTTGCAGCCACTCACGACCCAGCACTTCGTTCTTAGGAACTCCGTCTCCTTTGAGGTATCTGACTCCCAGATCATATTGGGCTTGGGGAGATCCTTCTTCGGCGCGTTTCTTTTGAAACTCAACCGCCTTTCGGGCCGCTTCTTCCCGGTTGGCTCTCACTTTGTCCGATTCCGGCGCAACCGGCGCAGCGGCCCGGACAGCAGGATAGGCCGGGCCGGGTTGAGCGGGGCGATTGGGCTGCTGTTGATCCGGTTGTTGGGGAACTATTTTCCTCGTCAGTTGGCGGGCGCTGTACTGCGCTTGTACTCCGGCATTCATCGAGACCAAAAGGAGGAGGCAGAAAAGGCAGGCCGAGGGTTTCATCAAGGCAGCATCGCACAACCATCAACGGGCCACAAGCCCGATTCACCGATTCACCGAATGGGGGCCGTCTGGGGCTTGATTTTTCCAGAAGGAGCAGGCACGCTCCCAGAGCTTGATTCTGGGGTCGTTTGAATCAAACGCGCTCTTACAGAGCCCCGCGTGCTTTGGTTGCCTGAATTTATGCCGATGTCCGGACATTGGATTTTGAGAGATAGAGAGAATCAACGAATTAACCACTGATTTGCAAATGGCGGCCGGTTGGGTCATTGTAATCTCTCCTGACCGCCCTAGGATGTCCGAAAACGCCGCTTGGTTAAAACCTTGCGGGGTTTAATTTATGACCCGGGCTCTGGCCTTCTTGTGAAGCCTGGGGGTTTTGGTTTGGCGGTTGCGGTTCCGCCGATGCTCCCCGGGGCGGGAAAAGCATCTCCGGCGAGACATGAGTTCGACGGTATCAGTGAAGCGGACTAAGTATCATGATTGCGGAAACACAAACAATTCCTGAAAAAGGCGCCCAGCGTCTAAAGGTCACCGAATGGAAAGAGATCGTCGCGACTTATCAGCGGCCTTCAGTCAAGCGCGCGGCATGGCAGATGGTGAACACTTTTGGCCTGTATGTTCTGGCTTGGGTGGCCATGTATTTCGCCGTTGCGAAATCCTTCTGGATAGCCCTGCCGTTCGCCGTCTTGGCCGGGATGCTTTTGGTTCGAGTGTTCATCATCTTCCATGATTGCGGTCACGGTTCGTTTCTCAAGTCTCAGGCCGCCAATGATGTGGTCGGTTTCATTGCGGGAACTCTCACTTTCACCCCTTACTACCATTGGCGCTGGGAACACTCAGTCCATCATGCCACATCGGGAGATTTGGACAGGCGCGGCATGGGGGACATCTGGACGATGACGGTTCAAGAATATTTGGAATCTTCTCGGTGGAAACGATTTGCTTATCAATTGGCGAGGAATCCTTTCTTTTTGTTTGTGATCGCCCCGCTGTTTCTGTTCCTCGTCTACCAACGGTTGCCATCCGGGAAAGCGAGCCCGCGCGAGCGTAACTCCGTGTGGTGGACCAACCTGGCGATGTTGGGGTTAGTGGCGGCTCAGTGCTGGATTTTCGGGTTGGTTAATTATCTGATGCTTCAGTTCGTGGTGACGCTGGTGGGGGGATCAATCGGTCTATGGATGTTTTATGTCCAGCATCAGTATGAGGACGTCTACTGGGAACGGCGGGACGACTGGGATTACACGCTGGCGGCGCTCCAAGGGAGTTCCTTTTACAAGCTTCCAAGAATCCTTCAATGGTTCTCGGGCAACATCGGATTCCATCATATCCACCACCTCAGCCCGAAGATCCCGAACTATAACCTGGAGCGATGCCACAATTCGCATCAGATTTTCAAAAACGTGAAGCCCATTACGCTGATGTCCAGCCTCCGATCGTTGCGTCTCCGGCTGTGGGACGAGCAACGCAACCGGCTCGTCGGCTATCGTCATTTACGCGAGCTTAAGCGCCGCGAGCGAGTCCATAACTAGCAGTTGCCGAAGCGGAGTTGGCGCGGCGAGAAATTGCCGGCGGCAGCTCCTGAAGATCCGGCGTCGGAGCCTTCGAGGTCGCCACCGCCTCTAGGTGTTGGCTTGGTGGTTTCCTCGATCATGGGTTTCGTCCGACCGGCGTACATGTTGGATCAATCCATTCGCTTGTCGTGAAAAGGAGGTCCGGCTGAAATCGTTTTCACTTCCTGGTCTGATCTGTTCAAGCGGCTGCCACTTCCCTGACCCCGACCCAATCGCGGCTGCTTCAGAGCTTCCATGAGAACTTGCTCGACCGGCTTGAATGGTTCTGGCAATGGAAGAGACCTTTCACTTATGAGGCGATCGAGCAAAAATCGCGGCACAGCTTTTGCCTTGGCTAAAGCGCGTTATGAGGCGATGGGGGTCGATGTGGACGGGGCTCTGGCGATTCTTGATGCGATTTCGATCTCCCTTCAGTGTTGGCAAGGCGATGACGTTCGCGGGTTTGAAGAACGTGGCGCTCCTTTGGGCGGAGGGCTCGCCGTCACCGGCAGCTATCCAGGGAGAGCGAGGAATCCGGAGGAATTGCGGGGCGATGTGCAAAAGGCGCTTTCGATGGTTCCAGGCATCCATCGATTGGCTCTTCACGCTTCGTATGGTGAGTTTAACGGCCGGGGGGTCGACCGTGACGAGGTGGCTCCAGAACACTTTACTAATTGGGTCTCGTGGGCACGAGGGCTGGGCATCGCATTGGATTTTAACTCCACGTACTTCGCGCATCCTTTAGCGGAAAGCGGGTTCACGTTGGCGCATCCAGATCCGAGAATTCGGGAATTTTGGATCGAGCATGGCCGTCGGAGCCGAGAGATTGGAGCGGCTTTCGGCCGGTCGCAAGGCACTCCTTGCGTGACGAACTTGTGGATTCCCGACGGATGGAAGGATGTGCCGGCGGACCGGAGAGGTCCGCGGGAGCGGTTGGTGGAATCGCTGGATGCGATCTTCAAGAAGCGCTTTCCGGAAGCCACGAATCGTGATTCGGTGGAGCCAAAGTTGTTCGGGCTTGGATCCGAGAGTTACGTGGCGGGCTCTTATGATTTTTATTTAGGGTATGCGGTCAGCAGGCGAAAGATGTTGTGTTTGGACACGGGACATTTTCATCCGACGGAAAACATCGCGTACAAACTGAGCGCCGTGATGCCTTGGCTGCCCGGGGTGCTCCTGCATGTGAGTCGCGGAGTGCGATGGGACAGCGATCATGTGGTGACGTATCAAGACAGCCTCGTGGAGCTGGCGCAGGAATTGGCGCGCAACGATTATCTCGGCACCGTGCGGCTCGGATTGGATTATTTCGATGCGAGCATCAACCGCGTCGCTGCCTGGGTGATCGGCGCGCGGGCGTTCCTGAAGGCGATTTTGACAGCGCTTCTGGAGCCGGCGGGCGAGTTGAGGCGGCTGGAGTTGGCGGGTGATTTGACAGGGCGGCTCGCTCTGCTTGAGGAGGCCAAGCAACTGCCTTGGGGCGCCGTTTGGGAGCATCACTGCGAGCGCCGAGGCGTGCCGCCGGACCGCGAGTGGCTGAGGGACGTCAAGCGATACGAGGAAAGCGTGCTGCTGCAACGTGCATGAACGACTCGGTTCTGGATCTTCGTTCCATTTCGAAATCTTTCCAAGGGGTTCAAGCGCTCAGGGAAGTTTCTTTTGATCTGAAGGCAGGGGAAGTGCATGCGCTTCTTGGGGAGAATGGAGCGGGCAAATCGACCTTGATCAAAGTGATCACTGGCGCTCATTCGCCTGACGAGGGCGAAATTCGGGTGAATGGGCACAAGGTCGAACGACTGGATCCAGGGATGGCACGCCGGCTCGGCATTGCGGCCATTTATCAGCAGCCGGCGTTGTTCGCGGACTTGAGCGTTTCCGAGAACATCGCACTGGCCTTGGAGGCTCCGGCGCCGTTTCGGAGGATCAGGTGGGGCGGGCGGCGGGCGGCTGCCGCGAGGTTGCTTCGACGAGTGGGCGCGCGCATTGATCCTGACGCTTTTGTATGCGAACTCTCCATGCCCGAGCAGCAACTGGTGGAGATCGCCAGAGTTTTGGGAACGGGCGCGAGAGTGTTGATCATGGACGAACCCACGGCGTCGCTGACGCCTGGGGAGGTCTCGGCCCTCCAGGAAGCCATTCGAGTGTTGAAGCAGGATGGTGTGGGTTTCGTGTATATCTCGCACCGGCTGCCCGAAGTGTTTGAGTTAGCGGATCGAATCACCGTTCTGAGGGATGGCACCAGCGTAGGAACTTTCCACGCGGCTAGTTTGGACGAGAGTGATCTGATCCGGAGGATGGTGGGGCGCGACCTTTCGGCCGAGTATCCCGGAGCTTGCAAGCACACTGGCCCTGTTCGACTGGAGGTGCGGGACGTGGGCTGCGTCGCGAGTGGGGTCCCGAAAGTCAGTTTCCAATTGCGATCCGGAGAAATCGTAGGGTTGTCGGGGTTGGTAGGCGCCGGGCGAACCGAGTTGGCTAGAGTGTTGTTTGGCATCACGCCGCCGGATTCCGGGCAAATCCTGGTTGACGGAAATGAGGTGCGGATCGTTTCCCCTAGAAGCGCGGCGGCCGCAGGGATTTGTTATCTCCCGGAAGACCGCCGGCGCCACGGCATCGTGTTGGAGATGTCGTTGCTGGTGAACATTAGTTTGGCGATTCACGATAAGGTGTTTCCCCGAGGTTGGATACTCGAAGACGCTGAAAGACGTCTTGCGAGCCGATTTGTGGGGGAACTGGGGATCAAGTGCGCGGGTGTTGAGGCGCTGGCGGGGTCGTTGTCCGGAGGGAACCAGCAAAAAGTGGCGCTTGCACGCTGGCTGGCTGCGGATCCGAAGGTATTGATTCTGGACGAGCCGACCCAAGGTGTTGACGTGGGGGCCAAAAGGGAAATCCATCGTTTGATTCGGTCGCTCGCCGACCGGGGGATGGCCGTGCTGATGATCTCCTCTGATCTGCCCGAAGTGATTGGGATGAGTGATCGGATTCTCGTGATGCGCGGCGGATGTCTCATGGGGGAGTTTGCACGGGAGGAGGCGACCTCGGACGGCGTCATGTCGGCGGCCTTGGGGAAAGGAGGCGAGGCGTGTTGAGACGGCATCGTCGCGAATGGAGCGTTGTCCTCGTTCTAGCCTGCGTTCTTGGAGGGCTTTGGATGGCTGCTCCGGATTTTTTCAAGCCGCGTCAATTGCTTGCGTTGGGAACGGCGACCGCTCCCGTTCTGGTGGCTGCCATGGGTGTTACGATGATTATTCTATGCCGGCAGATCGACATCTCCATCGGCTCTCAATTCGCTCTTTGCAGTGTTTTCATCGGATTGGCTGCGCAGAAGGGTGGCGGACCCCTGGAGCTGGTGGCTTTGGCGATGGGAGTGGGCGGGGTCATGGGAGCCGTGAATGGGGTGCTGGTGGCGGGCGTTGGCTTGCCATCCATCGTGGTGACCTTGGCGACGATGGCGACCTGGCGTGAATCCTTGAGATGGTGGCGCGAGGGGGAATTCGTGCGCAATCTGCCCGAGACATTTCAATGGTTCGGAGCGTCGCAAATGACCGGGCAATGGCTTGTGATAACGGCAGGGATCATGGTGCTGGGTTGTATGGTCATGATCACCCAATTCACAGCTGGAGGGCGTTTCATGTATGCTGTGGGCTCGGATCCTGAAGCGGCGAGACTAGCGGGCATCCGCCCGATGTGGGTGACGTTTTCCGTGTTTGTGTCGGCGGGAGCGCTCACTGGTCTCGCGGCGGTGCTCAACGCGGTTCGATTCACGGATGTCGACCCCAAAACAGGAACAGGCCTCGAAATGCAGGCCATTGCCGCGGCAGTGGTAGGCGGGGTCTCGGTGGCGGGCGGCCGAGGCCGCGTCCTGGGGGTGTTCGCGGGTGTGTTGCTGCTGGCTTGCGTGGGGCCTGGGTTGGTTTTTCTGAACCTGCCGGCGCAATGGGAAAGAGCGATCCAAGGGGGGATTATTCTACTTGCCGTGGCGAGCGATGGATTGGGTGGAGGCAGGCCTCGTCGCCTCCGGGAACAGCATGAGGAGAAAAAACGGAGATGACAGCGGCGACGCGGGTGAAGGCGCGGCCGAGTTGTTAGGAAGCAAATTATGAACGAGAATCACAACGCTTCCACGACTTCCCAGGGCGGATGGAGGGTTTGGTTTAGGGCGGAGTCAGTGCTGCTGCTGCTGCTGGTCTTGGAAATTGGGGTTTTCTCGAAAACGGGCACCAACTTCTGGACTCGCGAGAACTTTTTTGAAGTCCTCCGGCTGAGCGTGGAGATGGGGTTGCTTGCGGTGGCGATGACTCCTGTGATTCTCACTGGGGGGATCGATTTGTCTGTGGGGTCCCTGTTGGGATTGTGCGCCATATGCTTTGGGAAGCTTTGGAGGGATGCCGGTCTGTCACCATTCGCGGCGGCGTTTGCCACAATCGGGCTGGGACTGATGGCGGGAGCGCTGAACGGGGCGCTGGTGACGAGGCTGCGGCTGCCGCCACTGATCGTGACGCTGGGTTCGTTTTCATTGTTTCGGGGGTTCGCCGAAGCGATCACCAAAGGTGTCGACAATTTCACGAATTTTCCGCCGAGCTTTCTGTTCCTAGGACAGGGATATATATTTGGTGTGATCCCGGCACAGCTTCCTTGTTTCGTCGCGGTTGCGGTTTCCTTTTGGGTTCTGGTTCATCGAACCGTTATTGGGAGGGAGCTGAGGGTCTTGGGCACTTCACCGGAGGGAGCCGTTTACGCCGGGCTCCCGGCGAGTTCGAGAATTCAATTGGTTTACGTGCTTTCGGGCGGAGTCGCCGCGCTATCGGCGCTGGTTTACGTGGCGCATCTGGGCCAGGCCAAGGCGGACGCGGGCACCGGTTATGAACTGCTCGCAATCACAGCGGTGGTGTTGGGCGGGACCTCGATTTGTGGAGGCAAGGGCAGCGTGCATGGGACTCTTTTGGGGTTAGCAGTGCTGGCGGTCATGAAAAATGGGCTTACCCTTTCCGATTTGCCGGGCGAGCTGGGAGGGATTCTCACGGGTGTGTTGTTGTTGACGGTGCTCTCCGGAGAGCTTTTCATGAGATTTCTTTCCCGAAGAATAAGATTGAGAAATCGAGCGCGTTTGGCGTGATGAGTGGAATGCGAAAAAAGGAATTTATGATGAACCTGATTGGACGTGGCCCGAGCCGATGGATGGCCGCAGTGTCCGTGACCGCCGCGTTTTTGGTGGGGTGCGACAAATCGTCGGACACGGCCCCGAGTTCGGGCATGGCCAAGACCGTCACGGTCGCCCTCATGCCGAAGAGCAAAGGGAATGCCTATTTCATCTCGTGCCGGAAGGGAGCGGAGGAGGCCGCGAAGGAAACCGGGGTCAAGATGCTTTGGGAAGGGCCAACCGAGCCTGATCCAGCCAAGCAAAACGAGATCGTAGAGACCTGGATTACCCGAGGAGTGGATGTCATCGCCGTGGCTGCTGAAAATCGAGCGGGGATCTCAACGGCGCTGAGAAAAGCGCGAGGCAGGGGAATCAAGGTTGTCACTTGGGATTCGGATGCCGAGCCTGACGCGAGGGATTTTCTGGTGAATCAGGCGACGCCGGAGGGGATAGGACAGACCTTGGTGGAAGAGGCCGCGAAAGCCATGAACGGGAAGGGTGAATTCGCTATTATCACCGCGTCGCTAACGGCCGCGAACATGAACGAATGGCAGAAGCAAATTGAGATCGTCCGCGCCGCTCGATTTCCCGAGCTCAAAATGGTTGCGTTAAGACCGTGCGATGATCTCAAGGATAAAGCTTTCAATGAGGCCACGGCGTTGTTGAATGCCCATGCAAATCTAAAACTCATCATGGCAATTTGCTCGCCCGCGGTCCCGGGAGCTTCGGAGGCCGTGAAGCAGAGCGGACGTCAGGATGTAAGAGTCGTCGGGCTTGGCTTGCCGAACGACAACAAGCGATACGTGAAGGAAGGGGTCACGCCCTCGGTGATTCTTTGGAACACGATGGATCTGGGTTATCTGACCGTTCACGTGTGCGCCGCGCTTGCGCATGGAAAACTGAAAGCCGGCGATGTGACCTACAGCGGGGGGCGGCTCGGCAATCTTGAAATCAAAGGCGACCAAATACTACTCGGAAAACCTTTCGTTTTCACGAAGGACAACATTGATCAATTCGATTTTTGATTCCGCGCGCCGAGCGGAGTGTGTGTGGGGGGCCACAACGCGTCCCGAGGAGAATCAGTTGGCTTTCCGGCGTTCTTGACCCGATCTCCGATCTTGGGGCGACCTGGGGGTGCGCTGCGCTTTGAAGGGGCCCGGATCTTCCGTGTGCTCCACTATTTGTGCCTTGGGACCGAGTATCGGGTCATGCAAGGGCGCTTTGAGAACCGGGGATTTCGCAAGGGTCATCTTTGATTCGACGAGCCTGAGCACTGCCTCGAGATTTTCATTGGCCTTCTGCAATTGATTCTTTGTTTCCTTCACCTCTGACTCCAAGCTCTTGAGGCGTTCTTTGGCGACAGTCCATAAGATATAAACCATCAAAGCCAAGATAAACGCCGGAGCAAACGCGGCGAAAATGACCAGGTTTCTGAAATTGGAATCCGTCGTTTGGCTTTGGGGGACCATCGCGGGAACGACCGCCGTGGAGGGCCGGGCTTCAGATTTCCCGGGAGATCCGGCGCTCGAGGCGGGATCCAATCGAGCCATCGAGGGGGTGGGGTTCGCCGCGATGATCGGAAGGTTCGTGGAGACGTTGACGGCAACCATGGCGGGCATCGATTCGCTGGGAGCGATGACCACTTGACTGGCGTTGGCGGGAGTGGGAGAGCCTTGCTGCAATTGAGCGAGAGCGCTGGCGTTGCCCTGGCTAGCGGCGATTCTCAACCATCGGGCGGAAAGGTCTTTGTTTGCGGGAGTGCCGCGCCCTTTGGCGAGCATCAGGCCTGTCCTGAACTGGGCGTCCGGATCCCCGTGGATGGCGGAGAGTTGGAACCAATAGAAAGCTTGAGCGTCGTTTTGGGCGACGCCTTCCCCATTCAAAAAGCAGAGACCGAGTTCGTACTCAGCCCTTGGGTGGCCGAGTTTAGCCGCGTTGCTCAAGTGTTCCAGGGCCTTGTCAGGTCTTTTGGGGGCGCCGTCTCCGCGAGCGTAAAGGCCTCCCAGGAAAGCCATGGCATCCGAATGCGAGCTGTCAGCGGCTCGCTCGAGCCATTTCACCGCTTCTTCACTCGCCGTCGCGCCGGCCTCTTGATGCACGAGGACACCGAGTTGGAATTGCGCGTCCGCGTTCGCTTGATAGGCGGATCGACGCAGCCATTTGATCGCCTCTTCCCTGCTTGCCTTCACTCCTTTGCCGCCCAGGAATGCAAGACCCAGCTGCAACTGAGCGCTCGGATCCCAGTTTTCCGCCGCTTTCAAATACCACGAGGCCGCTTCCTCCAGATTTTTGGGGACACCGTCACCTGTCGCGAAACTCATGCCGAGGTTGTACTGGGCTTCCTTGATGTTTTGATCCGCCGCCTTCTTGTAATACGCAACGGCTTTGGCCTTGTCCGAGGGAACGGGTCCACCCGCGTCGAAGATGAGGCCCAGCGTCAGCTGAGCCATGCCGTTTCCTTTTTCCGCGGCGAGTTGCAGCCAGCGGAGGGCTTCTTCGGGGTTTGCCGAAACTCCATCGCCAGTCAGGAGGGCGTGTCCTAGCATATGGGAAGCCTCCGGGTCGCCGGATTCAGCGAGTCGCCGCCACTCGGCTAAGGCGGGGTTTACCGAGGCCGCGCTTGGCGCCGCCTTTTCAGAAGGATCTGGTGGTTGCTGTTGCCCCATCGTCGGCACGGTGACGAATGCAGTCGTGGCGAGGAGAACGATTAGCAACAGGCGAGGGAGATAATCAAACGTGCTTCTTGTCATATTCTGGAATTCCGCTACTATCTGAAGAAAATTGAGCCGTGATGCGAATTTTCTAAGGGTTAGAAACGGAGAAAATCGAGAATTGACTCCTGCGTGGCTAAAGTTTTGATTGATCACTGTCGTCACTATGTCTGTACTTTCTCATATGAACCTCGATGACCTCTATTCCAAGGCCGCCAAGGGCGATGTGGTCTCGCAATACGATCTTGGGATGTTGTTTATCAAGGGTGAACAGGTAGCGCAAGATTATGCTGAGGGCGCGCACTGGCTTCATCAGGCAGGAAAGCAAGGTTCGAGCGACGCGCAGTTTGTCTTAGGAGCTCTTTTCCAGAAGGGGCTTGGAGTCGATCAAAATCCCGAGTTGGCAGTGCGGTGGTACCGGTCGGCGGCTGAGGGAGACCATGCCGAGGCGCAGTTCAACCTTGGATATTGTTACGAGGTGGGTGAGGGGGTCGAGCAGGACTTGGACAGCGCCGTGAAGTGGTATGGGCTCGCCGCAGAGCAAGGGGATCAGGATGCCGCCGATGCTTTGAGGGAGTTGGGTGTTGAGCCGGCCAAAGAGCAGGAAACGCCCGAGCCGGAAACTCCCGTCGCGGCGCCGGAGGAAGCGCCGAAGGAAGAACCTCCACTCGCCGCACAAGCAGTTGCCACTGAATCAATCCAGCCTGTGGCGGCTGTGGAAGCTGTCCAGCCTGTAGAGGCTTTCGCGCCGTCGGAGAAGACCGAACCCGTCCCGCCAGCAAATCCGCCGGCAGTTGTCGAGGCAGCAACTGCCGACTCCTTGGAAGTTTCCGTACAAACCGAGCCTGAGCCTGCCGCAGCCGAGGAACTGCCGAAACATGAAGAATCCGTGGCAGTGGCGGACGTTGAGGCTGCGATCTCGCCTGCCGCTGAGCCGCTGGTTGAATCACCACCGGCTGTCGAGCCTGCCACCTCCGATGTCTCCGCGGCAGCCGAAGATCAACCCGCCCAATCCCCACCGGAGGCGCTGGGATCGGGCGTGGTGGTGGAAGAAGTCGAGCCAGTGGCGTCGGATGAGGTTTCCGAATCTGCTTCCGGGGAAGCTGTTCCGGCTGCTGAAGCCGCAAAGGACACTCTTTCTTCCGATGCCGGAGAGACGGCCCCAGAATCGATCCCCCACGGCCTTTGGTTTTAGCCATCCAAGTCGCGTTCCTTGAGCCAGGAGATGGCTAGGTCGGCGCTCTCTGTAGCATCCTCGATGGCGTAGGTGACGGACTTTTGCCTGACGCCAACCAAGAGTGCTTTGATCGCGACGC
>SYMW01000313.1 GCA_005805305.1 Verrucomicrobiales bacterium
CAGAGCGCTCGGCGTGCCTTTCGAGACTCGAGTCGTGTCCGCTCACAGAACGCCTGATTTGCTGTTCGACTACGCGCAATCCGCATGCTCCCGAGGGCTGGAAGTCATCATCGCTGGGGCGGGAGGCGCGGCCCACCTTCCGGGAATGGCTGCCTCGAAGACCGTTCTCCCGGTGCTGGGAGTGCCGGTGGAATCAAAGGCGCTGCGGGGATTGGACTCCTTGCTGTCAATCGTTCAAATGCCCGGGGGCGTTCCCGTTGGAACACTTTCCATAGGTCAATCCGGCGCCATCAACGCGGCTCTCCTGGCGGCGGCAATCCTGGGAAACAAGCATCCCCAAGTCCGCGAGGCCTACGAGGCTTTCCGGACCGCCCAAACAGAACGTGTTTTGGGGATGCCCAATCCAGAATCTTGATCTCGCTACCGCGATGCCATTGATGAGTTCCTCCCGCGGCCCGGCAATCCTTCCCGGCTCGACCATTGGGATCCTCGGAAGCGGCCAACTCGGACGCATGCTGGCCCTCGCGGCACGCTCGCTTGGGTATCGCGTCCACGTTTACTCCCCTGAACCCGATGCCCCCGCCGCTGCTGTTTCGGACAAGGAGCTCGTCGGGGCGTACGAAGATCTGGAAGCCATCCGCTCCTTTGCGCGCGGTGTCAGCGTGGTGACGTTCGAGTTCGAGAACGTGCCTTCCGAGGCCACGTCAGCCGCGGCGGAACACGCTCCCGTCAGGCCAGATGGCTCCGTCTTGCACATCACCCAGAATCGACTTCGGGAGAAAGGATTCCTGCAGAGCCACGGATTTCCCGTCACCCCTTTCCGTGCGGTAGGCCGTTTGGACGATCTCAAAAAGGCGGCCGAATCACTGGGCCTCCCTGGGGTGATGAAGACTGCCGACTTCGGGTATGACGGGAAGGGGCAATGGAAACTCACGAGGCCCGAGGAACTTGAGCCGGCCTGGCATTCGCTATCGGGAGCGGCGGGGATTTACGAGCGGTACGTTCCGTTCGCCAAGGAGCTTTCGGTTGTGGGCGCGCGGGGGACAAATGGCCATTGCGCCACGTTCCCGGTGTTTGAGAATACGCACTCGCGCCACATTCTGGACTTTACGGTAGCTCCCGCGAGGGTGGATCCGAAGGTAGAGCGGGAAGCCCAGGAACTGGCTCGTGACATTCTGGACCAGCTGGACGTGGTGGGCGTGCTGACGGTGGAACTTTTCCTAACCGCTGACGACCGGATTTTGATCAATGAACTGGCGCCGAGAGTGCATAATTCAGGGCATTTGACCCTCGACGCGTCCCTCACCAGCCAATTTGAGCAGCAGGTTCGGGCGGTGTGCGGACTCCCGCTTGGATCGACCGAACTGACGAGTCCCGCGGCGATGGCCAACCTTCTTGGAGACCTTTGGGATAATGGCGAACCGCACTGGCTCGCCGCCCTTGAGGACCCACGAGTGAAGCTCCATCTCTATGGGAAGCGGCACGCTCGCGCCGGGAGGAAGATGGGCCATTTAACGGCCACGGGATCCAGCATCGAGGAAGCGATGGATCGAGTGGCTGGCGCGCGCGCGCGGCTGGCGTAAAGCATGGAGCGCCATGAGGAAAGCTGTCCGAGGCGATCGCAGGACTGAAATTCCTCTTGCCCGACCCAGGGTGGTTGTTAGAGTGCGGTTCGAGAGAACGAGAATCCCACCCAGTCGGCTGGAATTTTTCTATCACTGAACAACGGTCGCGCCAACAAGAATTCCCCGCGATCGACAATCCTCTTTGCAAGATCGTGAAACTATTTTGCGGCAACGCGAACCCGAATCTGGCCCTTGCGATTGCCAAATCCATAGGGATCGAGCTTGGCAAATGCACGGTCAGCCCGTTCCCAGATGGGGAAACTTTCGTCAAGATTGAAGAGAACGTCCGAGGGGCCGACGTTTTCGTGGTCCAACCCACCAGCCCGCCGACGAATCAGAATCTGATGGAACTTTTCATCATGATCGATGCGCTGAGGCGGGCCAGCGCGAATCGAATCACCGCGGTGATGCCTTTTTACGGCTACGCGCGGCAAGACCGGAAGGATCAACCCCGTGTTCCGATCACGGCTAAACTGACAGCCAACCTCCTGGTCGCGGCCGGGGCACATCGGGTGCTGACGATGGATCTTCACGCCCAACAGATCCAAGGATTTTTCGACATTCCTGTGGACCACCTCTACGCGGCCCCGGCGCTATTTTCTTACATCCAAGGAAAACAAATACCGAATCTAGTGGTCGTGAGTCCCGACGTGGGAGGGTTAAAAATGGCCCACAGCTACAGCCAGGTGCTCGGCGCGGGGCTCGCGATTGTGGCCAAACAAAGGAAGAGCCCGACCGAAGTGGACACCATCACGGTCATCGGTGACATCACGGGACGGAACATCCTCCTGGTCGATGACATGACCGAGACTGCGGGCACGCTTTGCACGGCCGCCGCGATGATGAAAAAGATGGGCGCGGAGCAAGTTTTCGCCTGCGTTTCCCATGCGATTCTCAATGAATTCGCGATCGACCGGCTCAGAAAATCTGCTATTGACGAACTGATAACGACTGATAGTGTTCTCCGCCCTGCGTTCGAAGGGGTCAAAATCACGACCGTTTCGGTGGCCGCGCTATTGGGTGAAGCGATCAAACGAATTCACATGAATTCGTCGGTCACTTCGTTGTTTGAGTATAAAGGCACTCCTGCCGTTTAAAGTGGCTTAGGGTGCTCGTTGGTTTTTTTTGCAACATGAAATCAGTATCTTTGAATGCCTACCCGCGCAGTTTGGTGCGCCGCGGGGGCGCCAAGAAGCTTCGAGCTAAGGACCGCATTCCAGCGGTGATCTATGGAGGGAGAAATCCCGCCAGAAATTTGGAAGTCTTGTCGAAAGACCTTGATGATTTGATTCACGATTCCGTTTCCGAGAATTTGTTAGTGGACCTTACCGTGGCTGAAGACGCCCAGCCGAAGCGGCTGGCTCTCGTGCAGGAGATTCAGCACCACGTGCTCAACGGCAAAGTGTTGCACGTGGATTTCCACGAAGTTTCGGAAAACGAGAGTGTCACGATCACGGTGCCCGTTGAAGCCACCGGAGAGCCGGTCGGAGTGAAAACTGGTGGCGGCGTCCTCGAGCATGTTCTCTTCAAGCTGCGAGTCCGCGGACTGCCCAAGGATCTGCCTGAAATCATCATTGTGGATGTGTCGAATCTTGAAATTGGACAGGCGATCCATATCGGCGACATCGCCGCGCCCACGGGCGTTGAAATCTTAGGGGACAAGCATATTTCCGTGTTCGCGGTGGCCGAGCCGTTGACCGAGGCCCAGGAGACCGAGGCGGCTGAGGGCGCGGCCACGACTGCGGAGCCTGAAATGCTCAAAGAAAAGAAAGAGGCTCCAGCGGGAGCCGCCCCCGCAGCCGGGGCTGCGGACAAGGCAAAGAAGGCGCCGCCGGCGGAGAAGAAGAAATAAGTCTGCTCTCGATGAGGGACGCACAAGCCGGCTAGCCGCCAAGCTTGTTTCATGCAGGAATCTTACTTGGTGGTTGGATTGGGCAACCCGGGAAAAGACTACGCTCGAACCCGACATAATGCCGGCTATATGGTTGTGGAAAAGTTGGCCGGTCATTGGTGCGCGCCGTGGAAAGCCGAGCCCGGGTTTGAAGTTTTGATGGCGAAAGCCGAGGCGTTTGGGAATCGATTGCATCTCTGCCGCCCGACCACCTATATGAATGAAAGTGGCCGGGCATTGTCTCGTGTCGCAAGCTATTTAAAAATCCAGGTCACTCACCTGTTGGTGATCGTGGATGACGCCGATCTGGCGCTGGGGTCGATTCGGATGCGCCCGAGTGGCAGCAGTGGCGGGCACCACGGGCTGGAGTCAGTGGAAAAGCACTTGGGCAGCACCAATTACGCCAGGCTCCGCCTGGGGATTGGGAGGCGAGATCCCGACGTCAGGCGCATTACGGGCCACGTCCTTGGTGATTTCGGCAAAGCTGAAATGCCGTTGCTTGAAAAAGTGCTCGAAAGAGCCTGCGACCAGGTCAACTGCTGGCTTGAAGACGGATTGCAGCGGGCGATGAACAAGTTTAATGGCACTGTCGATTTAGCAACTCACTAAAAACTGGAATGAAACGTTACGAAGGCTTATTCATCCTGAATATCTCGGGCAAAGAAGATGGCGTCAAAGAGACCATCGACAAAGTGTCCGAGGAAATCGCCGCGTCGGGCGGCAAGATCGAAACCGTGCAGAAGATGGACAAGCGTCCCTTCGCCCGTGTTTCAAGCAGGAAAGTAACATCAGGATTTTACGTGAATGTTATTTTTCAACTAAAGACCACCATCCTGAGCCAGCTCAAAAGTCGCTTCGATCAAAACAATGAGGTTTACCGGGTATTATTCGTGGAATCGCCCACCACGCCCGCCGCGAAAGCGAAATAGGCGCGATTAATAGGCTAGGCGCGATCCATGCCCAACTACAACAAGGTCATTTTAGCGGGGAACCTCACGAGGGACCCCGAGCTTCGGTACACTCCATCGGGAGTGGCCATCGCCAGAATCACTCTCGCCATCAACCGCAGCTGGCGGACCGAAACCGGTGAGATGAAAGAAGAAGTGACATTTGTGGACGTGGATGCGTTTCGCAAACAAGCTGAGGCCATCTCCCAGTACCTGAAGAAGGGACGGCCCATGCTGGTGGAAGGCCGGCTGAAGTTGGACCAGTGGGAAGACAAGCAGACAGGTCAAAAGCGGAGCCGGTTGGGTGTGGTGCTCGAGAATTTTCAGTTTCTCGATTCAGCTTCGCGTTCGAGCGAGGATCATGGAGGCACCGGCAACGCGGCTCGGCCTCGCCCGGCAGCTCAAGTGCCGCCCTCCCAATCCCAAGCCCCTTCAACACCAGAAGCGGACCACGACACGCCGCCCCAAGATGAAGACGATGTTCCCTTTTGAGCATCGGATGGAATTTATTTGTTTGTCGCAACGACGTATTTTATGGCTAAAACCGAAGTAATTCTTGTCAAAAATGTGGTGGGTCTCGGAGGGGAATCGGACAATGTCAAAGTGGCGCCTGGCTACGCCCGCAACTACCTCTTGCCGCAAGGCCTGGCCATCCCCGTGACGGCCGCAAACAAGCGCCGATTGGAGGCCCTCAAGCAGCGCCGAGCGGAGCGGGAGGCCCACGAACTCAACGCGATGAATGACCTTTCCAAGAGTCTCGCGAAGCTGGTTCTCTTGTTGTCCGTCAAAACTGGGGACGACGGCAAAATGTTTGGCTCCATCACGACCGCCACGATCGCCGACGAGTTGCGGCATCAGTTTGAAGTGCATGTGGACAAGAAAAAAGTCCAGCTCGAGCGCCCCATTCGGACGCTGGGAGATCATGAAGTAGAGCTGCGGCTCCATGCGGGTGTGCATGCGATGCTGAAAGTCCGCGTCAACAGCACCACGCCACCGCCTGAGATCGCAGCCCCCCAGCCTGAACCCGCGAAAGAGGCGCGAGGAGACCGGAAAGACCGGGCTGGAAAAGGCCGCCCCGACCGCAGGTCGGCAAGCTAGTGTGCCGTTCACCAATTGGGTGGACGCTTGCGGCAATGGATTTTTGATGCAGACGAGGGGAGAACCACGAACATACCCTTCGTGGGTTTGTGAGGAGCGAACAACGAAGTCTGAATCAAAAAGACGTGCCGCCCATCGGGTTGTGCCACAGTGAACCTCTGGCTGCGTTGCTCCTCGGTCACAGATCCATGTCCGGATAGGCTCCGTCGTCGGGCCTTGCCAGAGATTCAATCTGGCACAACGAATGCCCACCGAATTCGTGAACGGCACTCTAGTGGCTCTTGGACCCTGGATCGTCGTTAAGGTCCCGGCTCATGGCTTCATCCAAAATGTGCTTTTGCCGAAGCATCACCTCCCTCCGAACCGAGCGGATATCGAGAATGGCGCAACCTATCGCGAGTCCGGTCAGCACGAAGCACAGGCTCCAGTAGATTAGAAACGCCAGGCCGTCGAGCCTGGATTTCAGCACGAGTTCTCCCCAAAGAACCATTCCGCCAGCGAGGATG
>SYMW01000314.1 GCA_005805305.1 Verrucomicrobiales bacterium
AAGGCGTATGAGAAGCTCGCGGACAAGCTGCTCGCGGATTCGCGCTACGGCGAGCGCTGGGCTCGTTTCTGGCTCGACCTCGCACGCTACGCCGATACCGCCGGCTACGAAGGGGATCCCGATCTGCCGCACGCCTGGCGCTACCGGGACTACGTCATCGACGCGTTCAACCAGGGCAAGCCTTACGACCAATTCGTCATCGAACAAATCGCGGGCGATGAAACGGAAGAGATCATGGGCGCGGGCGACCTTCCCGGCTCGAAGCCGGAACCCACGGTCGCGCTGACCTTTCTGCGCCTGGCCCCTTTCACCGAACCCCGGGGTGACGCCTCCCGCCATGAGATGTTGAGCGAAATGACCGCGACGGTCAGTTCCGTCTTCCTCGGTCTCACCGTCGGCTGCGCGCAATGCCACAACCACAAATACGACCGCATCCCGACGAAGGACTTCTATCGCATGAAGGCCTTCTTCTCGACGGTCCAGCTCCAGCGCCCGTTGCCGGGGGACATCTTCCAGATCGGCGGGCCTCTCCCCGCGGCGTTCTATCGCAAGGGAGAAATGGAGTGGGCGACAAAACTCACCGATCAACGCAACGCAGAACTCAGCGAAGCGCGCTCGCTTGTGGCCGCGTTGGACAAGATCGAGAACCTGAAGTCGGATCCGAAGATTTCGCTGACGCCGGAACAACGCGCGCAGCGGGACAAAGCAAAAGCGCGAGTTCGTCTCCTTGAACAGGATCTCAAACGCCTGCAACCCGTCGCCATGTCGCTGCGTCACTCCTACGGCCCACCGTTCGAACCCGGTGTGCCCGAGACCCGCGTGCTCGATCGCGGCGAGTGGGACAAGCCCGGAGAAGTCGTGGAACCCGGCTTTCCCAGCGTCATCACAGGTCATCAGGATGCAGCGCCGATCCGCCTGGATCCCTTCAAACGCTGGCCGACCCGGAGCCGCCGTCTGGCGCTCGCCCAGTGGATCGCGAGTTCGGAGAACCCCATGACGGCGAGGGTGATGGTGAATCGGCTTTGGGATTGGCACTTCGGGCGCGGTCTCGTAGCCACTCCGAGCGATTTCGGCAAACTCAGTGGCGGCGCCTCGCATCCCGAGTTGATCGACTGGCTGGCGCGGCAGTTCACCGATTCCAAATGGAGCGTCAAGGCCATTCACCGGCTGATCCTCAACTCTGCCACCTATCGCCAATCGTCCCGGCATCATGATCCCAAGGCTGAAATCGCCGATCCGGAGAACACGCTCCTCTGGCGTTTTCGTTCGCGACGTCTGGAGGCCGAGGCGGTGCGCGACGCCGTGCTCGCGGTCAGCGGACGATTGAACCCGGAACAATTTGGGCTGCCAATTTTCCCTCCGCTGCCCGAGGGGTTGGCCGAGGAAGTGAAATTCGATAACAGCAAGTGGGCCACGCAGGACGGTTCCGAAGGACGCAAGCGCAGCATCTACATCTACCAGCAACGCACGATGACGATGCCTTTCATGCAAACGTTTGACTCCGTGGTCTGCGATGTCTCCCGCGACCGGCGTCAGGCTTCGGTGACCCCCTTGCAGGCGCTGGCCATGTACAACGGGCGCTTCGCCAACGAGGAAGCCACCCACTTTGCCGCCCGCGTTCGCAAGGAAGCCGGTGAATCAACAG
This sequence comes from Verrucomicrobiales bacterium, assembly GCA_005805305.1. Lineage (GTDB taxonomy): Bacteria > Verrucomicrobiota > Verrucomicrobiia > Limisphaerales > F1-80-MAGS106 > F1-80-MAGS106. The sequence continues at coordinate 1,646 of SYMW01000314.1, forward strand.
CGACCCAAATCCAACTGGCTTTCAAAATCGCGCTCGGTCGAGAACCTGCCCCCGAGGAATCCGAACGAATGCAGGCCCTGATGAAATCGAGCACCACGGGCGGCGGGGAATTAGCCGCCGTTTGCCGTGTACTGCTCAATGCCAACGAATTTGTGTATGTCGAATAATCCAGTTCAAGAAGCGCAGTGGGCGCGGGGCTACGGCCCGAGCCGCCGGGAATTTCTGGGACGGATGTTCAACGGGTTCGGCGGGCTGGCGCTCACGGGCCTCCTGGAGCGCGAAGCCAGAGCCGCCACGGCCAGCATCGATCCGTTGGCCGTCAAGGCCCCTCCGTTCGCACGCAAGGCCAAGAACTGCATCATGCTTTTCATGTGCGGCGGCGTCAGCCAGGTGGATTCATTCGAGTACAAGCCCAAGCTGAACGAATTCCACGGCAAACGGATTCCGCGCATTCCGAAGATCGCCGCCGGCGAACTTCAGGGGCGTCTGACATTTGCTCATCAATGTGTCGGGAGCCCCTTCAAGTTTGAGCAGTTTGGCCAGTCGGGCCGTTATATCTCCGAATTATTTCCGAACCTCGCCCGGCACGCGGACGATCTTGCGTTCATTCACGGCATCCAGGTGGACAATCAGAACCACGGCCCCGCCACGCTTCACGTCGCAACAGGAAGCCAGTTTCCGGGCAGCCCGTCGGTCGGCTCGTGGGTGCAATACGGGCTTGGCAGCATAAACCAGAATCTGCCGGGCTACGTCGTCATTCAGGATCCGCGCGGTGCGCCCACCAACGGCGCGGCGGTCTGGAGCAACGGTTATTTGCCCGCGGCTTACCAAGGCACCTTTCTGCGGCCCACCGGCACGCCGATCGTGGATCTTGCCCGGCCGCCAGGCGTGACCGCGGCACAGCAACGACATGAGTTCGACGCACTTGCGTGGCTCAATCGCAGGCACCTCGGCGCCGCCGGCAGCGACAGCGAACTCGAGGCCCGCATCAGCGCCTATGAACTGGCCTTCCGCATGCAAACAGCCGCTCCCGAACTCGTCGATCTCTCTGGCGAATCGGAGGAGACCAAGGCCCTCTACGGTCTCGAAGACCCGAAGACGGCCGGCTTTGGGCGCCAATGCCTGCTGGCCCGGCGCCTCGTCGAACGGGGCGTGCGCCACACGCTCCTCCTGCATGGCGTGCAGATCGGGAAAGATAGCTGGGACGACCATGGCAACGTAAAAGAAGGCATGATCAAGCACAGCCGCGAAGTGGATTTGCCCGTCGCCGGATTGCTAGCCGACCTCAAAGGGCGCGGGTTGCTCGACGAAACCCTCGTCGTCTGGGCCTCCGAGATGGGACGCACTTCGTTCGTCAACGGGAGCGTCGGCGACAAAGTCGGACGGGACCACAACGGCCACGCCCTCTGCATGTGGATGGCGGGCGGCGACGTCAAAGGCGGCGCCACCGCCGGCGGGACCGACGACTTCAGCCTTTGCGCGGCGGAAGAACCGATCCCGATCCGTGACGTCCATGCGACCCTCCTCAACCTTCTCGGTCTCGACGACGAGAACTTGACCTACCATTACGCTGGTCGCATTCGCCGGCTCACCGACATCCGCGGCAACGTGCTCACACCGATCATCGCGTGACCACAAGCCCAAGCCCTGGTTCGGCCAATGGCTGCGGTCGATGTGCGGCAAAAAAGGGTCTCCTTGCCAATCGCGGCCGAGGGGTCGCGCCGAAAAAGGGTGCGAAAGCCAGATCCGCCTTTGGGATCCCGACGGGAAGGAGATCCAATCTTTCGCGATCGCGGAGGCCCAACCGCTCAGTGCGGCAATGTCCTTCGATGGCCGCCAGATCATAGGCGGCGACACCGAAGGACGGGTTCACTTTTGGATTGTGGAGGTCAGGAAACGAATTTCACAGCACCCACCGCCCGCAGCATTTTTGAAATCCTGACCCGTACTCCAGCACTGGGGCTTTCCATGGGCGATCTGTTCCGACTGCATGCCGCTGAAAAGGCCGGGATGAGGATGGCCGCCGGCAAGAAACTGCAAGCCCGCGCCCAGAGCATCATACAGCTACACCTGCCGGGTGGTCTTCAACAACAAGAGTCGTTTGATCCGAGGCCCGAGGCTACGCCCCGCTCTCCCGCGCCAGTTGCACCGCCGAGTGAACCGCAGCGCCATTGGGACCAGCTAGTGTGCCGTTCACGAATTCGGTGGGCATTTGTTGTGCCACAGTGAAGCTCTGGCAAGGCGCGACCAGGGAGCATATCCGGACATGGATCTGTGACCGAGGACCAACGCAGCCAGAGGTTCACTGTGGCACAACCCGATGGGCGGCACGTCTTTTTGATTCAGACTTCGTTGCTCCCTCCTCACAGACCCACGAAGGGTATGTTCGTCGTTCTCGCCTCGTCTGAATCAAAAATCCATTGCCGCAAATGTCCACCCAATTCGTGAACGGCACACTAGGCATTTCACCGACCCTAGACAATCCAATCCCGTATCCTAGAATCGTAACCCACCTGATTGTCTCGCACAAAGGTGCCGCCTAGGCTTGCCTCTCGGTTACTGAGCCCAACCGAAGAGTCGGAGGGAGATGCTGAATTGAGGAGATTTGGCGCCTTCCGACTCCTAGCTCAGCCCTAATAGACTCCGGGTCCATTTGTGAAAATGAAAGGAGCGTTCGCTTTTCGCAAAACAGTTCCCCTCGCCATCTTCCGAGGGGCCACACAGATCTTGAACCCTTCATTCTCGCACCCTTCAAGAAGCGCTTAAAACGGCAATTGCCCCTGTCGTCGTGTCTCCGACTGCCTGCCTGCCTTGGTCTGACGTCACGCTTGCAGAAATGATGTTTGAAGATAAGAAGGTCGACTCATCCGATCAAAACGAGAGCGGCGGTTCGAGTGCCCGACGATCAAACGATCAAGAATCCAAACTGCAAAAACGTGGTTGTCGGATACGCCTCGTAGCCTCTTCGGCTTCGGGTGCGGCACAGCGCGCCCTGGCCTTCCTACAACTTCCAGCCTTTCCTGTAAGCTGGGTTGACGAATCTATTAGCCTCCCGGCTGTTCTTGAAACGCATGCTCGCGGCGTCCCATTCCAATTTCGTGCCCGGAACTTTGATGGCGATGATGCCCAGCATCGCGATCTCCGTCAGCGGCCCGCCATAGGCAAAGTCGGAGCCGGCCTTGGTTCCGTTCCGAATGGCCTGCAACCAGTCTCGTTGGTGGCCTTTGACTCTCGGGATGCTTGCAGCGGGGCGCTTGTAATCTTTCATCCTCGTCTCGGGAATGAGCCGGACGCCACCTGCGCCGTGCGACCCATACAGGATCGTCCCCCTGTCTCCGACCACCACAGCGCCCGTTTCCACTGATTTCTGACCCTCCTCCAATTCCGGTGGACGCGGTATCTTTTGAGTGCCGCTGTACCATTTCATCGTGATTGGACCCCGGGAACCTTTGGCTGGAAATTCGTAAGTAATGATTTCGCCCATTGGGTAGGCGTCGCCCTGGGTCTTCGGATCGTAGTTCTCCACGTCCGCGCGAATCGTGGCCGGCAAGCCAAGGTCCAGCGCCCAGAAAACCGGATCGACCACGTGGCACGTCCAATCGCCGACGGTTCCGCCGCCAAAGGGCACCCAACCGCGCCAATTGCCGGGCAAATAAACGGGGTGATACGGCCGTTCCAAGGCCGGCCCCAACCAAAGATTCCAGTCCAGAGTCGTCGGAACCGGATGCTGCTCTTTTAAGAGGGGCAGTTGATCGATCCCCGAGTTCACAGCGGCGCATCCCGCGTGGATCGTGTGGACCTTGCCAATCGCCCCGTCCCAGATCCATTCGCAAAACTGTCGGATGGAATCCGACGAGTGGCCCTGGTTTCCAAGTTGAGTGACGACTTTGTGATCTTGGGCCGCTTTCATCAAACGGCGGACTTCATACACCGAATGAGCTAGCGGCTTTTCGCAATAGACATGCTTGCCGCGTTGGATAGCCGCCAGGGCCGCCACCGCGTGCGTGTGATCGGGCGTGGCGACAATCACCGCGTCGATGCTTTTCTCCATCTCGTCGAACATCTTCCGGAAGTCCCGATATTGTTTGGCATTCGGATGTTTTTGGAGCGTCTCCGCAGCCCGTCGGGTGTCCACGTCGCACAGTGCGACAATGTTATTGTCCTGAGCCACGGCGGCGATGTTGGCCGCGCCCATCCCTCCAACGCCGATGCCTGCGATATTCAATCGTTCGCCTGGTGGGGTCTGACCGCCGCCCGCCACAACATGCCGCGGAACGATCGAAAAAACGGCTGCGGCGAGTCCCGCCTTTCTGACGAACTGACGCCGGGTTGAGGTTGGGGTTTGGATGCTCACAATCGTCTCCTTGAGGTTGGTTGTTTCGGCTGTATGGACGTTCCAATTGTGTCTTCATCAAAAATGGGGTCAAGAACGCTTTGTGGAAGGCGAGGGTCCGGCTGTTGCCATTCGATGATGGGCCGGCTGTCCGCATATTTCGACGAGGAACGAAACCGCTCAACTTTTCGTTGCCGACGGGGCGTTGAGTTGCTCCGCCCCTTTGCTGGAGGAGGATGGAAGTTTTTTCTTTTTCTCCCCAGCCAGATCCGCCTTCATCGGCAAGCCAAGCAGTCGCTTGGCTTCCGTGAGGAGGAATTTCGTGTCGGTAAAAGGCTCGAAACTGATGTCCTGCCAGCGCACGAGGCCTTGGCCGTCGATCAAGAAAGCGCCGTGCAACGGCATGTTCTCGAAGGCATCGAAGGCGCGGAAGCTCTTGAAGGTTTCCAGGGTTTCATCGGACACCAGGGGGAAGGGAAATCCAGCCTTGTCCTTGCTCTTCGCGAAGCTCTTTTTCAAACCCTCGGCGGAATCGGTGCTGACAGCCAGAAGCGAGATGCCAGCATCAGAGAAATCTTTGGTGGCCGGGGCGAATGCATTAAGCTGCTCAAGGCAATGCGGGCAACCGTAGCCCAAATAGAACAGCATCACGACCGGTTTGTCTCGGTATTTGCTCAGCGAAAACTGTTTGCCATTCGCGTCGGCAAGTGTCCATTCCGGCGCTGGCGTCGGTTGCCACCGAAACGGGCCCAGGGAATCCAGGGCGGGTCGTTGCCCCACATCCGCGGCCTGCGGCGCCGGCGTTCGCCAATCGGCGGGTAGTTGCAGGGCCTTCGCCAGCGGTGCGAGACGCTGCAGCACCGGCAGCTCCAAGTCCGCGCCTCCCGCAACCCCGCGAAGAGATTCGAACGCTGCTCGGGCATCGTTCGTTTTACCGAGCCGCCACAGGATTTCGACGTGGTTCGCCAAGGGTTGCACCTGGTTGGTGGCGTTCTGCGTTGCTTCCTTGGCGTAGAGCTCCCCCTTATCCTTGTCTCCGGCGCGGAAGTGGATCATCGCGAGCTGCTCCTTGGGAAGCCCCTTCACGGATTCCAGCATTTCTTTCGTGACCTCCTTCTTCGCGGCAAGGTTGGCATACACTTTCAGTTCGTCGATGGCCGTCTCGGTGTTCTTGATGCGGCTGGCGTGGGATCGGAGAGCCTCGGTCATGGACTTGGCGAGTGCATCGTCAGCCAGCTTGTCTTGTCGCGCCTTTTCCTCGGCCTCATCAGCGGCGTTGCGGCGTTGTTCGCGCTGCAGTTTCAAGACATCCTTCAAGGCGGCAATCTGCTCCGCGCCCTTCTTGGCATCCCCTTTCTCAAAGTAGGCGGTGCCGAGAACCACCAGGCGACGCACCTGGTCGTCGAGAACATCAGTAGGTTCGAGATACAACGTCGAACACAGTTCTATGGTCTGATCCCAAAGTTCGAACCGGTTCAACAAGCTGATCAAACTCGATCGTCCATGCCGGGCGCTGCTGGTGCGGCGTTGATAGGCTTGAACGTTGTTCGTCGAGAGATCGTTGGTGGGGCTAAGGTATGCCGTGAGTGTGTTGAATTTCGGATGGCGCGGCAGCTCAACCAAGTTCTTAGCCAGGTCGATGCCTTCACGCACCCGGCCAAGATAACCGAGATTCCGTATCAGCCATTCGTTGTTGTGGGCGTAGTTCTGGATCTCATCCGGCAGCACGCGGTCGCGCATCATATGCGCGTGGTCGATTCGGGCTGAGGCCTCTTGTTGCCATGCCCCGTCGGAAAAACGGTTCAATTTGGAAAAGATATGGCCCGGCATGTGCCACATGTGAGCAACGCCCGGTGATCCCTGACCGCAGAGAGCGGCGGAATCCAACGCGCGGCGGGGCTTCTCTTGATCCCAGAGATGAATCCGGTAGTGATGCACTGGATGCATGGGGTCCACGGCGAGCACTTGAGTCGCCAGGGCATCGACCGCCGCGTGGCTCGAGATTGGCGAGCCGTGGCCCTCATTCTCCCAGATTTTCCAGACAAGAAAGGCTTTGGCCTCGATGTCGTTCGGATACTCCTCAATGATCTGCTCCAGGCTGCGGACAAACGCTCGATGTCTTTCATTGTCTGTGGAGGAAGCCTTCTTAACGGCGTTTGTCCCCAGCTCTTTGGGGTCGCCCTTCTCGAGTTTCTTCCCGGTTTTGTTTTCGACTTCCTTTTCCACTGGATGCAGTTTCGCCACGGCCGCGATCCAAAGAGTTTCGCGCCCGCTCAGACCGTTGGTCAACTGTGCGGCCCGTTGGATAAAATCGCGGGCTCGCTTCGAGTTGTTCACGTTTGCCATGGCCATGCCCCAGTAAGCCATCGCGCAGTTCGTATCCAGCGCCGCGACTTGGCGGAACGATCGTTCGGCTTCGAAAAACCAGAACCCATGCAATTGGCCGACGCCTTGGAGAAAGAACTGCTGCGCTAGTGGAACCTTGGTAGTGATCGGAAAGTGAATCTTCGGCATGCCTTCCATGAGGTAGGCAGACTGACGCGGCCCCTGGTTGAAAGCTTCGCCGTGCAAGGAGTGCCCCGCCGCGACCGAATCCGCATCTGATGTGCCCTCCAGATGATCCGCCGAGGCAGGCATGACTAAAAACCCGACAACAAAAAACGGCAGAAGACCGAAAAGTCGAGGGTTCATGAAATTCGTGAGGCCTGATGTTAGCGTCGCTAGTTTTACATTTGCCAAGCCGACGGGCAGGCTACGCATGGAAGAATATCGAGACAAGAAGAGAAAAAGGCATTACCCTTAAAACGGCAGTTGCTCCTGGCGAATGTTCGCAAGATCCTGGCGATAAAGTTTTTCCGAATCACTCACCAGCTCCCCAAGGGATACGCCTCACGCTTCGTCAAACCTTTCTCATGCAGGCTTTAGCAAATCTCCACGAGGTTCAACTGCCATTTTAAGGGTCACTGGTGACCCGCCCGGTCTCAGCGTCCCCAAGCCGATAATTTGATGGCCACGGAGGCGGTTCCCGGACAAAATGTTTCACCCAATCAAAAAGAGTGAATCATGGCCGCCCAGAATATGGAGGGCTCTGGTCGTCTGTGTTTTGTGACTTATGGAACCTCGAAAACCACTCCTTCTCGGTGCGGTGGTCCTTGCCCTCTGGTGCTCGTGTCTGAAGACCCTGGCCCAGGAGGGATTGGTTCTCTCCGAGTTCCTGGCGATGAACTCGGCCACCATCCGCGACGACTTTGGCGAGTCCTCGGACTACCTGGAGATCTACAATGGCACTCCCAACGCGATTAATTTGGTGGGCTATTACCTGACCGATTCGCTCAGCAGAAAAACCCAATGGCAATTTCCGCCGACTCTCTTGGCCTCGGGCGCTCACCTCCTGGTGTGGGCCTCGGGACACGACCGCCGTGCTCCGGGGCAACCTCTCCACACGAACTTCAAACTCGATGGCAACGGGGAGGCGCTGGCTCTGATCAAGCCTGACGGCGGGACGGTCGTGCACCAACACGTCTTCGGTCAACAGTTTCTGGATCGAGCCTTTGGGCTGGAGACCGAAGTCGTGGACGCCATTGTGGTGCTTCCAAGGGGAGCGCCGGCGCGCTACTTCGCCCCGGCCAGCGATTCGCTGGGTGATCGGTGGACCTCGCCCGATTTCGATGACACCGGATGGCATTTGGGCACAAGCGCTTTGGGTTTCGATAACAACCCGGCATCGGTGTTGTCGGCTTGGATCTCCACTGAAGTCAAGGACCTGCTCTTCGGCGCAACCCCTCAGCGCGGAGGTCTTTTTGTCCGCATCCCGTTTGTCCTGGAGCGCCCGGACACCGTTCTCAATCCGATGCTCCAAATCCGTTATGACGATGGTTTTGTGGCTTATCTAAACGGGAATGAGATCGCGCGCCGAGGAATCGCCGCGAAGTCGATCCCGGCGTTTAGCACCACCTCCTCTCTCGCACGGAGCAACGAGGTCGCGATCGTTGCTGAAGACTTTTCTTCGACCTGGCTCACACGGGGCCTCCGCCAAGGGACCAACATTCTGGCTCTTCACGCGTTCAATCGGGATCCGGGTGATGCTGATTTTCTCATCGTCCCGGAGATCGCGTCGCGTCGACTGCGTTATCGCACCAATGCGGAGCGCTATTTTGCGATCCCTTCCCCAGGTCTCGCTAATCCGACTGGCTACCCGGGAGCTTCTGCCAGCCTGGAGTTCTCGGTCAAAAGCCGCACTTTCCTTGAAAGTTTCGAGCTTGCACTGACTCCGACGCAACCCACACCGCTTGCCGATATTCGCTACACACTGGATGGTTCGATGCCGGGCGCGGACGCCATCCCCTACACGGGGCCCATTACGGTTACCAACAGCCTGCAAATCCGCGCCCGCCTCCTTGAGCCCGGCCTGCTGCCAGGCCCCGTGCGCACCGAAGCCTACGCTCGCCTGTCACCAGAAATGGTGTCTGTTTCCTCCGATCTACCTCTTATTCTGGTCCACGCTTACGGGGTTGGAAGCTTCAATGAAGCAACCAGCAAGGGATGCATCCTGTTCGTCCACGAGCCAAGGCGAGGCCGCGCCTCGTTCACGAACGCGCCAAACGCGGTCTTCCGCGCCGGTTTGAAACTCCGCGGTTCCAGCAGCGTGGGTAATCCCAAATACAATTGGGCGGTGGACGCCTGGGACGAAGACAATCGCGATCTCGAATTGCCGTTGCTGGGGATGCCATCGGGGGCCGAATGGGTGTTTCACGCACCCTATTTGACCGACTCCTCCTTGATCAACAACCCCTTGGCCAGCGAGATGAGTCATGCCGCGGGTCGCTATGCCCCTCACTCCCGTTCCGTGGAGTTGTATCTCAACCAGCGCGCGGGCGGCCTGCCCCAAGCCACGGTCGCTCTTGCCAACTACTTTGGCGTTTATAACATTTTGCAGCGGATCGGGATTGGCCCAAATCGAGTCGAGATCGACAAGTTGACGGACCAGGATGTGCAAGCTCCGGAGGTCACAGGGGGTTACTTGTTGAACATCGACCGCAATATCGACGGCCCGCCTGGCTTCACCGCTGGCGGCCAGCCCATGAACTACGGCGAACCCAATCATGACGACATGGTTTCCCCCAGACGCGAAGCCCAGCGGACCTATCTGATAGGCTATCTCGATCGTTTCGCGGCGGCTCTCAACTCACCCAATTGGACAAATCCAGTCACAGGATACGCGCCGTACGTGGACACGGGTTCTTGGATCGATTTCCACCTCGTCAATATCATCTCCATCAACGGAGAAGTCCCAGGCAACAGCACTTTCTTCTACAAACCGCGCGGGGGGCCGATCGTCTTTGGGCCCGTCTGGGACTTTGACAAGGCGTTTGCCTGGACTGAAGCGCGCGACGATGCCCCGTTCTCCTGGGATCCTGGAAGAGGGGCTTTTGGGACCGTTTGGTGGGGACGTCTGTTCCAGGATCCAAATTTCTGGCAGGCCTACATCGATCGCTTTCAAGAGATGGCTGCGGGCCCCTATGGAGTTCCCGGCATGTGGAGTTTGATTGACCGCCTGAGCAATCAGGTGAAGGAGTCCGCCGTGCGCGACATGGCGAGGTGGAAACAACCCAAGCGCGGAGGCAGTCAGGAGGGGGAAATTGCGTATTTCAAAGATTGGATCTCCCGTCGAATTCGGTTCATGGAGACGAATTTTCTGGCCAGGCCAGACATTTTGGAGCGTGGCGGGCAGGTTCCCATCGGAACCGCTGTTACCCTCGAGGCCCCTCCCGGAGCGACCATCTATTTCACTTTGGACGGCACCGATCCCAGGGCTGTGCACGGGAGCATCGCATCGAACGCGAGCGTTTACACTGGACCTATCGCCATTGCGGGAGAAACCCTGCTGGTCGCGCGGGCACGGGACGAGAAGCATCGCAATCTGTCGGGTGGATCCAATCCCCCGCTCAGCAGTCCTTGGTCGGGTCCCATGACCACGCGTTACAGCCTGCATGCTCCTGCCACCCCTCAAGATCTAATAGTCACTGAGTTGAACTACCATCCCTCCCCTCCAACGCCCAAGGAGTTGAGCGCCGAGGCGGACCTTCGTTCCGAGGATTTTGAATTCATCGAAATCCAAAACAACAGCGGCCACACCATCGACCTGTTCGGGAGCCGGTTCACCCGGGGAGTGACGTTTAATTTCAGCACTGGGACGACCTACACAATGGAACCGAAGTCCCGTCTCTTGCTGGTAAAGAATCCCGCCGCAATGGCGATTCGATATGGGCTCCTGCAGAATATCGCGGGGACTTACACGGGCTCGCTCGCCAACAACGGGCAAACGCTCCGGCTCGAGGATGCCATGGGCAAACTATTGTTCGAGTTAGCTTACGAAAGCGGTTGGTATCCCCCAACGGAAGGGATGGGTTTCACTCTTGTGCATCGCAATTCCGGTCGGAAAAACAACATGAAGGAAGCCTGGGGCCCAAGCAGCGTGATGTTCGGATCTCCTGGGCTAGAAAACCCACCCCCCGCCGAACTCCCCCGTGTGGTCATCAACGAGGTGCTCGCCAACAGCAGGCCTCCTTTGCCCGAGGCGATCGAACTTCTGAACTTGAGCGGCATCCCGGCCGACATCTCAGGCTGGCATCTCACAGATGACCCGCTTGAACCGCGGAAATATCGAATTCCAGACCAAACCGTCCTGCCCGCCGACGGGTTGTGGGTCATCAATCAAACGGCATTCGGGCAGCCATCCCAGGGCGCCAATTCCTTCGGGCTCAGCAGTCGCGGCGACGAAGTCTGGCTGTTCGCTTCGGATCGATCCGGGGCCCTGCTGGGTTACTCGCACGGGTTCCGATTCGGCGCCTCGGAGGCCGATGCCAGTTGGGGCCGATACGTCACTCGCGAAGGAGAAGAACACTTTGTCGTCCAGACCGCGCCATCGCTCGGTGCAGCCAACGCCGGCCCCAAAGTCGGCCCCGTGATCTTTCGGGAGATTCTGTACCACCCGTCCGACCTCTTTCAGAATGGAAGCTTCTGGGACGACGACGAAAACGAATACATCGAGATCCAGAATGTCAGCGACAACCCCGTTCCCTTAACGGACCCCGCCACGGGAAAACAGTGGCGTCTGCGAGGAACGGTGGACTTCGACTTCACCACAAACCTCGTTCTCGCAGCAAACCAATCCGCCATGCTGGTCAGTTTCGATCCCGCTAATGAACCCGCCCGATTGGCTGCGTGGCGTCAACAATGGGGCTTGAGCTCATCCTTTCCTGTTCTCGGACCGTTCCGCGGTCGGATGGAGAATTCCGGCGCCCAGTTAAAACTGCTCAAGCCATTCCAAGTCGAGAGCCAGGACACGAACGTTTCTTATGGGGTGGCCGACCAGGTGACATACCGTGATTCCGCCCCGTGGCCTGCGGCGGCGGACGGCGGGGGCGCGTCCCTTCAACGCAGGGATCTTAGGCGCTTCGGCGACGACTCCGATAATTGGACCGCCTCCCTTCCGTCACCCGGGCGGGAACGGGGTACGGGGAGCTCGCCGATTATCAATGCCCAACCCGCCAGCCTGACCCTCGTCGGCGCCGCGCGAGCGGTCTTGAGGGTGAGCGCGGCTCCGGGATCGGCGGCGCGGTATCAGTGGCGGCGGGATGGTGCGAACGTTCCAGGGGCCACGAACGCCCAGCTTGTGTTGGATCAGGTGGATGTTGGCGACGCCGGTCGTTACTCGGCGGTTCTTGTCAATGACAACGGCTCAGTGGAAAGCGACCCTGCGACGTTAACGGTGCTTCGCCCCCCCACGATCCTGCGGCAACCCGAGGGTCAGAATCTCAGGCCCGGATCGAACGCCAGATTCACAGTCGCCGCCTCGGGCCGTGGAAACCTGACCTTCCGGTGGCGCTTCAATGGTTCGCTTATTCCCTTGGCTGAAGGTTCCTCCTTCTTGCTGACGAACGTCCAGGCAACCCACACGGGAGCCTATTCTGTGCAAGTGACCGATTCGGTCGGCTCTTCAGTGAGCCAGATCGCACGGCTAAACGTGCTTGTGAGGCCCACCTTCGTCACGCAACCCCAGTCACTGGTCGCTGTCGCTGGCGATTCCCTGCAACTCCGAATAGAAGTCAACGGTTTGTCTCCATTCGCCTACCGCTGGCGCAAAGGAGCGGCCACCTTAGCCCGTGGCACCAACGCGGTGCTGACGCTGAACAATATTCAACTCAGCGATGCGGGCACCTATCTGGTGAACGTCACCAATCTGGCCTCCGGACCCCTCGGAACCAACAGTCAAACCGCCACCTTGATCGTGATGAGCGACTCCGATCGAGACCGCGTCGGTGACCAATGGGAAACCCAGTTTGGTTACGCGCCCAATCTGGCCTCCGATGCCGGCCTCGATGACGATGGCGATGGGCAAACCACCCTGCAGGAATTCATTGCCGGCACGGACCCTCGAGACGGCCAGAGCCGTCTTGGGATCGACTCGATTCGCCTCTCCCCCCACGGCACTGAGCTCTCCTTTATGGCGCAAGCAAATCGAGGTTACACCGCGCAGTTCAGGGAATCCCTCGATTTCGGTCAGTGGCAGACCCTGAAGCAGGTGAACGGTGCCGGGGCAGCGCGGCAAGAAATCGTCGTCGACTCTCGAACCCAAGGCGCCATGCGCTTTTATCGCGTCATCACTCCCCAGCTATTTGAAAACAACGGGCTATGAACGGCCGCGATCAACACGGATGCCACAGATAGGAACGCATCTCCCTTGTCGATCTGGTGAGTGATACGGAAAAACTTTATCGCCAGAATCTTGCGAAGATTCGCCAGGGGCAACTGCCGTTTTAAGGCTCAAGGAAATGACAAGCGATTGGTTGGCAACGAATCCCCCCTTCTTTTCTGAGGTCTGATGCAAGGACGCAAATAAGGGAGTGTTTTGGTCCAAATTAGTGTAGTCGTAATTCAGACACGAGTTACTTTGCTGGAGTGGATGGCAAGCCTCGAGTGAAGACGCCACCCTGTCACCGTTCAGTGGGACTTATCTAAAGACGCGAAGATGACAACGCGCGAAGGGTAGTCCTTGGTACTTTGGCGTGCCTAAACTGCATCCGTGATTGCTGGCTGAGCCATAAGCCGCGGGACAGTGTTATGAAGAACTATATTCTTTCCAAGAGCGCACATCAGCGATCCTCGATCGGACAGCATTCACTGCTCGTGGTTGGTCTTGGGGTGGCGATCCTCGCGACCGGAAATGCTCGCACCCAACCTTTTTCACTCAGCCTCTCGCGGGGGGCGGGATGGGAAGTGTCCTTTAAAACTCAAACGGATCACGAATATCGCCTGGAAGCGGCCTCGAGTTTGAGCCGGCTCGATTGGAAAACCGTTGCGGAACACCTGACTGGGACGGGGGCTTTGATCAAAGTGAACGATGCGCAGGATGCCAATCCGCAACGCTTTTACCGAGTCGTTCAAGTGCCGCTGCCTCGAGGGACGATTTCGTCCAATGCGGTCTTGCCGATTCCTTCAACGGTTTACCCGGAAAAAACCATCATCGGATCCTCCGTGCTGGGTTTCCAGTACACTATCCCTGAAAAGTGGAAGGGGATTCTGCGGGAGAACACTTCGACCATCTTTTTTGGGTCCGACACCGAAGCGGGTTTGGTTCTTTCTTTCCTCACCCTTGCCGGGGACGCCCCTCTCATCGCCAAGACCCTGGGACAAGATTTTTATGTGGGACGCTTTGGAGGATTCCAAGTCAGCAAGGCCGCTCAAGTGTCTGGCAACAAGATTTCTATCGAGTGGGCTGGCGTCGGTTTTGACGACGAAGGCAACACTTTGAACGGAGTCTTTCTGCAAGTGCAGGCGGTGGTTCATCCGAGCGGAGGAATCATTGGTTACGCGGGCTTTTTCACGCAACCCAATCGCGCTTTGATGGAGCGTGTAGTGAACGCTTTTGTGTCCTCGACCGTCACCGTCGCGCGCAAGACGCGTGCGGACCTGGTCAGCGCCATCGCTGGGAAGTCGTTCGTGTGGGTAAAATCCACCAGCGTCGGGAGCGGGGGAACTTCCGGCTCTCTATCCGGTTGGAAGCAAAATAACGCCTTTTTTTGTCCTGGCACCTATGAGATCACAACCTACTCCGAGTCAAGCTACAGCGGCAGTTTGAGCGGGGGTGCGTTTTACACGGGAGGATCGAGCAGCAATTCGACCGAAGCCGGGGACTGGACCATCATCGACACGGATTCGGGGCCTATCCTAGTGATGATCTCTTCTGAAGGGGCCAAGGCAGCGGTCATCCGGATCGAAGGCAATTCGATCTTCTTCGGCGACCAGCAATTTGACTACAACGGAGCGCATCGTTGCAATTAGCCCGCTGATCCCCAACTCGACAGTCCGGACTGCAACCCTTTGGTGAATCTTAAAACGGCAGTTGAACCCAGTGGAGATTTGCTCATGCCTGGGTGAAAAAGATTCGACGAAGAAGGAGGCATATCCCTTTTGGATCTGCTCAGTGGATATCCTCAGTGAATTCAAGACCAGGACCAGACGTGCAGAAGGGCGAGACTCCGTCGAGCCGGGCTTGCTTTCCACCACGCTATCAAGCGCCTCAGCGCGTTCCCTTCCGAGGCAATTGCGAGGTTCGGAAGAACCCTCCTCCTCCCAATTGAAGGTCCCCAGAGTGACGTTTTCTTCCGCATATCTCCGTATTCCGCAGAAAGCAGCCAGGAACAATACTTGAGGGTTGGACTGTTTTTGTCCCACCCATTGTGCTTCAATCGAGAGGCAATGGATTCGAATGGAGTTCATTTTTGGGCAAAGACTACGAAGGATGGCCAGCCCGGCATTTCCGTCCGCGACCACTGCCTCAACGTCGGCTGCGTGGCCGAAGCGCTGGCGGCGTGGTTTCACATCTCATTCGCGGACAGGAGGTTGGCGGTATGGCTGGCTGCTTGCCACGACATCGGGAAAATCAGCCCAGGATTCCAGCGGAAATGCGAGGAGTGGCTAACGGAGAACGGGTTGAAGGCAGAGGCCGAGACAAGGGCCTGGAAACAAGCCGAAGAGAATCACTCGAAAGTGAGCCAGTTCACGCTGCAACATTGGCTCCGCCAACAGTTCGATCTCGGCACTGACGACAGTGCTTTTTGGGCCGCCGCGTCGGGGATGCATCATGGCGCACCTCATTGGAAAGGAGAGTGGCAGATCGCAGAGAGATCTGGAATTCCGCCGAATGACGTGTGGGAACAGCGGCGCCGGGAACTGGCGGTGGAACTCGCCACACTCATCGGCGAGCCAACGTGCCCGCCGCATGTGGATTTGGAGGACATGTCTGCTTTGTGGTGGACGGCAGGGTTCATCACCGTGGCGGACTGGATTGGCTCTGATGAAGATTTTTTCTCGCCCAAGCGCAGCGACATTCCGGCCAGTCTTGCCCCCACCCAGGCTGCCGCGCGAAGTGCCTTGCAGAAAATCGGAATGGAGCCCGCCCTTTTTGCAGCATCCCGCTCGTTCTTCGACCTATTTGGTTTTCCCGCCAACGATCTGCAAACGGCTGCGTTGGCGATCATCCGCGAACCGGGAGTCTATGTGATCGAGGCTCCGATGGGCATGGGGAAAACCGAGGCGGCACTCGCAGCGGCCTATGAACTCATCATCACCGGCCAAGCCAGCGGGCTTTATTTTGCGCTGCCAACCCAGGCCACCAGCAACCGTATTCACGAACGCGTGACTGATTTTCTCGGGCGCGTTCAGGCGGTTGCGCCTCGGTTGGTTCATAGCGGTTCCTGGCTGTTGGACATGGAAATGCACTTGCCGTCCCTCGATGCCGCGCAACCGAGTGATCAGCGTGCGGCGGCGCGCGACTGGTTTGCGTCGTCCAAGCGCGCGCTCATTGCGCCCTTCGGCGTCGGCACCGTGGATCAGGCCTTGATGGGCGTCATCGCGGTGAAGCATTTCTTTGTGCGGCATTTCGCCCTCGCCGGGAAAGTCCTAGTTCTGGATGAAGTGCATTCCTACGACGTGTTCACCGGAACATTGATCGAAGCTCTGATCACCGCTCTGGCGAAGCTTCGCTGCACGGTCATCATCCTCTCGGCGACACTCACCCGAGAGCGACGCGAAAAACTGCTCAACATGGCGGGGGAGCGACTGAGGAGGAAACCACCCCGGAGGCCACGACATGAGCGATTCAACCTGCTGGCTCACCCGGGCCCTCATCACTCCGCGCACTCTGTTTGCCCGCGGGATCAAGGACGCTTACGCCTGGCATCAATTGGTCTGGCAGGCGTTCCCCGGTCGCGATGGCGAGAAGCGTGATTTCCTCACCCGCCTGGATGACAAGCCTGGCGGCACCCAGTTGCTCATTGTTTCACCCATTGCGCCCGTGCGACCTGATTGGTTGGGCGATGCGGACGTATGGGAAACCAAATCCATCCCGCCTGCTTTTTTTCAAGCTCGTCGTTACCGCTTCCAACTCCGGGCCAACCCCACGCACAAGCCCGTGAAAGACAAAGACGGCAACTACATCGCCGACGCCAAGAAGCGCAAACGCCGTGCCGTCACGGGCGAGGCGGAACTCGCCGCCTGGCTGCAACGCAAGGGCGAAGCCGGCGGATTTCGCCTCTGCAACGGTGCTCCACTGGAGACATGGAATGAGGTGCAACGATTTGAGAAGCGCCAGGCTAACGGACCACAACACCACGGCATTCACGGCACCGTGGATTTCTCCGGGGTCATCGAGATCACCGATCTCGCCCTCTTTCTCACCGCGACCTTCACCAAAGGCATCGGCAGCGCGAAGGCGTTTGGGTTCGGGATGCTGCTGCTGGCGCCGTTAGCGGCCCAGTAGCTTGCTGTAATCTTCATGCGTACCGATCCAAACCCACTCAGCGCCGCCCTGCATTTCACGGGCCAGCGCCCGGTAATGGTCACCCACGCGGACAGAGAACCGCCGATCGCTGCCATGAAACTGCTTGAATTCCAAGGACGGGTGCCGCGGGTTGGCCCGCCAAAGCCGGTAGTTCTTGTCGGCCAACCGCCGAATGTGCGCCGGGAGTTGGTGATACAATTTCCAAAAGCGGGCGGTGGCCTTGGACTTCATGAGGTCCCTGGCGGCCAATCTCTCAGCGTGCCGGCCTGCCGTTCCTCGTCAGCTTCCGTAAACAAAAAATCCAGCCGGCCAGCCCTGGCGTTTTCGTCCATCTGGCGGTCCCACTCCTCGTTCCGGCGGGCAATCAACCGATCTGTCAATTGCCAGAACTGCTCTGGTGGAAGACCCACGATGGCAGCCTCGATTTCGTCAACTGTGCTCATGCCCGAATACTACCGACTCTCCACTTTGTTTTCAACACTCCACCCTCAACCTTCACAGCTCAACTAAACAAATGAAACTCCTCGAACTCCACATCCTCCAGTCCTTTCCTGTCTCGTGCCTCAATCGCGACGACCTGAACTCACCCAAGACCGCCACGTTCGGCGGCGTGCAACGCGCTCGTGTTTCCAGCCAGTGCTGGAAACGTGCTATTCGCGAAACTGCTGCGGCGGATAGCCCTCACTTCAAAGGCGAACGCACCCGGCTCATCATCGGACCGCTGCGCGATGCCTTGCATACCCACGGTTTCAGCGAAGCAGACGCCAACACCAAAGCCATTGAGATCAGCGAAGCACTGGCGACCTACGACAAGGAGAACGAGAAGAAGAACGGCACCCTGAAAGTAAAAACCATCTTCTTCACCTCGCCCGCCGAAATCAAAGCCCTGGCAGCTGCGTATGCTGATACCAAGGACGTAAAGAAGGCCATCAAGGCGCTCAAGCCGGAGCCTCGTGGCCAAGGAAACCGTCTGGTTGACGCAGAAGTTGATGGCGGCACTGTTCGAATTCACCCTTGCGACGATCAATGAGCATCTGGCCAACCTCTACGCCAAGGGGGAAATTTCCGAGGCGGCAACCATTCGGAATTTCCGAACAGTTCAAAAAGAAGGGCGTCGCGAGGTCGCAAGGAATGTCGAGTTCTACAACCTCGACGCCATCATCGCCGTCGGTTTCCGGGTGAATTCCGCCTGCGCCATCCGGTTTCGGCAATGGGCCACGGGCGTGCTGCGGGACTACGCCATTCGCGGGGACGTGCTCGACAAAGAGCGGTTGAAGAACGGTTCGTTCTTCAGCAAGGCGTATTTCGAGAACCTGCTGGCTGAAATCCGCGAAATCCGGGCCAGCGAGCGGAAGTTCTACCAGAAGATCACGGACATCTATGCCACGGCCATGGATTAAAGCGCGGAGGCGGAAACCACGCAGACATTTTTCGCCACGGTGCAGAACAAACTGCAATTCGCCATGCACGGGCGCACTGCCGCCGAATCGATCGTTGATCGGGCGGACAGCAGGAAGGAGAAGATGGGCTTGACCTCCTGGAAGAACGCGCCGCACGGTAAAACCCTCAAGCCGGATGTCGTCGTGGCCAAGAATGATCTGACCGAGAAGGAACTCAGGTCGCTCGACCGCTTCGTGACGATGTACCTCGATTACGCCGAGGAACAGGCGGAGCGGAACATTCCCATGACGATGCAGGACTGGGCGGGGAAGCTGAACGCCTTTCTTCAGTTCAATGAGCGAGACATCCTCGATCATCCGGGCAAGGTGAGCCAGGCGGTGGCGAAGGCATTTGCCGAAAGTGAGTTTGAGAAATGCCGGATCGTGCAGGATCGGTTGTTCGAGTCAGATTTTGACCAGCACATCAAGAAAGCCCTAGAGAGCGGCGAGGCGCAGCCATGAGCGCCGAAGCGCAGCCCAAATCCGAAATCGTAAATTCACCCCATGCCCCTCTTTGAACGCCCACCCCTTGAAACCCTGGCTTCCGCCAAGGATCGTTGGACGCCGCTCTATCTGGAACATGGCCGATTGGAGGTGGACGATTCGAGCGTGAAATGGATTGGTTCAAACGGACTGCTCTGCCGCATTCCAGTGGCCACGGTTTCCGCGCTCATCCTTGGTCCCGGCACCACGGTGACGCACGCAGCGATCAAGGCCTGCGCCGAGAGCAACACACCCGTCTGCTGGACCGGTGAGGATTCGCTCCGTTTTTACGCTTTCGGGCTCGCGCCAAATCACACAAACGACATGCCACGCCTCCACGCGGAAGCATGGGCCGATAAACGCCGCCGCACTCAGATCGCCCGAGCCATGTTCCTCATGCGTTTTCCAGGAGTGGATGTGGAAGGCAAATCCGTGAAGGAAATGCGTAGAATGGAAGGTTTGAGAGTCCGTGCCCTGTATGCTCACCTGGGCTTGGAGCACGGCGTTACCTGGAAGGGCCGCAACTACGACCGCCAGAATTGGGATATGTCCGATGCCATCAATCAAGCTCTTTCCTCCGCCAATGCCAGCCTCTATGCCTTGTGCGCCGCCGTGATCAGCTCCCTCGGCTATGTTCCCAGCCTTGGCTTCGTGCATGATTCAGGTACGCTGCCATTCGTGTATGACGTGGCGGATCTCTACAAACACCTCACCAGCATCCCCGCAGCCTTCCTCGCCGTTCGGCAAGACCCCAAAGACGATGGGGAACTCGTCCGGAAACTTTTTAAGCAGCGGGTCGAAGAGGAACGCCTATTGCAGCGAATGCCCAAGGATCTGGCCGCGTTGTTTCAAACTTCCGAAGCCGCCCCCATTCAAGCCGGTGCCCGCCCGCCATCCGCGCTGTGTTGACACATGAAATCGCAAATCGGCATCCGAAAGTCGAATATTAGATGACGGTTCTCATCGCTCACGATACCCCGCCCGCAATCCGCGGCATGCTCAAGCGTTGGTTTGTCGAACCGAAGCCCAACGTCTTCGTCGGGACAATCAACCGCCGCACTCGCGACAAAGTGTTGGACTACGTGAAGCGCAACGCGGAAGGAATGAGTCTGCTGATCCTCACCAGCGAACCGAACTGCCAAGGCTTCAAGATTGAGCGTTGGGGCGAACCCGACCGCCGCGACACCCACCTCAGCGGCCTGTGGCTGGTGTCTGAGGAATGGGTGGATCAAGAAAACTGTCCCTTCTGATTCCCCGAATAATCTCGTCAAGGACCCCCGTAACCTGTTGGTATGTCAGGGTTCTCCCCACCCGCGTGGGGATGGTCCGGTCAACCAGGCCAACATAGCAATCCGCAACCAGTTCTCCCCACCCGCCTCTCACCACCGAGGGCGTAACAGAGATCATGGGAGAGCTTCCTTGAAGTACCTGCTCGACGTAGTATCTCAAGATGAGGTGCCATAAAACGGCACCCAATCAGGATCCAAGGGGCTGATGGTTTGTGCGCTTCCTCGGGGCGGGCGCCGGCAAAGCCTTTACAAGTATGTGATCGGCATGCGATGGATAAAGGATGTAATCCAGTATTGCGCGGAAACCGGCCTCAACACCCCGCGATCCTCCGACAGATAACTGTTCCCACCAGTCACCACACGCAACGATCGACCAGCCTCGGGTCGGCTCTGAACGGGATCTTCAGCGACTGCGGCGCCGGCAGTTTCCGCTGGAGGCCAAATGGCGTCGTCATGACGTTGCAGTTATAAGCATGGACCATCAACTGTTCGAGGTTGACTGCGTCCGCGCAATTGTAAGCCAGCAACGTTTCCAAGGCGGCCTCGTTTTTCCTCCGCTGGTACTCGCACCATAGGGTCACCGCGAAAAAACCATCCACGGACTTCAAATCACCGCGGTCAAGTCCGATCTGTCGCTCGATTTGCTTGAGCCCGCCGCGGTAGCCGAGCCGTTTCATCACGTAGCGCAAGTCTATATGTGCCCGGGGCATTTCGATTCCGAAAAAGCGCTTGATGAATGGCACATCGAAGGTCTTGCCGTTGAATGTCACAACAAGTTTGAACTTCTGGATGTCGGTCTTGAAGCCGGCAAGGTTCCTGCCGTTGACGTAGGTCCTGACCTCACGCCCGTCATACAGCGCCACCGTGGTGATTTGGTCATAGTTCGGATCCAATCCGCTCGTCTCGATATCCACATACGCCACCAAATCCCGAAAGTCGGCAAACAACCGCCAGTGCTGATCCGAACTCAAGTTGTCGATAAAAAAGGACGGGTTATGCTGTTCGAGGTGGTGTTCGCAGTCATCGAGAAAGCCGGGGTCCCTCGCGAGCGCCCGGTAGTCGGCCCAGGTTTGGACGCCTTGTTCCCAGAGCGCGCGCTCCTTGTTCAAGCTGACGCGCGGGATGTGGCAAAGCGTATTCGGCAGCATCGATGGCCCTCCTGCGGTGGTGATTCAACTGGCGTTCAAATGACGAGGAAAAACCCTGGGGACATTTCGTGAGGATGTCAACGGTCGACGGGCCCATTGCGGCATCGTTACGGCAACCCCCTGGGCTTGGCCGTTTCGGAGGACCCACCCCCTAGCGCCGGGTTGAGCCATGGTGTGTATCGATGATACCATTGCGTGGATTTCATCGGGGCAGCGTGGCCATCCATGAATCCGACACTGCTCCTCCCCCCGTGGCGGATGCTCGGCCCTCCCCAATTGGGATCGTCAGAAGTCACGTATTGGCCGCCGAAACCGGCCGGGTCTTCCAGGACCCAGGACTGCGCCTTCTCGGGGGACTTGAGCGTGACACACTTCGTGGGATCCAAACTGTCGACAGCCTTGGTCCCCGAATCGGACAGGTAAACCGTGGCCGATGGGTTGGCGACGGCGGTATCTTTCAAAGGCTGCACCAACCACCTCCCTTCTGGATAGCTGCAACCTCCGATTTGAAAATTCGCCCCGTATCCGGCCACGGTCCGGTCGATCGTGAAAATGTAAGTCAACTTACCTCGACGGGGTTGCCTTTCCTTTGTGGGACACAGGAGTACGTTGGTATTTTGCAGGAACGGCTGGATAAAATTGAACCAGGCGATCCCCGCTCCGCCGACGGCCGCGGTGAAGGTCCAGGGATACACCTCGCCGTCCTGCCCCGCGTACATGGCGCTGGCCAGACTCATCTGACGCACATTGCTCAGGCATTGGATAGAAATCGCCTTTTGCTTCGCCCGGCCCAAGGCCGGCAGCAGCATGGCGGCGAGGGTCGCAATGATGGCGATCACGACCAGCAGCTCGATGAGCGTGAATCCTGAGAGGCCATCCCGGTACAGTCTGACGCGAGGCTCGCAGGTCGAACCGTGATCCTGAGCATTCATAGTTCTCACGCTCGGGGAGGCACTCCGTTTTGTCTAGTATGAATAATCTCGTCGTCCACCATCCGCAAACTGCTGGCGAAACACTCCGGGTCAAATAGCCGTGCGCTCAAGATCAGCCGCATGGTGGCGGGACTTCAAACCCTGGAATTCATGCACTGAGAAACTTTGCCTTTGCCACTCACTTAAATTGACCCAGCTCTGCTCAGATAAATTGATCCATCGGCTGAGTGGTAGGGGCGGTGGTTTTTCTTTCCAAGGAGACTTCTGAACTATTTTCCAAGGAGTTGAGCGGATGCTCAGAGGGACTGA
>SYMW01000315.1 GCA_005805305.1 Verrucomicrobiales bacterium
GTTGGATCGCAAGCCCGGAACACGCGAAGCGGACGATGGCTTGGTGGATCAGCTGAGCCAGACACTGTTTAAGTCGACTCCCACGCAAGCCGCCGAAGCCGCCGCGTCCGCGCTGGCCGACGGCCTTTCACCTGGCGTCATCGGCGAGGCTATTTCGCTTGCGGCGAATCAGCTTATTTTGCGTGATTCCGGCCGCACCCCGAAAGAGGAGCAACCTGGCAAGATTGTAGGGAGTGTCCATGGTGACAGCATCGGCGTGCATGCGTGCGACAGCGCGAACGCCTGGCGCAACATGGCTCGCGTGGGCAATCCGCGAAATACTTTCGCCTGCTTGATTCTCGGGGCGTATCAAGTCGCACTCGACCGCGTCGACCGCGGTGGGGATTTTCTGAACTGGCAGCCGGTTCCCGTGAAATGGCACCTTGATGGCATCAAGTCAACGGAGGCGAGTTCGTTGCTGGCCGAAGCGGACGAAGCGATCCGGCAAAACCTCCAAGCTCGCGCCGCGGCGATCGTCCATCGCTACGGAGAATTAGGCCATCCACCACGCCCCGTGTTTGATCTGATGCTGGGTTATGCCGTGAGTGAAGACGGCGCGTTGCATGCCGAAAAATTCTACCGCACGGTATCCGAGGAGTTCTTGGCCACGCGGCCGGCTTTCCGCTGGCGCCAACTGATCGCCCTGGCTCGCGTCACGGCCAGCGAGTTCGGCCGGCCCGCGCCCGGCATCGCCGAGGCTCGCGAGTTGTTGAAAGTGTGAGTGACGTAATCCTTAAGTAGAGGAGGAAAGGCCGGGCGGAAGCCCAAAGGCCTTCACCCGCGTGTCCGGGGTCAGCCCAACAAGCGGATCACGTTGTCATTGAGGACATGGTGACAACAGAAAGGGGCGGCCGGAACCGATCCGGCCGCCCCGTGCGAAAGAAGAAAGAAGTGGGAACGATTATTGACCCACGACTCGGAAGAACATGGTGGCGCCTTCGATCGGCACGCTTAAAGTGCGGTCGTTGGTGGTGGTCAACGCCGCCCAAGTTCCGGATGCGACATCGGCGCGCTTCTGCACCGTGAAGGGCGCGCGACCTCCGGTCCAAGAAAGGACGGCGTTGTTGCCGTTGCGGGTCACCGCGACTTGAGCCGCTCCGCCGCCGCCGCCGCCGCCCACAGCCGGAGTTGGATCCTCTGCGGGAGCGGGATGACTGATCACCGTGTAGAAGTTAATCTCGCGCTCCGAGTTAGCTCCTTGATCAGGTTTGTTCTGAAGGTTGATCTCGCCTTTGGCGGCAATCATGATCTGTTTTGTCGTGAGGGCGAGGGACATCTGAAGGGAGCGAATATTTCCCGTCGGCGCGGCGTTGATGAAGGCCAGAAAACTCCCGGTGAGAGGCTTGAAAGCTTTGCCAGCCTCGTCCAACGCCAAGACGCGCGCCGCGACTTGCTGCATTTCATATCCAGGGGGCTGCGACACCCAGGAAACGACGATCCGATTGAGCGCGTCGACCGCCACAGTAGCGCGATCGAAACCTCCTGTGAACCCGCCTTCACTGACATCCGTGACAGCAAAGAAAGTGCGGGTGCGCGTATCCCAAGCCGTCACTCGCACCACAGTGGCCGTGGACACCTTGCCCGCGAGATAGATGTAATGGCTGTTGATGTGTCCGGCTATCCGAGTCCCGTCCCCACGCCCGCGGTCGAAGGACTCACCAGAGGTGTTTTGGTCCACGGATCCCTGGGCGGCGCCTTGGTTGTCAAAGAAATAGAGGACCCCGGCGACACGCACGGCGAAACCGCCTTTGTAAGCCGCGACATTCGACCAGAGATCCCCGTTTGCCACCAGGAAGCTGTCTTTCACCACGGTGCCATCGGGCGCGAATATGGTGGCCACCGCGCCATTGCCATTGGGGTTGAACTGGCGGGATCGATCTTCCACCACCGAAACGAAGTTGCCGTTTTCCAGGGCAACGATATCGCCGCCGAAACGGCTGATCTGATTGTTGCCGCCGCTGTCCCCGGTGGTCAGGCGGCCGAGGGCGGAGTCTTGGGCTTTGCTGAGCGGGGTTTGCGTCAGCGTTGCCGGATCCAGTTTAAATGTTTGCACGGTGCCATACCGGCCGTCCACGAGCCGGTCGAAGCCCAGGTTCCAACGGTTATTGCTCTGGAACTCAGGGTAGACATGCGGGGAAGCCTCGGCACCCACCATGAAATTGACCGCGCCAGGCCGGGTGTCACCCGCCACGCGGCCGGGATTGCCATTTTGGCGTGAGGCATTGATAGGACCTTTGAAGGGCTGCCCGTTGTCAGCGAAAAAGCCTTCGCCAAGTTTCATCGCGCCGCCCGCGGCGGGCTGGAGAGCGACGACATAACGTTGCATATCGGTGGTGCCATCCGCGAAGGCATTGCCTTCGATGAGGAACGTGGATGTGCCAAGGACGGAAGAGTAAGGTTCCCAGTTCCCCAAAGCGGGAAGACTCTGGTTGATCACCGCGGTGTCAGGGACGATGCGGGTTAATCCGACGGACTCAATGCTTCCCGGTTTGATGGGGAGCACGAAGGAGCGAAGGGCGACCACACGCGCCTCGGTGCCCGGGGCGTTGAGGGTTTCCCAAACAATGGCCACGGTGTCGTTGCGGAATGCCACACGCGGATTACGGGCCTCGAGAGTGGCGTCCGAAGGCAACTCGAGCTCGCTCACATGAAACGTTTTTCCCAAGGGCTTGCCGTCCGCGGCAAAGACGCGGGCCATCACCAACCGAGCGGCCCCGCCGGTCCCAGCCTGGTCGTCAAAAGCGACAGCCACACGCCCCAGCGAGTCAATCGCGGCGTCCACACGGCTGCCACCCACCAGGTTCAGATCATCGCTAACAACTTTGGCCCAACGGAGGGTTCCATTGGCATTCAGGACCGTGACGAACACGCGACGTTTGCCTTCGGCGTCATTGCCGACGTTGGCGACGACATAGGCGTCATTCCCGTTGCCGTGGAAACCAACACTGTCACCGCGGCCGCCACCGGCCGCGATCTCAGAACCTGCAACCGTGGCCAAGTCGATGTTGGTGGACGTGGCAGAGCCCGCGTTGTCGAACAAACGAACGGTGGCCCGTCCGTTGGCGCCCGCGAAGCGAACGGCAAATCCGTTCTTGGTGACTCCGACACCGTGCCAGATCTCGCTCTTGGTGGGTGTTTCACTCACCAACTGGGTGGCTTTAATTTCCTTGCCCGTGCGGTCCAAGATTCGGACCACTGCGTGGGTTTGGGCTTCCGCTCCCTTGTAACGGGTTACCAAATCGTCCCGCTGGCGGCTTTCACCGACGATGACAACATTGCCCGTGGAGAGAAAATCCCAGTCACCGATACGAACATCACCCGCGGGTTCGGCATCCGCGTCGGAGAGTCCCGACAACACGCCAATGGCCCCGCCATTATTGTCCAGCAACTGCACCGAGGGAAAATCGCCGCCTCCACCAGCATCCATCTGGATATCAGCGAACTGTGTCAACTCGATGCCGAGCTCGAATGAGGTGGCGCCCATGCCGATGCCATCTCCGAAGAGGTTGGCCTTGATTTTTGGCCCCCAGGACGTGCGTCCCGAAATGGCGATGCCATTGGATCGGAAGTAGGAGAGGAACTTAGATGTGAGCTTTTGACCGGCGTAACTCGGGTTCAAGGAGGTGATCTCGGTGTCAGGTGTCAGTTGGGTTCCCTCCCGGGTAAATAGGGTCCAAACGGCTTCTAGGTCCGTGAGATCTGAACCGTCGTCCTCCCATCCAACCAAGACATTCCCGTTCCGGGCGATGCCGACTCCAAGGCTCTCCGTTTTGGAATTGTTGATGGTATCCAAAGTATTGACGTAGATAGTGTCCCCGAGGGGGATGACTCCGTTGTCCTCCGGTTTTCCAGGCAGGGCATTTTGAGCCTGCGCCCACCCCGTCAGGGTAAGCACCAAGGCAAGCCGCAATAATTGTCTCATAATTTTATTATGTTTTGTGGAAACTAATGGTTGCGTTGATATGACCTCTGGCCAACCCAGCCAACACTCCCAATTCGCGGCGCGTGTCCCGTCACCCGTTTAGCGTCCCGTCAAGATTGGAGCTGGCGACATTTGGGACTTTAGATTACCCGGGTTGGGCCAGATGTGGTTCTTGTATTCCTTATTGGACACCGAGGCAAGGCCAAAGCCAGTGCCCACCGTGTGGCCGCGGTGTGGCACGGTATCCGGTCGAGAACCCTGCTCTGCCATCGGTCGCCAATCTAATAAGAATTGCTGGATGTCCGGACTTGGCTTTGTTCCACCAAAAGTCCAGGATGTGGCATGAGATGCCGTTTCGCCTGCATTATGTGGCTTGCAGTTTGGGCTCTGGCGGAAACACCCGGAAAAGGCGAACCGGCGGCCAAGCCTCTCTCGGCACCTCAGAACCAACCGGCGAAAGACCAGCGAATGATCCCGAAGAACACTCATAAAATTCATTCCCACACCAATCGGCTCGCCATGGAGAAATCCCCTTATTTGCTCCAACACCAGCATAATCCGGTGGACTGGTTCGCTTGGGGCGAAGAGGCTTTTCAAAAGGCGGAGCGAGAGGGCAAGCCCCTCTTTCTGAGCATCGGCTACTCCACATGCCACTGGTGTCACGTGATGGAACGGGAATCATTCGAAAGCGAGGAGGTCGCCCGGTTCTTAAATGCGCATTTCGTGAGCATTAAAGTGGATCGAGAGGAACGTCCGGACGTCGATAAAATTTACATGACCTTTGTTCAAGCCACGACCGGCGGAGGCGGGTGGCCATTGAACGTGTTTCTGACTCCGTCCAGAAAACCATTCTACGGCGGCACCTATTTCGCTCCGGACAATCGCTACGGGAAGCCGAGCTTTCTGCAGGTCCTGCAGGAAATCCACAAATCCTGGGGGACGCGCCAAGCCGCGATCCTGAACTCGGCGGACGACATGCACAAGAGACTTGCCGACTTCACAGAGCAAGAAGCTTCGCGCGAGGCGGCCTTGGTTCCCGCCGTCGTGCGCGCGGCGGCGGCGAGGTTCAAGCGGGAATACGACCCTGTTCACGGCGGTTTTGGCCGCGCTCCGAAATTTCCGCGCCCCAGCCAACCCAGCCTGTTGCTCATCCACACCAAACGCGCGGGCGATCTCGAGGGGACGAAAATGGTCCTGCATACTTGCAAACGGATGGCGGCGGGGGGCATGTATGATCAGATCGGCGGAGGCTTTTCGCGCTATTCCGTTGATGAACGCTGGCTCGTGCCGCATTTCGAAAAGATGCTCTACGACAACGCGCAACTGGTACAACTGTATTTGGACGCCTTTCTGGTTACGGGAGACCAAGGCCTGGCCAGCGTGGTTCGCGACGTGCTGGCTTACATCATCCGGGACATGACGCATCCGGAGGGCGGATTTTTCTCGGCCGAAGACGCGGATAGCGAGGGAAAGGAAGGAAAGTTTTATTGCTGGACCACGGAAGAGCTCGAGAAGCTCTTAACGACCGAGGAATTGAGATTTGCCGTCGAGTATTACGGGGTCACTCAAAAAGGGAATTTTTTGGACCACAGCGATCCCGAGGCGTTGCCGAACCAGAATGTGCTCAGCATTGCCCAAGAGGAAACAGGCCGTGCCCAGCCTGAATTTCTGGCGCGTGTGCGCCAGAAACTGTTTGAGGCGAGGTCCAAAAGAATTCGGCCGCATCTTGACGACAAAGTCCTCTCCTCCTGGAACGGGATGATGCTTGGGGCGATGGCCCGAGCGCACTCGGTGCTAGGCGACCCGGCCTATCTGAAGACCGCTGAGAAAAACTTGGCGTTCCTCAAGCAAAAGCTTTGGGATGCATCCACCAAAACATTGTATCATCGCTGGAGGGACGGCGAACGCGACTCAGTACAGCTCCTGGATGCGTATGCGAACTTGTTGGCCGGCGTCCTGGACCTTTACCAAGCCACGTTGCACGCCCCCCATTTGCAGTTCGCCATAGATCTCACCCACGCCATGATCACGAGGTTTTACGATCCAAAGGAAGGCGGCTTCTGGCAAAGCGCCAAGGAGTCCACCGATCTGATCCTCCGGATCAAGGAAGACTATGATGGCGCGGAGCCTTCCGGCAACTCTGTCGCGAGCTTGGCCTTGCTGAAGATGGCGGCGATTTGCGACAACAAAGAATGGAAAGAGGCTGCTGGAAAAACGCTGCGCTTATTTGCCGCCAAGATGCAGCAAACTCCCCAAGGCCTTCCATCGATGATCGCCTCGTTGGACTTTTCACTGCAGGAACCCACTCGAGTCGTCGTGGCGGGAGATCCTGCTTCTCCGGAATGCAAAGCACTCGTCCGAGCCGCTCACGGCGTTTACGAGCCGAACAAAATCGTCATGGGCACCACCGGCCCCGTGGAATCCTTCGCCGCTTCCCTGAAGCCAGCGGCCGGAGACCAAGCTCAAGTCTATCTCTGCACCGGGAACAGTTGCCAGCTTCCCACGTCATCACCCGAGAAAGTAAAAGAAATGCTCCTCAGCGGAGAGAAACAAAAGACGGCGGGCAAGCTCTAGAATCAGTCCCAACCACGCCTGCTGTGGTAAGCCCACCAATCGAATTCCTTGGGCTCGCGGCGCTCCCAACCGGCGTGCGAGTCCGCGAACACGAGGTTCAAACCTTTGTTGTGCGGCGAACGATGGGCGTTCCAGTAAGGCATTTCCCACACCAAAACGGCATTCGATGGCTCTTTCACATCACCAGCCGGGCGTCCGGACACGGGCTTCTTTTCTTCGTAATTGCCGTCCGCTTTTCTGTAAATGTGGTTCCACACATAAGTCACCTGATCATTGGCGGATAGAAAATTGGCGTTGAACCAAGACACGTCGGGCTCCTTCGTCTTCAATCCGGAAGGGCAGAAGAACGACGTCCTCGGCGGGAGGCCCACCTTCTTGACGGCCGCCGCCGCCGCGTTGGTTTGCTTTCCGGGATTTTTCCCTAAATAAGGCTCCAGGAGTTCTGGAAGCCACGTGTTATCGGTCCTCAAAGCATGATCGCCACCCCAGGCTTTTCCCCAATTCCGGCATAACGGCAGTTTCTCATTGTAGTCCATGGAGTACAACCCGACCGAAAGGCCGATCTGTTTCATGTTGTTCAGGCAGAAGACCTGCTCGCCCTTGGCCTTGGCCCGCGACAATGCGGGCAGGAGCATGCCCGCCAGAATCGCGATGATCGCGATCACAACCAGCAGCTCAATAAGAGTAAACGCGTTTCGAACAGGTGAGATCGCGGCCGGAAGGATGGATTTTGGGTGCGCGCGATTGGCTGTGAAAGGGGAATAGGCCATGTTCAGGGGCTAAACCAAAAAGAGTTCCAAGTCAAGGCTTGCCACCTGGTTTCTCCTCAATGGATTCGCTGCGAAAATTGAAAATCAAGTAGCTCGCCGAACCCGCGAGGGGAGAGTCGATCGCGAGCTGTTTCACTCTCCATTGTCCCTTGAAATAAACGAACTCGTCGGGCTTGAATATTTTCACCGTTTTACCCGAGTTGTCGAATGCCTCGGCGCGAACCAATTGCCGCGACTTCAAATCAATCCACGAAACCACTCTCGCGTAACCTCCCTCGACCGCCCGAGCAGGACGGCTTTCCACCACGTAACACTCGCGCGTCCGCCGGGTTTGCTTTCCCAACAGCCTGTGAGCTGGCCAAAATAAATACTCGAGCCCCAAGTCCGTGATCCAAAAATCACTGCCCGCGAGAGGCCTGAGACTTTCCTTGGATCCGGCCTCGAATTGAGCGCCCGCTTTCGCCTCAAGCTCGGTCGTCTCAGTGCTTTCCCAAGCATAACGAGGGGGCGCGTCGCCGAAATGCGTCACCACGGCCGATTCGCGCACGGTTCCCGACTCTTTTTGGCTGGCACTTCGAATTTCGTACCGAGTCGACCAGAACTCGGGTTCCACACGCGTGGTCAACCGGACGGCAAACTGCTGCTTCTCGCGCCCCTTGGCGCGGATGGTCAACATCGCCGATATTTCCGAGCCAGTCTCTGGACGACGCTCCCGCAGCTCCGCCACCAACTCCCGAGGGTCAATCAGTTCGTCTGTTGCCGCCGCCACCGCTCCCAAACCGGTGACCGTGGATGAGACGCCAAAAAGAACTAAAGCGATGCCTCTCAAAAAGAATCCCGCGGGGAGCCCGAAACGGGGCCTTCGCCGAGCTTCACCCCTGGCCCGAGGTTTCTTCCATCCTCCGCCAATAGCCGAAAGACTCGGACTTAGGGTCCGTGCAAAAATAACTTCCGATTTTGGCGCGAGCGCGGCTTGGCTAGATGCTAGGCGCGAGGAGGGCACATCCCCTAGACCAGAGGCGAACAGCCCTCGAGCCGGCAAGTCAGCCGCCTTCCCAGGATCGAGATTTCCGTCTTGCCTTAAAATCATCTTTAATGCCTGTTGGAATGAGGTCGCCAAAAATAAGCCTCTCTGGCAAGCGGGAAGCCAACGCGCCGCATGAACATTCGACGCCAAGGCTCCCGCTTGATTCAACTGGGAAGTAAGCTGTTCCGCTGGGAGGGATGCCAAGGGGCGGCGATAGTTTGGCTCAGCTTCATGAACATCCCGGTTGAAAACTCGACAGGATGACGGCCGTGGGCGTCGGTTATAGTTTCTCGAGACTCCCGGCCATGAACGTGACAACCTTCCTCCCACTTGGCTAAGCTTCCAAGTTGTATGGCCTATAAACGAAAATCGTGGCAGGAGAAACTTGCGGACAATAAGGGGCTGCCCAAAGTCTGCCGCATCGACGACTCCAAGCCCAAACGCTGGGGCGCGGGCACGTTTGTTATACCCGCGCCCGCTGAGGTCGACGAACTGATGCGCCGCGTGCCCCAAGGCAAGCTCACGACAATCGACCATCTGCGCGAAGCCCTCGCGAAACGGCATGGAACAACGATGGCCTGCCCATTGACGACCGGGATTTTTGCGTGGATCGCGGCGCACGCATCAGCGGAAGCCGCAAGCGAGGGCAAGCAAGGGACCACGCCTTATTGGAGAACTCTCAAGTCCAAGGGAGAATTGAATCCGAAGTATCCCGGAGGCGTGGAGCCATTGAGCCAGCGGTTAGCCGCGGAAGGCCACCTTGTGTTGCAAAAAGGAAAACGGCATTTCGTAAAAGATTACGCGGCAGCTCTCTTTGGCGAGTTCTAATTGGTGGATCGCGAGACGTGTCAAGAACCTTCCCCGAGCCGGGCGCGGCAAGGGTCCAGGGCCACCTTGAGCATTGACGCACGGCCAGGATTTGGGTTGTGTTCACATCGTGCCTACAAACGCTCTTACTTCCTTCAGCGCCCGCGCGGCGGCGAATTCCAACAGAGCCGCCTTGGTCCTCGCCTTAGTGGTTCTCGCCGCCGCGCCGCTGCTGGCCCAAAAAGTTCCCGTGACGGATAAAACCCTCCCCAACGGCATGCGCGTGCTGCTGGTTGAGCGTCATGATGAGCCCAGCATTGCCGGGGGATGGGTCGCGCACGTCGGAAGCAGCAACGAGAAGCCAGGAATGACCGGGATCGCGCATCTCTTCGAGCACATGATGTTCAAGGGCACTCCCACCATCGGAACCACTAATTACCAGCGCGACCTCGAAATCATTGCCGCCCAAGAGCGGGTGCGGGACCAGATGCGCGCCGAGGAATCGGCCATGCGCGCCAGGCTCCGGCGCGGTGAAGTCGACGACATCACCAAGCCGGAGAACAAAACAGCTCGTTGGAAGGAGCTCGAGAAGGAATTCCAAGCGCTGATCACGGAGCAGCGGCAGATTTTGGTGAAGAACGAGTTCGACCGCATCTACACCTCGAACGGCGCCTCGGGCATGAACGCCTTCACCACCCAGGATCTCACGGGTTACTTCATCACGGTGCCGGCCAATAAATTGGAACTCTGGCTTTGGATGGAGTCGGAGAGGCTCTTGCGCCCCGTCTTTCGCGAGTTTTACGCTGAGCGGGACGTCGTGTTCGAGGAAAGGCGAATGCGCACGGAATCGACCCCGCTTGGCAAGTTCGCGGAAACGTTCGAGTCGATGTTTTGGGAAGCGCATCCGTATGGGTGGCCCGTGATTGGCTGGGCGTCCGACATTCCGGCGATTTCCAAGGCACAGGCGGATGAATTCTTCGCCATCTATTACGCTCCCCAGAATATCACGGCGATTCTGGTGGGAGATTTCAAAACGGAGGAGGCGTTTCGGCTGATGGAGCGTTACTTCGGGCGCATCCCTCGGGGCAAAACCGAAGTGCCCGACGTCGTGACTCTCGAACCTCAGCAGCCCGCCGAAAAGCGCATGTTGGCCGAGGCCGAGACCAACCCGCAAGTGGACATCTACTGGCACACGGTGCCTTTCGGCCACCGCGACAGCTACCCCCTTCAAGTCCTGGCTCAAGTGCTCAATGGCCGCACCGGCCGCCTCTACAGGGGACTTGTGCTGGGCTCTCAAATCGCGACCGAAGCGGGTGGCGGCCAGTATTCGCTCAAATGGTCGGGCATCTTCAACATCACCGGGGAAGCCAAGGAAGGAAAGTCCCCGGAAGAAGTCGAACAGGGCCTCTATGCCGAGTTGCAGAAGCTGAAGGAGCAAGAAGTGCCCGCGGAGGAACTTCAGAAGGTGAAGAATAATTTCGCCGCCAACGAATATCGCAAGCTTTCCTCAAACATGTCGATCCTTATGCAGTTGATTCAAAACGACGGCATGGGAAATTGGCGCGAGATCAACGAGGCCGGACCCAAACTGCAAGCCGTGACCGCCGGGGACGTGAAACGAGTGGCCGAAAAATATTTCATCAAGGAGAATAGGGCCGTCGGAATCTATACACGAAAATCGGGAAGCAAAACCGATGAGGACCCGGATCTCAACGGCCTCACCGCGGAGCAGAAGCCGGTGATCCGCCAAATCGCGGGCGCTTTAAAGACCGAGACCGACTTGTCGAAACTGAAGGCCCGAATGCAGGAGTTGGAGGGCCGAGCCAGGCTGGCGGACGACAAAACCAAGCCCTTCCTCAACATTTTTCGGAAGAAACTCGCGGCGCGCATCGCCGAACTGGAGCAGGGTGCCAAATGATCCCATTGGCTCGATTCCGGACAAATCCCCATTTATCCATGAACTTCATGCATCTTTTTCTCGCGCTCGGTTTGCTCGCGGCGACGATTCACGGGACATTCGCCGCCGAATCCGGGATCCCCGACAGGCCAGAGAAATTACAGTTTCCTCCACTCACGTACGAGCCCCCCAAAGCGGCGGATTACCGAGTCGCTCTCAAGAGCGGCCCGGTGGCTTATGTCGTGCCTGATCGCGAATTGCCCCTGGTCAACATCGTCGTCCATGCGCGCACCGGCAGCTACGCCGTGCCTCCCGGCAAGGAAGGGCTCGCCGACTTGACCGGCTATCTCTTGGCGCGGGGCGGCACGCGCTCCAAGACCGCCGAAGATCTGGAGGACCGCCTCGCCTACCTCGCCGCGCAGTTAAGTTCCAGTGTGAGCGACACGCAGGGCATCGTTTCATTGAATCTGCTTTCCAAGGATCTGGACGAAGGCTTCGCCATTCTCCGCGAGGTGCTGACCGCCCCGCGATTTCAAGAGGACAAGATCGCGCTTCGAAAACAGCAGCTCTTGCAGTCCATGAAGCAGCGAAACGATGATTCCGCGGACATCGAGGATCGTGAGCGCGATTTCCTGGCTTTCGGCGAAGAGTTCTTCAGCAATCGACACTCGACCGAAGAGTCTTTGAACGCCATCACGCGCTCCGATTTGGAGCAGTTCCACCGCAGTTGGTTTCATCCGGCCGGCTTCGTGGTGGCGGTGAACGGGGATTTTGACAAGGACACGATGGTGCGAAAGCTCGAAACGTTGTTCTCGGACTGGCCATTCGCTGGCAAGCCCGTCATGGCGGTGCCCACCAACACGAAAATGGCCGCTCCGGGTGTTTACATCGTGGACAAGGATGTGAACCAAGGCCGCGTCGGCATCATGCTGCCAGGCCTCAAGCGCGACGCGCCTGATTACATCGCCGCGCAAGTGATGAATCATATCCTCGGCGGCGGCGGATTCACCTCGCGAATCATGAATCGGGTTCGCTCTGACGAAGGCCTGGCTTACAGCGCTGGCAGCAGCGCCCAAGGCGGCGTTTATTATCCCCTCACGATCGCGGCCGGGTTCCAGTCAAAGTCGCGCACTGTCGCGTATGCCACCAGCATCGTGCTGGAGGAAATGAAACGAATCGCCAAGGAACCCGTGGGCGATGAAGAATTGAACACCGCGAAACGTTCCTTCATCGACACCTTCCCCCGCGCGTTCGCCACGAAACGGCAGGTCGCATCCGTTCTCGCCCAAGAGGAATTCACCGGACGTTACAAGACGGATCCTGATTGGCTTAAGAATTACCGTTCTAGATTCGAGGCCGTGAGCAAAGAGGATGTGCAGCGAACCGCGGCCCGATGGTTGATTCCCGCGAAAGCCGTGATTCTCGTCGTCGGCCAAAAGGACGAAATCCTCAAAGGACACCCGAACCATGCGGTGACACTCCAATCGCTCGGCGGCGGCGGGCTCACGGAACTCCCGCTTCGGGATCCATTGACGATGAAACCGATGCCGAAGAGCGAGGCCAAGTGAATCAACCTTGAAACGGCAGTTGAACCTCGTGGAGATTTGCAAAAGCCTGGATGAGAAAGGCTTGACGAAGAGGGAGGCATATCCCTTGTGGATCTCGTGAGCGATGCGGAAAGGCTTTATCGCCAGGATCTCGCGAAGATTCGCCAGGGGCAACTGCCGTTTTAAGGATCAAATCTCCGGCGAATCCCAAGCGACCACCCTGAGGCAATCACGCGACAAAAAAAGGCGCTGGCCGAAGCCAGCGCCCTCAGGGCTCGAACAATCAGGACAAAGGCATTAAATCTGGAGTTTCGCGCGAGGACGAAAGCGTTTCAATAATTGGACCCCGAAAGGCAGAAGCAGCATTACACCGGCGACGTAGGTCGAGGGCTCGGGCACGGGAGCGAATGCATCAGGAACCTGTCCGGCGGTCAGAGCGCTGTCCCAAATCCGAATCTCATGCACTACACCGGCCGAGGCTTCGGAGAACGAGGTGGCAGCGTCGTCTTGAAAAAAATGAAAAAGACCCCCGGTGGCCACCGCGTCCACGCTCCCTGAATCATCGAAAGAATACTGGGAAACGCCGTTTAAATAGGCGGTGTAAGTCCCCGAGCCATCCCGAGTGAAGACCACATCCACTGTGTCACCGGCGGTGAAGCTGTCTGGACCGCCGAGAACCGGGTAGAAATTAAGCTTTGATGACAAATTATACTGCCCGTTATCCGAGGTTTTATTCTTGAAATCCACGATCTTGCGGTAACCGCTCACGTCGTCGAACGAGAACCGCAACCCAACTGAGTACACGGACGTGATCGCCGAGGACGTATCCAACGATGGGCCCTCATTCACGTCAAAGGAAAGCGACGTGGCATTGAGGGTGCCTCCATTGGAAGTCAGCGAAAGGCTGCCGATCGAGTCGTTCAAATTGCTGTTGAATTCGTAGAGATGGACTAATGCCGCGCTGGCAGGCACAGTTGAAGCACCGAGCAAGGCGCCGGCCATCAAGGAGCCCAAAAATACGTTGCCTCGATTCTTGAAATTCAGTTTCATGGTTCGTTAGTTTTGTCTAGTGCCGCGATTTGGGTTTCTCTGACTTATGACCACCGCACCCACTGTTCCCATCACGCTTCATTCAATAGCACAGAGAGCCGATTAGATCTATCCCTATTTAGGACATTCTAGGACACATTTAGGACATGATCACGCTTTCTGCTCAAGAAACCGAAGAGTGGCTGGGTGGCTCCGGGATTCTGTCCGGCGGACGGACGAACAGATGGATGACGCTTCTGAATTGTCGAAAACTAGGTTCTGAAGCCCATGACTATTCCGGATAAACTAGCCCGTTTCGAAAGTGCGCTCGCGCTGTTCCTGGGCCGTGTGCGAGCCGACAAATGCCTGCTGGCCGCGGTGCTGGTCGGCAGCCTGTCGGAAGAGACGATCTGGCGCCGTGACACGATCTCCCTCTGGCTGATTGAAAAAGACGGCGTCACTAAGCGCCTGCGGGCCGATGGCGAGGAGCCGCGCATTTTCAGAACTTTGGTCGAGGAAGGCGTCAATCTGCATGTCGAATTGATCCCGCGCAGCCGGTTCAAGCGAATGGTCGAGGGCTCGGCGCGAACCGCGTTTAGCTACAGTTTTTTCGCGCGACGCACATTGGTCTACTGCGTCGACCCTTCGTTGGAGAAATGGTTCGAGCAGGCTGACACGCTCGCGCGCCGCGATCAGGAGCGTGAACTCTGCGTGGCCACCACTTGGCTGATCCATTCGCACCGCCACGCATCGCATTTGCTCGAACACAAAAGCGACCTCGGCCTAGTCTTTGAGGGACTTCTCTGTTGCGCCCACTGCGTGGCCGCCGCCGAAGTGATCGCCTCGGGGGAAGTTTGCGAAAATCTGGCAATTGACAGGGCCATTCAACTCGTCCCTGATCTCATGCGGGCTCTTTATGTGGACCTTCTCGCGGGCGCCCGGACCGCCCCAAGGCTGACGAAAAAACTGAAAGCCTTTGATGATTATTTGGACCGGCACGCCGAAGCCCGGTTGCTCCCCGTCCTGCGTTATCTCCGCAAGGAAGGACGGCTCGTGCCCTTGACCGAACTCGCCGATTACTTTGCCCATTCGCAACTGTTTCCCTGGCATATCGAGTCCGCCTGCGAGTGGCTGGAACGAAAGGGCCGAATCGAAAAGCTTTCGGCGCCATTCGGCCTCACTAAAATGAGCCGCGTGGAAGTCGAGGAACCGGCATACATCAGCCAGCTCGAAGCGGAGTAATCTCTAAGAATGGTACCCCCACCCTGAATTGAACAGGGATCAACGGTTTAGGAAACCGCTGCTCTATCCATTTGAGCTATGGAGGCAAGCCAGCAGGAGGAATCGTAGTGATTTGGGTTTTGTTGGCAAGAAATTGCGACACCACGCGCGACAACGAGCATGGCGTCGTCGTGAGATGCCACGTGGAAGCGGTGCGAGAGCTTCTGCAAGTAAGAATTCACCAAGAGCGACTTGCAACCTTCCTCCTGCCTGCCGATGTCTGGACGCGCGATTGACGGATCGATGCCTTCCCGGTTGAAAAGCGTGTCCCGGGGTCTAGACTGTCTGGGCATGTTGAGTTGTCTCAGACTGGCATTGGTGATTGGTCTCTGTTTCTCCGGCGGCTGCAATCGCTCTCCCACTGCCGCGCCGCCTCAGCCCGTCACCTCAAACAGCACTCCCGTCCAGTCAGTCGCCACGCCACGGCATTTGAGCGTCGCCCAGCCAAAGCTGGCGACGATTAAGCTGTTCCTCGGACCCAAGGAGATTTCAGCCGAGTTGGCGGTTCGGCCGGTTGAGATTCAGACGGGAATGATGCATCGAACCGAGATGGCCGAGTCCGAAGGCATGCTGTTCATTTTTGGCGGGCCGCATCGGGCCTCGTTTTACATGCGCAACACCAAGATACCGCTGACGTGCGCCTACATCGATCCCGACGGTGTCATCCTTGAATTGCGGGACATGAAACCCCTGGATGAAACACCCATTGAAGCGGCGACAGACCGGGTTCAGTACGTTCTGGAAATGAGGCAGGGCTGGTTTGCCCGAAACGCCATTGGCCCCGGAACGGTGGTCACCACGGAGAAAGGTTCCCTTTTCGACACCTTCTTCAATCGATAAGCTCCGGCTGTTATCGAACCGGAGGTCCGCGTGGCTCAGCTGAATAACCCGAAACGAGATGGCAATGATCCATCGAGTGGCGGGACCGGATCTTCATTCAGCGTGAATTCGTTTGGTTTACTGATCTCGGATCCGCCTGGCAGCCGCGCGTTCGCGGAAGGAATCGCCGCGGCGGAGCATGCCTTGAAGGCGGGCGAATGGGTGGGGGTCTATCTCCTTGATGAAGCCGTCCAAGGCGTTGGAGAGGCTGCCCTCTCTCGCATGGGAGACCAGGGCATGCATCTCTCGGCTTGCAGTCACGCTGCCAGGTTGTTCGGCGTCCCGTTGACCTCGAGCGCAATCTTTGGCGGGCTTTCGATTTTGGGCGACTTGCTCGCCAACGTCTCGCGCTTCGCCCACGCGAGCCGGGCCGGTTTTTTTGAACGGGCGCCGGCTCCTCGACCGCGGGGTTCGCTCCGACGCGTGCTGATGGAGTCAGCCGGCGATCCACGCGTAAGCCATAAGCCGTCGGAGGCCGTGCGTTGCGGGATTGGGCTCGGGGCATGGTCGCAGGTGGAGGTTCACTTTTGCTTCATTGGCGAATCTTGCCGAATCCTCGCCGAGGAGTGGGCAGGTTTTCGAGGGGAAGAATTGCTCGAAAGATATGTTCCGATGCTGAAGGACTGGCCCAATCCCATCCAAGCGCTCGAGCCGACGACGGATCTGAGCGCGGTGACGAGCAGAGCTCATTTGGCGATGCGCCAACACCGAGAGCTCGGCACTGTGGAAAACAGCCACGACCTGGTGCTGCGGCTCTAGTGTGCCGTTCACGAATTCGGTGGGCATTTGTTGTGCCACAGTGATTCTCTGGCAAGGCGCGAGGAGGGAGCATATCCGGACATGGATCTGTGACCGAGGAGCAACGCAGCCAGAGGTTCACTGTGGCACAACCCGATGGGCGGCACGCCTTTTTGATTCAGACTTCGTTGTGCGCTCCTCTCAGACCCACGAAGGGTATGTTCGTCGTTTTCGCCTCGTCTGAATCAAAAATCCATTGCCGCAAATGTCCACCCAATTCGTGAACGGCACACTAGCCAAGAATGATGGACGGAACTCGCACGGGCCAGTGTTCGTGGCTTGGCGAAGCGCCTTGCGCGACGATAGGAATTACTGTACCTCTTCAACACTCATGTTCGCCCTGCTTCCCACGCTTCTCGTGTTGGTCATGTGCCTTTGCCAAGTCGAGGCCGACGGCCCTGCCGACAACATTCCGGAAACGGTACGACCGGTGCCGCCGCCGGGAAAACCGATCGCGCCCGAAGATCGAGAGGCCATTGAATCGAGCTTGAAGCAATTGGAATCAAGGATCGCGTCGCTTCGCGAACTCTCCCAGACAAAGCCCCTGGTGGCGCGCCTCCTGCCTGACGTTCAGATATTCCATAAAGCGGTGAGAGACGCCGTGACCTATGGCGAAATATTCAATCCGACCAACGAAGTGCCCGCCGCCAAGAGCCTCCTCTCAGCCGGTTTAGAGCGCGCCGAGCAACTCCTTAGCGGCAACCCGGCTTGGACCCAATCAACGGGTCTTGTCGTGCGGGGCTATGCCTCGAAGATTGATGGATCGATCCAACCCTATGGGCTCGTCGTGCCAGCGAGCTATCAACCGTCCGGACCCCACCGTCACAGGCTCGACGCCTGGTTTCACGGGCGCGGGGAAACTCTGAGCGAGTTGAATTTTTTGAACGACCGCCGCAAATCCCCAGGGGAATTCACCCCCCCGGACGCCCTGGTGCTGCATCTTTACGGTCGTTACTGCAACGCCAACAAGTTCGCGGGCGAGATTGATTTATTCGAGGCGCTCGACCATGTGAGGTCTCATTACAGGGTGGATGACAACCGATTGGTGATCCGGGGCTTCTCGATGGGAGGGGCCGCCTGCTGGCAATTCGCGGCGCATTACGCGGGGCAGTGGGCGGCGGCCGCTCCCGGCGCCGGGTTTTCCGAGACGCCTGACTTTTTGAAAGTCTTCCAAAAAGAGACCCTGAGCCCGGCGTGGTACGAAAGGAAATTGTGGCACATGTATGATTGCACCGACTACGCGCTCAATCTCTTCAATTGCCCGACCGTCGCCTACAGTGGCGAGCTGGACAACCAAAAGCAGGCCGCGGACATCATGGCCCGGGCCATGAAAACTCATGGCCTGGACCTCGTGCATATCATCGGTCCTGGCACAGGGCATCGTTACCATCCGGACGCCAAGACGGAGATCAATCGCCGCATCGACGCCATCGCCGCGCTCGGACGCAATCCGGTCCCGCGCGTGGTTCGATTCCAAACCTACACCCTGCGCTACAACCACATGCTGTGGGTGCGGCTGGACGCGCTCCAGGCCCACTGGGAGGAGGCTCGCGTCGACGCTGAAATCGTCGATGACCATCGCGTTGTCGCCAGCACGAAGAATGCCCGCGCCCTGTCCTTCGTGATGGCGCCCGGGACCTGTCCACTCGATATGACGAGGCGGCCAACCATCGTATTAGACGGTCAATCAATTGAAGCCACCAGTCCACGGTCGGACCGTTCGTGGGCAGTCCACTTTCGAATGCAGGACGGGCGATGGACAACGTCCGCGGCGCTTCCACACGCCGGGCTGGAAAAGAGGCCAGGACTCCAAGGACCGGTCGATGACGCCTTCATGGACAGTTTCCTGATGGTCACGCCGTCAGGCAGCGGGTGGCACACGAAACCGGGCGCCTGGGCCGTTTCGGAGCAACAGCGAGCGTTCAAGCACTGGAGGAAACAATTCAGAGGCGAGGCGCGCCAGGTGGCCGACATCGAAGTCACACCCGAAATGATCGCGAAGCACAATCTCGTGCTCTGGGGTGATCCTTCCAGCAATCGGGTGCTGCGTGACATCGCAAAGAGCCTGCCCATCTCCTGGACGGCGGATTCGATTGCCGTGGGCCCGAAGACATTCGTTTCCTCCGGACATGCGTTGATCATGATTTATCCAAACCCGCTGAATCCGAACCGTTACGTGGTGCTTAACAGCGGGTTCACTTTTCGAGACTACGATTACCTCAACAACGCGCGGCAAGTCTCAAAACTTCCAGACTACGCGGTCGTTGATCTCTCCACTCCGCCTAATTCAAGATTTCCGGGCAAGATCGCGGACGCGGGCTTTTTCGGGGAGCAATGGGAACTCAAACCAACGACGGCGACAGAACCATGACACACACACGCATCTCTTGGCCCCGTGCCGTTTCTTGGGTGGCAGCGCTTGCCTGGCTTGGAATGGAAACGTCGTCCTATTCGGCGGAGAGCACTCCAAAAATCTGGCGGGAGCAGCGTCGAATCATCGATTTGCATCAGCACATCACGACGAAGGAAGAGTTTTATCACCGTGCTGTTCGAATCATGGATCGCAGCGGCGTCGGGATCGCGGTCAACCTCACCAGCTACTCAACCACAAACGTTCCGGGGGAGAAGTCTCAGTTTGAATTAGCGAGGGAAATGGCGGACCGGCTCTATCCTGGGAGGTTCATGCACTACATGAATCTGGATTATAAGGGCTGGGATGAACCTGATTTTGGGGAAAAAGCGGCCCGCCAAATCGAGGAGGGCCATCGGCTCGGCGCGGCGGGGTTGAAGGAGTATAAGCGGCTTGGCCTTTATCTGCGCGACAAGGAAGGCAAACTACTGCGGATTGATGATCCGAAGCTGGATCCGGTTTGGAAAAGGTGTGGCGAGCTCAATATGCCGGTCTCGATTCATGTGGCCGATCCGCGGGCATTCTGGCTGCCCTATGACGCGAAGAACGAAAGGTGGAAGGAGCTGAAAGACCATCGGAATTGGTGGTTTGGCGACCCGGCCATGTATCCTCCCCGCGAAGAACTGCTCGCCGCGCTCGACCGTGTGATCGCGCGGCACCCTGGCACCGCTTTTGTTTGCGTTCATTTCGCGAACAACGCCGAGGATTTGGAATGGGTGGAGAAAGCCTTGGATTCCCGTCCAAACATGCGCGCGGATTTAGCGGCGCGGATTCCAGAAATTGGACGGCATGATCCCGAGAAAGTTCGGCGCTTGTTCACGAAGCATCAAGACCGGATCCTCTTCGCGACGGATTTCCAGGTTCACAACAACATGATTCTGGGATCCAGCGGCAGCGGCCCCGCCCCGACTGAGGATGACGCAGTTGTCTTTTTTGAAAAGCATTGGCGGTGGATGGAGACCTACGACCGCCAGTTCGACCACATGACTCCCATCCAGGGGGACTGGAAAATCGACGCTATAGGCCTTCCAACGTCGGTGCTTAGAAAAATCTATTTTGATAATGCCCGCGCGCTCCTGGTGCGCTCGATGCCCTTGCCCGCCACAGAATGCGTTCGAGTCGCCCAAGACTTCGAATTGAACGGAAAACTCGACAACGACGCTTGGAAGAGTGCAAAGCCAGTCGTGATAGACGCTCTGCTCAGGTCCGGGCAGGCAAAGCCAGAAATCGCGACCACAGCCAAGCTGCTCTGGTCGGAGCAGTTCCTTTACATCGGTTATGAATGCCCGTTCACGGTGTTGACGGTGTTCGATCCACCGAACTTCTCCTCGGAGCGGAGCGGCTTATGGGACCGTGATGTGGTGGAGGCTTTCATCGGATCGGATCCTTCCAACACTCGGAACTACACGGAGTATGAAGTCGCGCCAACGGGCGAGAAATTGGATCTCAACCTGGGTTTGCAGGACAAACGACTGGAATGGCAGAGCGGCTTCGAAGCCAGGGTGTGGGTTGATCAGGAACGAAAGATTTGGACCTGCGAAATGAAAATTCCCATGGGCAAGCTAGCCCACTCAAGCCCGAAGCCAGGGGATCAATGGCGGTTGAATCTCTATCGGCATGACATCGCCCACAAATCTTTCCTCGCGTGGCATCCCACGGCAACCCAAACGGCGCACACTCCGAGCCGGTTTGGGATCATGCGATTTCGCCCCTAAAGTTGGCGGCTCAGTCACGCACCTGGTCCTCGAGAGGGGTCACAGGATCAAGGAACCACCAGCAGCACGCGCCGAAGAGGTAAAGCGCCGCGGTCACAAGAAAAGTGAGATTCCAATTGCCAGTGTTATGAACGATATAACCCAGCACTATGGGGGAGACGAATCCTCCCAAATTGCCCATCATATTCATCGTGCCTGACACAGTGCCCACGTATTTATCGCCGACGTCCATGCAGGTCGTCCAGGATCCTGGCAGCGTGATGTCGTTGCAAAAACTGGCCATCGCTATAGCGGCCACGGCATAGAGAGGCTCGCGCGCGAAGGTCGCCAGGAAGAGGCAAGTCGCGGCGCCCGTGAGCCCGCAGACACCGA
The DNA here is from genome assembly GCA_005805305.1 of Verrucomicrobiales bacterium. Lineage (GTDB taxonomy): Bacteria > Verrucomicrobiota > Verrucomicrobiia > Limisphaerales > F1-80-MAGS106 > F1-80-MAGS106. The sequence goes on from SYMW01000315.1 coordinate 21,068, forward strand.
CGACGCGCCGGGCGAGTGAGGTTCCGCCAAAGAACCGTTGAAGCCGAGGCATCATCCAACCGCTCAACATTGATCCCACACCTCCCAACAGAAGGGGTAATCCCGCCAGCAGAGCGCTCTGTTTGACGTTGAACTTATGAACTTCCAAAAGATAAGTCGGGAACCATGTGATGAAGAAATACCAGGCGTAACTGCACGCAAAATATTGGGCGCACAACAGCCAGATCGTCCTTGATCGTGTCAGCTTGGACCAAGGCACGGCGAAATGCCCGGCATGACCGGTTTCAACCGCGGGCAGCAGGGCACGCTCCGCTTCGTTGACTCCGGGGTGCTCGCGGGGATCGTCCTTGAACCACCGGAAAAACACCACCGCCCACACGATCCCAAGAGCGCCGAACACCGCAAACGCCCATCGCCAAGGCATCACGCCTAAGACCAGAAAAACCAAGAACGGTGTCGCGGCCCCGCCCCATCGGGCGCTCATCCACATGATGCCTTGCGCCCTCGCCCGTTCCTGCGCCGGCAGCCAGTTGTCGAACGCGCGGGTCAGGTTCGGAAAACAACCAGCCTCGCCCGCGCCAAACAAAAACCGAGCGATGACAAGCGAGGCATAATTCCAGACCCATCCAGTGGCCGCGGTGAAAAACGACCACCAGAGCACCACACGCACCAGCACGCGCCGGGGCCCAATCTTATCGCCCCAATAGCCCGTCGGGATTTCAAAGAGGGCGTAAGCCAGAGTGAACGCTCCAAACACCCATCCCATTTGCTCTTTGTTCAACCCCAAATCCTTCGACACCTCCGGGGCGGCTTGGGAAATGCAAACGCGGTCGATGTATTGAATGATCGCCAGGGTCACCGCGAAAACCACCACCCAGTGGCGAGTTCTCGTGGCTGCCACAGGCAAAGAGCGGTGTGGATCTGTATTCACAGGGATTGCGGGAACGGCACTATCCTATCAAAATCCTCCCGCCGCGCAAACGGAACTTCCATCAATTTCCATTTTCCAAGCCTAAACCCGCGGGCGGGCAGTGGACGAATCGCGGAGACGAAATGAATCGATCCGTCTCCCGGGGAATGGGCGGCTGATCCAAGAGCCCACGGGAGCGAGATCAAAGCGCTCGGGGAGCATCCATCAGTCCTCGCAGCAGCAGATCGATATAGGGGAGATCGGCTGGACAAGTCGCTTTGGGATTCGGATGCGTCGCCTCAACCAGACGCACCCGTTGACCTATCAGCTCACAAGCAGCCGTGTCATCGGTAATGCGAAGCCCCTTCTCGCGCACACAGGTCATCGCCCTCCGAATCACGTCCGATCGGAAGGCCTGTGGCGTTTGCACGGCCCAGAGACGGGAACGCTCCAAATGATGGTCGATTTCCTGTCCATGATCCGACGCTTTAACGGTGTCGGCCACTCGCGAAGCGGCCACGGCGGCGCCGCTCCTGCCGGCCTCCGCGATCACTCGTTCCACATCCTCAACGGACACGCAGGGCCGGGCGCCGTCGTGGATCGCAACGATCTCAGCCTCATCAGGAAGGCTTTGAATCCCATTCCAGACCGAGTCTTGCCGCTCTTCTCCTCCGATCACCAACTGGTGTGGTTTCCGGAATCCCGCCAACTTAGCCAGGTTTTCAAATTCCTGCCTCGCATCCTCTCTAATCACCACACAAACACGATCCAAGGAAGGGCAGGCGTCCAAACGCCGCCATGAATGAGCCACGACCGGCAGTCCGGCCACTTCCAAGAAAAGCTTGTCGACACCCGGGCCCATCCTGGTCCCGCGGCCGGCAGCCACCAATAACGCGACATTCATCGGTTTTCTCGCGATTCCGGGTCAAGCCCCATCGCCGCGGGCTCGCCAATCCAGGCATCTGAGCTGCAAGCTCCGCCGCCCTTGAAACTCACTGACTCCGGGAACAAATGCCAGATCGAACTCGCCCGTTGGAAAAGACTTCGACTCCGAGTTCCACCAGACGACTTCATGGCCCACGCCGCCATCCCGCACCATACACTTCATGTGACGCCCGTCTTTTCCCATCCTCTTCACATCTCCTTCGACACGGACTGAGGGCGCCATGAACTGTGCCTGCGCGTTGCCAATGCCGAATGGAGCCAGCCGTTCCAACTCCTCGATCAGCTCCCAATCTACGCTCTGCAGATCAGTAGACGCATCCAAGCGTAGTTCGGGGATGAAATGATCGGCACGAAGCCAGTTCCTAGCCAAAGCATTCAACGACTGGCGCAAGGAAGGCACATTTTCAGGATCAAGGGTAACCCCAGCGGCCATTGAATGCCCGCCATGCTTGATGAGGAGGCCGTCGCAGGATCGGAAAGCCTCCGCTAAGTCGAACCCTTCGATGCTTCGTCCAGACCCTTTCCACTCCCGTTCTCCCCCGCCGAGGATGAGCGTCGGCCTATGGAAAGCGCGCATCACACGGGAGGCGACGATGCCTAACACTCCAGGATGCCACTCATCACACCCCTCCACGATCACGAGATCGCGCTCCGGATCGAAGCGCGCGCGGAGATCTTCCAAAAGCGCTTCCACGATTCGTCGTTCGAGGCCTTGCCGCTCCTGATTCCGGGCATCCAATAGAGCCGCGAGCCGTTGTGCTTCCCTTGAATCCTCCGCCCGCAAGAGCGCCAGCGCGTCGATCGCGGTTTCCAGCCGACCCGCGGCGTTCAGCCTTGGGCCCAATTGAAACCCCACCTCCTGCGCCGTCACGGTGCTTTGAATGCGGGCGATGCGCTTGAGTTCTTGAAGTCCGCGGCGTGGAGTTGAGGCCAGACGTTTCAAGCCGGCTTTCGCCAGAATCCGGTTCTCATCGGTCAAGGGAACGAGATCTGAAATCGTTCCCAATGCCACAAAGTCCAGCAGCCCCCTCAAATCGTACGACGACGCGGCGGCAATTCCGTCCGCCCGGCAACGCTTCACCAGCGCATGGGCCAGTTTGAAAACCAAGCCGGCGGAACAGAGGTCCTGCCATGGCGGGTTTTCCTTCAACGAGCCCCCAGCGCGGGGATTCACCAACGCCACGGCGTCGGGGCGCTGGCCCCCGATTTGATGGTGATCCACCACGAGCACGTCCACGCCTTTTGAACCAAGATCGGCGATGGCATCGACAGCATTGGAGCCGCAATCCACCGCGATCAGCAGTGTCGCAGGAAACTGTTTCAAGCAGTTGGCCAAGCCGCCATGGCTGAGTCCGTAACCGTCGTCAATTCGATGAGGCAGGTACACGTCGGCGCTCCATCCAAGCGTCGTGAGGACTTCGCTCAGCGACGCCGCGGCGGTCACGCCGTCGACGTCGTAGTCGCCGAAAATCACCACGGATTCTCCGGAGTGGCGGGCTTGCATCAGCCTTTCCACCGCGATCTCCATATCCTGCAAAAGGAATGGATCCGAAAGATCTTTCAATCTCGGATCCAAGAATCGGGCGGCTGAGGCCGCGTCCCGGCGGCCTCGATTCCAAAGACACTGTGCCGCAAGAGGGGATCTAAGGCCGCACAGTTGCGCAAACTTGGCGCGGCCGGGCATTTCGTCCGCGAGCAGCCAGCGATGTTGCATCACGGAATTCAAAGGGAGCTCGAGCCGATTGAGTTTGGCCGCCAGCGCCTCTGCCGGCATGAGGCCATGGAGTCATTGTTTCCCTGCCACCGCGTTCGGCCAAGGCGGAGGGGGTGAAAGGTTCAGGCCTTGGCGAGGCGGATGAGGAACCCTCGTGAGAGGGAATGCTTTACCCACGCACGGATTTTCAGCTTGCCGTCACGCACCAGTGGCGACGGCACGACTGGCGACTACCGGAGGAGCGGCTGTTTTTGGCCGTTCCCCTTTGTGCCACCATAAGACCAAGGCGCTCGCGATGTAGATGCTCGAATAGGTGCCCGTAATGATGCCCACCAGGAATGTGAACGCGAAGTCATTGATCACACCACCTCCGAGCAGATAGAGCGAGACCGTGGCGAGAAACACGGTTCCAGACGTGATCA
>SYMW01000316.1 GCA_005805305.1 Verrucomicrobiales bacterium
CGAAGCCTCGGCGAAGGCGGGTCCCCCAAGGTGGGGCTGTAACTGACCTGCCTGCGCCGTGGCGGCTACGGCAGGCAGGCGAGCAACGCGGCAGATGGCCTGGCACCGCCCCGCCCCGGAGGGCTGGGGCCTCATGACAGTATGACATTATTCCTTTGTGACTCATTCGTCACAGACCGGGAGGGTATGCTCGCTTGCCTCGCCGGAGCCCCTTGCCTGCGCCGCGGATTTCGCGGCAGGCGGTTTGGGCGCAGGCAGGTCATTCGTGCCTCGCCATAATGTCAGGATTCCGCCAGCAAAGCCCGAATTTATTTTTGCACGGACCCTAAGGAATGGAGATTCGGAAGAATCTCGCCAATCCGTCCGTGGCCGGCGTGAGGCTCAATTCAACCTGGCTATCACTGGAGAGGGCGGCGCCTCGTTCGACTAGGCTCCACGATCGAAAGGGCACGCTGTCGTTTGAATAGAGCGTGTAGGTAGAACCCTGTCTTCCCTCAAAGGAGATCCGGATTTCGGACGGACCAGCGCGCAGGATTTCCAAGCGCAGAGGTCCGACCGGCTTAGGCTTGCCTGGGGAGCCGCCGCTTTGATCGGAGGCGCGCCAATTGCCCGCCGCATCCAGGCTGTCCGCTGGGTTGATCGTCTCGAGGCTAGGACCCGATCCGTCGGGAGCTTCTGGCCAAGGCGATCGGACTCCGAACATGAAATCGATGATGACTTCTCCCGCCGCGTTAAGGGCCTGGATGCGTTCTCCATTGTTGTCGAGTTTTCCGGAGTACTGACCGGCGATCGGCAACTCCTTTCCGTAGCGGCTCTCGAATGCCGCTCGGTTCCTGACGAGGAGGAGATACCCTCCCGGCGCGAGCTTCGAAATGGCCGATCCTGTGAATTCGAATTGAATTCCCGTTTCGAAGCGCACCGCGCGCAAATCGTAAGTCGCGGCGCCATGATTCACCAACTCGAGAAATTCAAAGTCATCGGCATCGATGAAGCCGGCGGATCGCTCCGCAGGAGTTGGCTCGGCGGGATGATAGTGAATTTCGCTAACACCCAGAGCGGGTTTCCCCACCACGAACGAGGCGCGGTTGAGCGCGCTCCATTCGGGTCCATTCAGCACTCGGGCCTTCACTTCGGTCAAATCTGAAAGCACGATCGGAGCGGTGTAGAGCCGCCGGCTGGCGGGGTTCCGGGGATCGGCGCCGTCGGTCGTATAGTAGATGGATCCTTTTGGCGCGGAAAGGGATAGGAGGAACCCTGGCTCCACCACACCGCCACGAACATTCATCTCGGGTGGATCGATGGATGGATAAAGCCGTGCGGATCGGAGTTGTTGGAGGACGATCTGAGAGCGGCGCGGAAAGTAGCTCGCGAGCAAGCTGTTTCGCGCGGCCAGCCAATGCTCGTCGCGTGTGAACGGAGACGAACGCAGTTGATCCCCCCATCTGGCTGACTCGCCCACGATCGCTCGGTTGATCTGCTCCGTGAGCGCGAAAAATCGGGCGGCGGGACGGTTGTTCTGAGGTTTGACGGGATCCCACGGATCGGATGACGCGACGTGGAAGGCCCCACCATGGAAGAAATGCCTGTAAACGTGGTCGGCAAATCTCAGGCGGAATTCCGCGTTCGCTCGAAGGGCCGCGTACGGGCGTGCGACGGCGTCGCCAACGCCGGTCACATTGGCATCGAGCCCGCTAAAGCCCAAGGCCGTTTCGCTGTCCCAAGGATGGAACTTGAATCCATCACCGTTCTTGCGATCGCGTCCACTCCACCAATTGCGGCCTGGCCAGTCGGTGTTGCCGATGTAGAAGTTTAGAATGAGGTAGTCGATCATGTTATCGACGTCCAACAGGCATTCGTAGGCGGGGTTGCGCGAGCCATCGGGATTATTGCCCTGAATCCGCTGGTAGACATCGGCTCTGGAGAAATCCTGATTGAGCATCGCCAACATCCGATTCCAAGCATCGTAGGTTCCGTCTGGAACAGAATCTTGGTTAATGGCGTCCCAGTCCTCTTTGTTTCCTCCATAATAACTCGCGCAGAAAGCGGCGTCAGGCCGTTCCGCAGGATTGTAGAGGCCCCAATACTGTCCGTTGATATAGAGGTGGACAAAGAATGAATGGGACGCGGGGATGCTCATCGCGCGAGCGCTTTCCATGGCAAATGCATCGCGGACATAGAGCGAACTGCCGCCTCCATAGGGCCAAGCATCGTTGCTGTTCGCCCGCAACACGAAGTTGTTGATCTCCTTTGCGGCTTCGGATCCGAAGAGCGGAAAAAGCAAAGTTCCAGGCCCATACTTATTCCTAAAGACAACCCGAAACGATTTTTTGAGCGTGAGATTGAAACCGCGAAAAGCTCCGCCTTGGATGCGCAAACCCGCCTCTTCTTGGAAACCCACACGGTTATCAGGATAAAAGAGTTCTATTGATATGGGGCGTTCCCAGGCCTCCCCATGGCTGTGCGGATTAGAGTAAATGCCTTGGGGTCCAAACATATCGGCGGTGCTGATGGCAATCGACATCGTCGGAACCGACTTCAAATCATTCGAAAACGTTCTGGAATATTTACCGCCAAAATTGTCCACGGGACCCACCACGCGCGTATCGAGACCATAGTCCGCGGGTTGGCTCCCCCAGCTCGCTGGAAACCCCGCGGCCAGCGCCTGAGATCGGCTCTGACGAGCCACTTCTCCCGGGAATACATAGGTCCGGGTCAAAACCCTGGAGGTTCGCCACCCTTCCTTAAAGGCTGCCACGCGAAGCACTGTTGTCCGGTCTATTCGAATGGCGTTCCTGTAGGGCAGGCCGTTGGTTAATCCGGGGGCGCTTCCGTCGGTCGTGTACCGCATGCCGGCGCCATCGGTGGCACAAGTCAGTGTCAGTTCAAATGGGGTCTCATGGAAACCGTGGGAATAATTCGGAACCGGATCCGAGACCAAACCCAGCTTCACGGAGGCGTTGACGGCGCGGGGGGTGGCGAGGTCGCAGTAGCCCGCGGGTCCAACTAAGTGGCGAGTGCTCTCGATCCGGGCTTCAAGGAGAAAATCCGGGCTGTCGGCGCGGTCATTCCACCCCTGAAGCGCGAGGAGGTTGGTTCCAGGATGGAGCACGGTGGCCTTGGTGGCGAAATCAAATCTGATGGGTTGCATCACGTCGCGTCGCCAGCGATTGGTGGGAGCGGTGCCATTGAAACCGAGATCCGCGGGCGCATTCCCCCGAGCCACGGGCACTCCGTTAACCCAGGCCGCGAAACCGTCGTCGAAGCGGACGAGAAGCGCCAACTCATCCCATGAAGCACTTTCCGGTACTACAAACGGAAAACGCAGGTAAGCAGTCGTCTTGAGTCCGGAGAACAAAGGCGACTCAACGTTCGTCCGAATCCAATCCGAAACAGGCTGAGGCTCTGGGCCAGTTTTCCCTAAGAACTCGACCTCGGCAATCTGCATGGCAGCGGCGGCGGCGGCATTCCGCACGGTCGGAAACAACAACCGATAGCGCGAGTAGGCCGCCGCGTTGGCGAAACTCACTTGGACGGGCGTGAAACGGCCCGAGAAGGCGGGAATGCCACCCTGAGAAACCACGTCAAATGTCCGCCCGTTATTCGATCCGTAAAGAACAAAACTTGTTGGATCGCGTTCCGGCGAGTCGTTAGCCGAGGTGAATCGCAACCCCGTGACGACTCCCGAACCTTTCGACGCACTGACCGTCAACCCAACGTTCAATTTGTCGAAGTTCAAGTATTTTGTGGCCGGATTATTATCGATCGCATTTCCCACGCCCTCACTGTCCGGGGAATTGCGAGAAGTGGCGATAGCGGGATCTCCTGGCGCGGTCAGGTCTTCCATCGGTCGAGGCGGTTCCAAAGGATCGAGTTGGCCGGGCGGAATCCGGTCATACCCGACTCCGTTGGTTGCCCGAATCCAATCAGAGTCGTCAAAAGCGGGGTTCATCCAGACCTGAGCGAAAGAGTTGTTCAGTGGCACATGCAACCGGCCAGGGTCTTTTGCAGACAACCACGTCACCGATTGAATGGCGATCGAAACGCCGTAAGAGACATCGCTGATCTGGCGTGGATACGGCGCGAACCGGCTGGCGACATGGCCGTCCGGACTGGTAAGCGCCAGAAAACCGCCATCGCGGTTCAGCTTGAAGTTCGCATGCCACTGCCCCTTGGGAGCCAACCGGTTTTTTCCCGAAGCGAAAACCAACGAAAATCCGCCAGGAGGAACAACCGCCTCGGAGAATACCCACTTGCGAGGAGCTTTGGAGTCATCCGAGAGCGCCCATCCCAAGAGAGACCGCCCTACCCGATCTTCATTCTGAATTTCAATCCAATCGCTGTAATCCCCATCCTCGTCCTTCACCCCGGACGCGTTGGCGGCCATGAACTCCGTGATTCGGAACCCGGCTCCGCGAGCCTCTGACACAAGACCGGCGAAGATAAGAAGCACCATCCCCGGAATGAGGATGGCGAGGCGGACGCAAGACGACCCATATCCTCCAACACCCCTGAGCTTGCCCGTGCCGTGAAAGAAAAGCATTCGATCAGCCTAGCACGAACTTCGATGCCTCGCATTCCTAACCTGGAAAAAAAACGTTGTGCCCCCGGAAAATGCTCGAAACGAACTGCCGGAACATGAATGCACCTTAAACCTTAAAACGGCTTTTGAACCTCGTGGAGGGTGCTTCGCCCTTCATTCTCCAACCAGATGCTCGATGTCCTCGCGGGTCACGGTGAACACGTCCATGTCTTTCTTCACCACGCCCAGGCTCACAAGACATTCGGTGAACAACTCGCGGGTGCGCAACTCCAACGATTTTGCGTCCATGTCGGTCATGACCTTGATGATCCCCTGCCCCTTCCTCACGTGGGTCCTCTCATCCGCTCGAATGTAATCCGCCACATGAAAAAGCAAATCATCCCGGCGCTCCGCCGCTGTGTCAATCAGCCCGCTAATCGTCTTGAGCACTCCGACTTCCCCGAATAGGTTGATCTCCGCCATCGCGAACGCAGGTTCCATCGGTCCGCGACACGTCGATCCGGTCAATCGGTTTTTCAATTCAAACGGGTCGTAGCCGCAGGCTAGCAGCGCCCGATGCCCAATCTCCGTGTGCCGCGCCTCGTCCCAAGTGATCCGCGCCAGATCATACTCGGATTGAAAATCCTTGAATCGAATGTCCCAGATGAAAGTTCCAAACGCCTCGATCGCGTCCACTTCGTCGCGCTGTGTCCGGATGAACCGCAGCCGCAGATTCTCGTAGGAATCCTTAGCGAACCGCGCCTGGCCGTCCGCCGTATCGTAATCCCCGGTGTTCTTGAAAGAATCAAAGCGCTCGTCCCTGAGTGGAACTGTGCCCCGCGAGAAAGGATGGCCGGTGGAGCGAAGCGGTGTCGGCGGTTCCGTTCGCTTATCGGCGCCGGTCACTCCTCCAATCGAGGCGAGCAACCGCTGCAAATGCCAGCGCCACGACGCCAAACCCGACTCCTCCACGCCTCCCTGAACATAAGCCTCGATCGCCTCCTCGGCCCACCGCAGCATGGGCTCATAGTCAGTCAAAAGACGCCTCAAACAACGAATTGTCGGAGCGTCCGTGACGGAATCCGTGTCGTCAATGTGATGGCGGTAGGCGGTTTCGAGCGCTCGACCGATAACCTGGTGAACGCCCACCAGCAACTCCGCCGCGGACCCGGCGCTCAAGGTTTCTTCGATTAACTGATCCACTTCGGAGTCTCGAAAAGAATCAACCTCCTTGACGCGATGCTCCATTTCTTTCAGACGCTCTCGCAACATCCAAGCCGCGTCGCCGTGGTAAAAGATATGGCGGCCAGTTTCCAGCTTCACTTCGAACTCCGGGATGGTCAGCGTCCAGGCGCCCAAGGCCTGCATCAATCGCCTTTCGAAGTAGAAAAAGCGCTGCAACCGTCGAGATCCCTCGGCGACGTCGAACGCTCCTCCCAATCGGCGGCGGTCAGAAGGAAAACGATAGGGATACCGCCGCCGCCGCTCCGCCGCCGCGGATCGGTGCTCGGGAATGACGACAGCGGGGATCGACTCCGCAGCCTCAGCCGCGGCGCCGTTTCCATTGGAAGTGTGGGTTGTGTGTTCGCTCATAGGCAAATGGGATCCAGTCCAGAAGTGACGCAGATCGCAGGCGCCATCCTCTCAAAGTTCCAAGAGCCCAGCAAGAAAAACGGCGGCGACTCGCTGAGCACATCCTCACTCTCTTGCAGGCTTAACTCTTTCCATTTGGACATCGGTCCATTACGAATAAAGCCATGGATCTCGGGAACATGCGGTCGAATTACGAGCGAGCGGAGTTGCATCGGCGCGACCTCGAGTCCGACCCCATCCGTCAATTCACGAAATGGTTCGGGGAGGCCTGCGACTCGAAACTGGTCGAACCCAACGCCGTCAGTTTAGCGACCTCGGATTCGCAAGGCCGCCCGCTTTTGCGCACCGTGCTGGTCAAGCAATTCGACTCCAGGGGTTTCGTTTTCTTCACCAACCTGGAAAGCAGAAAGGCACGGCACATCGAATCGAATCCCCATGTGTGCCTGCTCTTCCCTTGGATTGCTTTGGAGCGGCAAGTCATCGTGTGCGGACAAGCCTCAAGAGTTTCCACCTCGGAAGCCCTCGCCTACTTCATTCAACGCCCACTCGACAGCCAGATTGGCGCCTGGGCCTCCAAACAAAGCAGTGTGATCTCCTCGCGAAAAGCACTCGAGATGCAGTGGCAGCAAATCAAGCAGAAGTTCTCGGATGGCAAAATCCCTCTGCCTTCGTTCTGGGGCGGATTCCGAGTCCAACCATCGACCATCGAATTCTGGCAGGGCCGCTCCAGCAGGCTGCACGACCGCTTCTTGTACACCAAGTTGGGCGAAGATTCATGGACACTCGAGCGGCTATGCCCTTGAATCAGCGCCCGCCACCAGGCCTGCCAAACCATCGCCGCTTCTGAAATCAAACACTCCACCCGCATTCGGCTAAAACATCCCACCATGCCAAAAGAACAAGTGCTCAAACTAAAAGTGGGAGATCGCGCTCCTGAATTCTCGACTCTGACGAGTGGAGGATCAACTCTTTCCCTTGCTGAACTGAAGGGCAAACCCGTGATCGTGTATTTCTATCCCAGGGATGACACGCCTGGGTGCACGAAGGAGGCTTGCGGATTCCGCGATGCCTTCGCGGAATTCAAGAAACGCGGCGCCCTCATTCTTGGAGTCAGCCCGGATTCGGTGAAATCCCATGACAAATTCATTTCGAAATTCCAACTTCCATTCCCGCTGCTCTCGGATACGGAGCACCGCATCGCCGAAGCTTACGGGGTTTGGGGAGAAAAGATCTTCATGGGGCGCAAGTATCTGGGGGTCCATCGCGTCACGTTCTTAGTCGGGCCGGACGGCCGCATCCAAAACATTTGGCCGCGGGTCAAACCGGAGGAACATGCGGCGGAAGTGCTGGCCGCGCTGGACGCGCTGCCTGCTTGAATTCGCGCGGTCATTGGCGTGGGTTGAACCTCAAAACGGCAGTTGCCCCAGTTGAATCTTCGCAAGATCCTGACGATAA
>SYMW01000317.1 GCA_005805305.1 Verrucomicrobiales bacterium
AAAGAATGACTGAGGGGGCGCTGCCCGCTGGGTGCCGAGCCAGAACATCTCCCATCCTTTTGGGCTTCACCAGGAGCCTTTGGCGCGACGGCCGAGGGCATCCTGACGCGCGTTTGGATGCAATTCTTCCACACCGTTCCAAGGGCTTGACACCAGATGTAGAGTCCCTAAACACAACCAAACACCTGAGTCACTCACCCCTGTCTATTCAGAATCCTTCGGTGTCTTTTATCCGTGAGTCAACGGGCGCACAAGCGCTTGCGGCTTGAGCCGGCTTCCGACTCACCGCGTCTGTTCGGAGAAATCACGAACATGAAAACTCATCGGCCCGCAGCGATCACGCGAGCAAACCGGCGGCAACGGTTCCATGGACGTCTGTCAACCGGTAACGACGGCCTTGAAACTTGTACGTGAGCTGCTCGTGATCGATGCCGAGCTGATGGAGCACCGTCGCCTGGAGATCATGGATATGAACTCCGTTTGAAACGACGTTGTAGCCAAATTCACACGTCTCGCCAAAAGTCGAGCCGGCCTTGACGCCGCCGCCCGCCATCCAAATCGTGTAGCATCGGGGATGGTGATCCCGGCCAAAATTCGGTTGGATTTTCCCCTGGCAATAATTCGTGCGCCCAAACTCGCCCGCCCAGACGACGAGTGTCTCTTCCAACAATCCGCGGGTCTTCAAATCTCGCACGAGCGCGGCCGCCGGCCGGTCCGTTTCCTGGCACAACCCGGGAAGCCCTTTCGGAAGCCCGCCATGGTGATCCCAGTCCTGATGATAAAGTTGAATGAATCGAACCCCCCGCTCCGCGAGGCGGCGAGCCTGGAGGCAGTTCGCCGCGAAGGTGCCTGGGGTTCGCGCGTCGGGACCGTAAGACTCGATCACGGACGGGGATTCCTTCGACAAATCCGATGCTTCCGGAATGCTGGATTGCATGCGGAAGGCCATCTCATAATGGTCAATCCGGCTCTGGATTTCCGCGTCGGGCGTCCCTTGAAATTGGTGCTCGTGCAACTCCTTCAAGCGGTCGAGGAGCAGTCTTCTGGATTCCGAATTCACACCCGCGGGATTGCCCAGGTAGAGGACCGGATCCTGCGCGGCTCGAAACAACACACCCTGATGACGCGTGGGAAGAAATCCGCTGCCCCAAAGATGCGCCCCGAGCGGCTGCCCTGACTTGCCTTTTGTGATCAGGACGACAAAAGAGGGTAGGTTCGCGTTGGATTGGCCGAGGCCGTAGCTGAGCCACGCCCCAATGCTAGGCCTGCCTGCGATCTGAGTTCCCGTTTGCATGAACGTGACGCCAGGCCCGTGGTTGATGGCCTCGGTGAACATCGAGCGCACGATGCAAAGCTCGTCCGCGATGCCCGCGGTATGCGGCAGCAATTCACTCAGCCACGCGCCGGATTTGCCATGTTGGCTGAACTTGAACGGGGACCCAACCAACGGAATGGAGGACTGGTTTCCAGACATCCCGGTCAACCGCTGCTGGCCACGCACCGAATCCGGCAACTGCTCCCCATGGCGCTCCTTCAACAGGGGTTTGTAATCGAACAAATCCAACTGGGACGGCCCGCCGGACATGAACAGGAAAATGACGCGCTTCGCCTTGGCCGGGTAATGCGTGCGCTCCAAAATGCCTTGATCCGCAGTCGATGCCGAGGGTGCCGCAGTCAATGGGCTTCCGAGCATTTCGGTCAAAGCCATGCCGCCCAACCCCAGGCCAAACCTTGAGAGAAACTGGCGGCGATTTGTGAGAAACAGGAGGTCGGCATTCATAGCGCGGGCTCGGTTGGATTCATCTTTTGACCACGGAGCCATCATGGTTGAGCAACGCCTGCGCGAGAATGGCAGCCGCGGCGGCTTCCGGCGGCGGGATCGCTTGAACTCGCGGCGCCTGACCCATCTTCAGCAGAGATTCGGCTTCCCCGGGGCGGGAGCGGAAATGCTCGAGTTGTTCCGCGTGAAGGCGCAGCAAAATCTCCACTTCCCGGGAATCCGGCGCGCGGCTCAGGCAGCGCATGAAACCTTCCCGTATCATGGCGGTGACTTCTCCGTTGGCATCGCGGTGCAGCTTTTCCCCAAGCACCCGGGCCGCTTCAACATATTGCACTCCGTTCAGAAGGATGAGCGCCTGCAACGGGGAATCCGTTCGTTCCCGCCTCGAGGCGCAAACGGCTCGCCGGGGCGCGTCAAAAGTGAGCATCGCGGGGGGAGGACTGGTGCGGCGCCAAACTGTGTAGAGGCTCCGTCGATAGGCTCCATCGCCCCCGGACGCCTTCGCGGGCTTGAATGCTTCGCTCATCTCGTATGGGTTCACGGGCGGGCCCCCAATTTGTTCGCTCAAAAGCCCGGCCGCAAAGAGGGCGTTGTCGCGGATCATCTCCGCGGGCAGCCGGAATCGCGGACCCCTGGCAAGCCATTCGTTCTCGGGATCGTCCGCCATCGATTGAGGGTCCGAAACACTTTGCTGACGGTAAGTATGGCTCATGACCATCGTTTTAAATAGCGACTTTGTATCCCACCCGCTTTGGAGGAACCGGATACCCAGCCAGTCGAGAACTCCAGGATGCCGCGGGCGCGATCCTTGGCTGCCAAAATCTTCGGTGGTCTTGACCAAGCCCCTCCCGAAAAGACTCAACCAAAAGCGGTTCACGGTCACTCTCGAGAAAAGTGGGTGGCTTGGATCCGTAAGCCACATCGCGAGCCCGAGGCGATTCGGGGGCGCCCCTTTGGGCAAAGGCGGCAAGGCGGCCGGAACACCGGCGCCCACGGTCGCTCCGCGAAGATTGTATTCACCCCTGGCCAGCACATAAGCCGGCTTGGGCGTTGGCAGCTCGCGCATCACCATGATTTCTTGAATTCCCTCCGCATGCGTGCCCACTTGCGCCCGCAACTCCTTCAGCTCGTCCAATTCCGTTTGCCATTCGGTGTCGCACGCATTCAAAAAATACTCGAAAAGAGCCTCCCGTTGGGCCGGCTCCAGCGCGGACACCGGCTTCGCCAGGAGCGCCAGCGCGCTGGAAGGCTCCCACACCCAAGCGGCTTCAACCGGTGAAAGAGCCCTGGTGAAAACCCGGAAATCGTCCACCAATCCGTCCTTGAAACCACGATCACGAAATCGCTCTCCGAGGGCGATTGAATCTCCGCCTCCGCCCGTTATTTCTTTGGTGAGCGAATCCTTGATGACATCCACTTCCGCGGAACGGCCGTTCACGAAGAGCCTCAAGCCGGCGGCGCGGCTGCTGCCGTCGCTGGTCACGACGACGTGGACCCACTCGTTCGTTGGGACCGCGGCCCGCGCGCGAATCGAAATGGCGTTGCCCGGCCAGAAATGGATCAAGGACCATTTCAGCTTTCCCTCTTCCAACAGCAGCTCGTACCCGCGGCTGGCCGCATCCGTCCAAGCCTGCGATCGATGGAACACCACGGCTCGATCCTTCACGTCGGGGGATTTGATCCATAAGGCCACGCTGAAGGGGTCATGGTTCTTGAAATTCCCGATCGTCAGGCTGACAGGGTCGTCCCCCGTGAACAAAACGGCGTTGCCGCGCCTGCCCGGCACCACCTTGTTCTCACCCTTGAGCGTGGCGACGTTGGTTCCGAGGGCATTCGTGAAGGCGGATTTTGCCACTGTGTCAAAATCGAATCGGGCTATTTCCCCCAGGCCTCGGATTTCAGATGGGCGCTTCTCAAGCCAAGCCTCGAAAGCTCCCTTCTTTGAAAAGCGCAGCGCCTGGGTCTCTTTTTCCGATTGCGCCACGGCTTGTTGCAAGGACGCCCGGAGACGCTTCCCGGGTTCATCCAGGAGCATCATGGCGGGCGTGGGTGGGGACGTCGTGAAATAAGAGTACAAGCCCGCTTCGTCTACGTTTTGGAAAGTGGAAAAGAACTGGTAATACTCTTTCTGCGTGAGCGGGTCGAATTTGTGGTCGTGACAGCGCGCGCATTCGAACGTGAGTCCGAGGAACGCCGTGGCGAAGGTTTGCACACGATCGGCGACGTATTCCACGCGATATTCCTCCTCGACGCTGCCCCCTTCCGACTCCTGTTGATGCAACCGATTAAAGGCTGTTGCGAGAACCTGTTCATCGGTCGAAAGTGGCAGCAAGTCACCCGCCAACTGCCACGTGACGAATTGATCGAAGGGCAGGTTTTCGTTGAATGCGCGCACCACCCAGTCCCGCCAGAGCCACACATCCCGCTCCCGATCAACTTGAAACCCGTAACTGTCGGCGTATCGCGAGATGTCCAGCCAGTCAACCGCCATGCGCTCGCCAAATCGAGGTGACGCCAGCAGGCGATCGACGACTTTCTCATAGGCGTTGGGGGAGGGATCTCGAAGAAAAGCTTCCACCTCATCCGCCTTGGGAGGCAATCCCGTCAGGTCCAGCGACACGCGCCGGATCAACGTGGCCCTTTCGGCTTCCGGCTGAGGCCTCAATCCCTGGGACGCCAGCTTGGACCACACCAGGGCGTCGATGGGTGTCGGCGGCGTCAGCGGCAGACTCTCGGAGGCCTTTTGGCTCGGTTTCAGGACGACAATCGGAACTTTAGCCGGAGCCAGAGGAATGAATGCCCAATGTTGCTCATAAGGAGCGCCTTGCTCAATCCAAAGCCTTAGGGTCTTGACTTCATCCGGAGTCAGGCGCCCAACCTTCGAGCTCGCCGGGGGCATGTGATCGTCGACATCAGAAGTCGTCACCCGCCAAATCAGATCGCTCTCATCGGGTTTTCCAGGCACCAGAGTCTTCTTGTCCTTCAACGCATCCTCGCGAACATCGAGCCTCAACCCGCTCGGCCGCTTCTTCTCATCGGGGCCATGACAAAAGAAGCATTTGTCCGAAAGAATGGGACGGACGTCCCGGTTGAACTGAATTCGGAGCTCCTCCGCAGGCGCGGCGGAAAGTTCGAAGGCAATCCACACCGCGCCAAACCAGGTGGCGAAAAACTTGATCGCCGATTTCGAATGACGCCTATGATTCATCAATGACAGATCCTCTGTGTAAAGGCCGCCCACTACCCAGTAGATTACGCTCACTGACGCCGAACGATCAAGGCCAACCCGTGGCGCCGACGAGTTTTCTCACCGGCCTTTCAACCTTAAAGCGCCTGTTGCCCCTGGCGAATCTTGGATGTTCCCGCGCTGGGACGATCCCATGAAGGCGCCGTCACTGGGGTGGGAATTAAGAAGTGACAATTCAACTGAGGGCTGCGCCGCAGCGCAGCACTGCCAAGTATCGCATAATCACGGTTAAGCAGCTTCCATTTTTCGCTGTCCATGGGCGGCCAATCCCGATAAAGATGGTTAACTTCAAGAAACCTATGAGCAACCACCATTTTTCTCGCCGTACCTTTCTTCGAGGAATTGGCGTCACGATGTCCTTGCCTTGGATGGAATCCCTGGCTGTGTGGGGCGACGCGCCGCCTTCCGGCGCCAAGCCGGCCAGCGAGGCGCCCGTGCGGCTGGCAGTCCTTTTTTCAGGAAACGGGTTTCATTCGAAGGAATGGTGTGCCAAAGGCGAAGGCAAGAACATGGAGCTGGGCAAGGTGCTCGCCCCATTGACGGATTTCCGGGAAAAAATGCTGTTCATCAAAGGCCTCTATAACGAAGAGGCTCTCAAGGGCAACATCCACAGCTCGCAAACGGGAAATTTGCTCTCGGGCGCGCCCCTGGCCTCGGGAGGGGAGATCCGATCCGGCACGAGCATCGACCAGTTGCTCGCCCAGCGCTACGGCCACTCCACCAAGGTGCCCAGCCTCGTGCTGGGTTGCGAAAAATCCAACCCCTCGGTGCACAAGAATTATTCGATGCTCTATAGCTCCCACATTTCCTGGACTTCTCCGACCACGCCGACGCCGCTCGAAATTTATCCGGCCCTCGCTTTTGACCGGCTGTTCAAAGATGAGGTGAGCCAGGGAGACAAAAGCGTGCTCGACGCGGTGCTCCGAGACGCTAAGGATCTGCGGCGACGAATCAGTGTCAATGACCAGCGGAAGCTTGATGAGTATCTCGATTCGGTCAGGGAAGTGGAGCAACGAATCCAAAACGCCGGCAAAAAAGGAGAGTTGCAGGGCTGGAGACCCAGTTTGGCGAAGCCCAACATGCAGCGGCCCGCCGACGGCATTCCGCAAGACATCAGCGAGCACATGCGCTTGATCTGCGACTTGCTCGTGCTTGGGTTTCAAACCGACACGACCCGCATCTGCACCCTGAAACTGAACAACGACCACAGCTCGTTGCGTTTCCCGCACCTCGGCGTGGATTACATGATCCACCACCTTCTCTCGCACAGCGACACAGCCGACTGGCTGAAAGTGAACCAATTCTTCCTGGAACAAGTGGCCTACATCGCTCGAAAACTGGACGCGATCCAGGAGGGGCCGAGGACCGCACTAGACAACACCATGCTGATGTATTGCTCCTCGATGCTGACCGGCAGCCACGACGCGACGCAGCTTCCCGTTGTGTTGCTGGGCGGAGCGGGCGGCCGCATCCAAGGCGGCCGTGTGTTGGACTACAAGGACAAGCCCCAGCGGCAGATGTGCCGCCTGTATCTTTCCATGATGGACAAGATGTCCGTGCGCCTGCCGAAATTTGGCGATGCCACGGAGCCTTTGGCGGAAGTCTAGTGTGCCGTTCACGAATTGGGTGGACATTTGCGGCAATGGATTTTTGATTCAGGCGAGGCGAGAACGACGAACATACCCTTCGTGGGTCTGTGAGAAGCGAACAACGAAGTCTAAATCAAAAAGACGTGCCGCCCATCAAGCTGTGCCACATTGAACCTCTGGCTGCGTTGCTCCTCGGTCACAGATCCATGTCCGGATAGGCTCCCTCGTCGCGCCGTGCCAGAGATTCAATGTGGCACAACAAATGCCCACCGAATTCGTGAACGGCACACTAGCGCGGCTTCCCACCAGGCTCCAGATTCTGATTGAGAAAACGCGTGAGCAAACCATAAAGGTGGCGGGTCGTGTTCTTGCCTTCCGAGATCGAGTGGGTTCGGTTCGGATAGGCCATCATGGTGAAAGGCTTGTTGTTGGAGACCAGCTCATTCACCAGCGCTTCCAGGCCTTGATAATGAACATTGTCGTCCCCCGTCCCATGGATGATCAAAAGATTTCCCTTTAGTTTGTGGGCGTGGGAAATCGGCGATCCTCTTCGGTAGCCATCCGGGCTTTCGTCTGGCAGACCCATGTAACGCTCTTGATAAATGGTGTCATAATAACGTTGGTTAGGCACGGGAGCGATTGACATGCCCGTCTGATAAAGATCGGGATATTGAAACAGCGCGTTCAGCGTGGACGAGCCTCCGCCACTCCACCCCCAAATGCCAACCCGGCTCGGATCCACGTAGTCCCATCGCTTCAGGATGGCCTGGGTCGCGGCCGCTTGATCGGCGGGATTGAGAATGCCGATATTCTGGCGCAAGGCGCGCCGCCACTCGCGTCCGCGCGGCGCCGGTGTGCCCCGGTTGTCCACGCTCATGACAAGATATCCCTGCTGGGCCAGCATTCGATGCCAGAGCGCCCTTTTGCCCGCCCACGAATCCAAAACGGTCTGCGCGGCTGGCTCGCCGTAAACATGAAAAACCACTGGATACCTCTTCGCCGCGTCGAAATCCGGGGGCCGGATGCACCAAGCGTCCAGGAGAATCTTGTCGCCGATCTCGATCCGGAAAAACTCCGTCGAAACTGGCTTCAACGAAGCCAGTTTTTCAGTGAGTTTTTTGTTGTCCTCGAGGACGCGAACGGAGGTGTGATCGGGCAATCGAATCAAGTCAGTTACCGGAGGGCGGTTGAAGGTGGAGTAGGTGTGCATCGCCCATCGGCAGTCCGGCGAAAGAATGTAGGAATGCGTGCCAGGCTGGTCCGCGGGAGTCAGCCGCTCTGGTTTGCCACCGCTCAATTTCACTCGAAACAGGAAGCGCTGTGTCGGATTCTCCGGTGATGCGGTGAAGTAAAGCCACTCCTGGGCTGCGTCCAGTTCAACAATGGCGATCACGTCGAAATCCCCTTTGGTCACTCGCGACGGAGCGCCGCCCTCGCGGGAAGCTCTGTAGACATGCTGCCAGCCATCCCGCTCGCTGAGCCACAAAAACCGCTTGCCCTTCTCGATCCAACGGACCGCGTTCTCGTTTTCAACCCAGGCGCCATCGGTTTCCTCAAACAACGTTTTGACCTCCCCGGACCGCGCGTTGGCCAGCATCACCCGATTCGTCGTTTGCCACCTGTTGAACTGCTGGATCAGGAGCTCGGTGGAATTCGAAGCCCAGTGAAGCCGGGCCAGGTAGTGGTTTCGGGGGTCTCCCGGCACACTCATCCACTGGGTTTCGCCGCCTTTCGACGGGATGACGCCAATGCGAGCCGCCGAGTTTTCCTCCCCCGTCTTCGGATACGGAAGGGGAACCGTTTTCGGATAAAAACTGTCCGTGTTGTTCATCATTTGAAACTCACGAACACCCTTGGAATCGAGCTGCCAGTAGGCGATCGAGGAGCCGTCCGGACTCCACAAGAATCCATCGCGCAAATAGAGCTCCTCTTCATACACCCAGTCGAAGGTTCCGTTGATGACATGAGTGGAGCCGTCGTGGGTCAACCGGAGGAGACTCATGTCCCGTAATTGCTGGACGTAGATGTTGTTCTCCCGCACGAAGGCCACCCGAGTCCCGTCCTTCGAAAACTTGGCGAACATGAGCGACGAGGGAGAGGCGTCGCCCCCTAGTTTCCTCAGCTCGCGGCTCGTGATGTCGTAGACCCAATAGTCACCCCGTGTGTTTTGGCGCCAGACGCGCCGGCTGTTCGTGAAGATCAAAATCTTGGACTCATCTTCTGAAAGCTCGAAGCTGTCGATCCCGAGCGACCTGAATTCGCCGGGTATCGTGAACGCATGGGAGGGCGCCACAAGTTCCTTGCCATCCGTTTCAGGATTCGTGAGGACCAGATCCTTGCCGGAGCCTCCCGCGAACGCTTTCTCGAAAACGTAGTAGCCCTTGCCTCGCTTGGACCAAACGATCGCTGGGGCCGTGTCGCCATTCCACTCATCGCCATCGAAAACGCGGTCAACCGTGAGCAACGGCGAGTTGGTGGAACTGCCGTCGCCGGCGGAGGCAGCCCACGGAAACGCGCTGAGACACCACGCGGCGACGATGCCAATCGAGACTCGCAGACCCGGTTGAATCACTATTTTGATGAGGCGGTCGTTCATAGTTCAGAGAGCCGCGGGTGCTGGAAAGAAAAGCGGGATAACCCACACACACGCCAATGAGGCTGCAACTCACGGCTGGTTTTTTTTGATCCGGTCAATCGTTCCGTCAATCTCCGGCATCGACGTGGACTCGGCAAGCTGATTTGTCCATACTTTGACCTGCGTGCATGACCGGGCGCTGTGCGGCATCCGGCCCAGATGCCAAGCCCGGCAACTCATGAGGTCCGCAAAACCATCAAAGGCGGGTGGCGCGTCAACCCCAGGCTGGCGAGAAGCCCGGAAAGGATCGTGACGAGACACACGACCGCACATCCCATCACCACTGGAAGCAGGGCGAAGGAGAACGCCATCTTGAAAACAAACGTGGCTAGCCCCCAGCTCGCAAGGATCGCCAGGAGCCCGCCCGTCGCGGCCCCCAGCGCACCCAGGAACAAATACTCGGCGAAGAGCACTCCCAGCACTTGATTTCGAGAAGCCCCCAGCGTCCGCATCAGAACGCATTCGGACAATCGCTGCGTGCGGCCGCTCCAGACGGCGCCCGCCAGAACCAAAAGCCCCGTAGAGATCGTGAACAACGCCATGAATCGCACGGCGAACGCGATCTTGCCGACGACTTCGTCCACGGTTTTCATCACCAGCGCCAAATCAAGAACCGACACGGTGGGGAATTCACGCACGACGGCTTGTTGCACACGCGCGGACTCAAGCGCGTCCCGAGTTCGCGTGGCGATGATGTACCACCGAGGCGCCTCTTCCAGCACCCCCAGGGGGAAGACCACGAAGAAATTCGCTTGGACCCGCCGCCAGTCCACAGTCCGCAAACTGCTGACCCTCGTCCGAATTTTGAGTCCTTGGACATCAAAGGTCAATTCATCGCCCAAACCAACCCGAAGATCCTTCGCGATGCCTTCCTCCAAGGAGATCGGGGCCGGCAAATCGCCGCTCCCGGGATCGACGGAAGAAATGAAGCTTCCGCCCGCTAGTTTCTCCGAATCGACAAGACGATCTCGGTAGGTGGAACGGTATTCGCGCCTCAGAACCCAATTGGGGATGGCATCGGATTTATTCGTGATCAACTGCTCGACAGGCACCCCTTTGACGGAGGCCAGCCGCATCACAACCACCGGCGCCACGTCTTGTACCGGCGCCCGAGACCGCTCCAGGGCTTCCACCACTCCCTCCCGCTGATCCGGCTGGATGTCGAACAGAATCATGTTGGGACGGGCGCCGTCCGCGTCCGTCACCAACTCACTCAGCAGATTCGACTGCACCATCGACAGTGTCATCATCAAAAACGTGCCAAAACCCAAGGCCACCAGGGTGAGCACGGTGCGGTTGTTCGGGCGGTATAGATTAGCGAGTCCTTGCCGCCAGACAAATGGCGCGCTTTTAGGAAGCCAGGCGCGCGCGGCTTTGCCCAGGACGAAGCCCGCCGCCGCAAGCAGGGCCAAGGTGAGCGCCAAACCTCCCGCGATTCCTAATCCGTGGGTCCATTTTTCACTATGGTTCACGGTGTAGACGGTCACCACGATTCCAACCAGGCACTTAAGAACCACGGCCGCTGGATCAGCCGCCCGGTGGGTGGAGGCGGCGAAAGGCTGGCGGATGATCTCGCAAGGAGACACAAAACGGATGCGCAACAAGGGCAGCAGGGCAAAAAGCAAGGCGGTGCCCACGCTTAAGACAAGCGATCGGAGGATGACGTCACCGTGCAGCCCCGGACTGACTTGCAACGGCACGAAATCGGCGGCTATTCGTGGAAGCCCTTGCTGGGCTGCAACACCCAAAACCACGCCCATCGACGCGCCTACGGCCCCGATGCCAATGGCTTGAATCAGATAAACCGCAAAAGTTTGGGCCACGCTCGCCCCGACGCATCGCATCACCGCGACGACTCCCAGCCTTTCCTTCACGTGAAGATGGATTGAGCTGGCCATTCCGACGCAACCCAACAACAAGGCGACGAAGCCCGAAAGGCTTAGGAAATGATTGAGATTCGCCATGGACCGGCCCAAATCCTTCTTTCGATCCTCCGCCGTTTGGCGCGCGAGCTTCAGCGCGTCCAGCCGCGGTTGAATACGTTTCACCAAGGCTTCGGCATCCGTGGTTGGAGGCAGCTTGAAATACGCCCTGTAGCGGGCGAGTCCCCCGGCCTTGAGCAGGCCCGTGCCGGGGAGATCCTCCATCCGCATATAAGCGCGAGGAATCATGGTCGCGAAGGCCATGGTCTCGCCCGGCACTTTGCGCAAAGCCCCGGCAATCGGAGTGGTCCATTCCCCCAAGCGCGCCTGATCCCCGCGCCCGGCTCCGAACTGGGCCAGCACACTTTCTTCCACCACGATGCCTTGTCCCCTCCGAAGCTCGGCCGCCGCTTGCGACGGGAAAGTCTCGATGTCGCCGTAATAAGGAAAGCCGCCCGACAAAGCGCGCACTTGCAGCAGCCGGCTGCCTCCTCCGGCCGGAAAGAAAATCATCGTGGAAAAACTCGTCTCGCGGCTCTGCTCGCCGCCGATCTCTTGAAACAGCGCCTCGGCCTCCGGGGGAAATGAATTCCGCGAGGAGATCACCAAATCCGCGCCCAACAACGCCTTGGTTTGTTGCTCGATGCCTTGCTCCACATCCCGCCCGAAGGACGAGATCGCCACGAGGGCCGCGACCCCGATCACGATGGAAAGCGAGTAAACCAGCAAGCGGCTCCGGGCTCCCCGGGTGTCGCGGATCGCCATCCGCCACGTCCAAGGATCCGCCAAGGCCGGCCTTAGTTCGCGGATCCAGCCGGGGATGCGGGAGAGTTGGTTAAGCACACTCATTCGCCAATGCTCAATTCACCAGCTCGCCGCCTCGCAAGCGCAGCATGCGGCCGGTCTTGCCCGCCAAATCCAACTCGTGGGTCACGAGCACTAAGGCGGTCCCCAGGTCGGCGTTCAACCCGAATAACAAATCCACGACACACTTGCTGTTGTCCAGATCGAGGTTCCCTGTGGGTTCGTCTGCGAAAAGGATGCGAGGCCGGTTGATGAAAGCCCGGGCGATGGCCACACGCTGCTGCTCCCCTCCGCTGAGCTGAGTTGGGTAGTGATCCAGCCTCGCCCCCAGCCCGACCCTTTCGAGCAGTTCACCAGCCGCCTTCTCGACTTTTTTCTCTCCCCGAAGCTCCATAGGCATCATGACGTTCTCCAGGGCGGTCAAAGAGGGTATGAGCTGAAAATTCTGAAACACGAACCCCACCGATCTGTTTCGAACCCGCGCGCGCCCGTCTTCGGAGAGCGTTTCCAGCCGTTCGCCAGCGAGCGTGACACCGCCCGAGGAAGGTTGGTCGAGCCCCGCGCATAAGGCCAGCAAGGTGCTCTTCCCGCTGCCCGAGGGACCCACGATGGCGCACGACTCACCCGCCATGACCTTGAAACTGACTCCTTTGAGCACCGTCAACGGCGTGCCCCCGCTCAAATACGTTTTCGTGAGCCCGTCGGCTTCCAACACAATAGTCGCGCCCATTCCTTTGACTCTTCATTCCAGCCTGGACCGGGTCAACCGCAAACAAATTCAAACCTCAGTAAAAACGCCGAAATCGGTCGGGAAGACGTGGGAGTTCAATTCCGTGAAAATGAGGGGAAAACGGGATGTCTCCACTGGGAAATTTGGAACAGTTTTTGGCGCGCAAATGACTCGGAGTTTTGGGCCAAGTAAGCGCGGCGGATCCTTTCATGGAACCCGCACGAAAGAGGATGAACTGCTCCCGGACACGGTGCTCCCATCGGAGGCATGTCCACCGAGTCCAGGGCGCATTCAGTTCCAAGCAGTGACCTGCCTTCCACGGCCCAGTTGATCCTGGGCGCAGACAAGCGAAATCCAGGGTTAGGTTTTCTTCTTTCGTCCTCCGTCTTTCTTCGCTGCGGCTCTGCGAGCTCGAGCCCTCATTTTGTGTTGCTTCTGTATGAGCCTCCTTAGCTTTGCGTCAAAGGCCCCGCCCTGCCGTCGCCACACTAGCACCGTGTCCGGTTTCCGTCCCGCAATGCCGCAGCTCTGGCCAAGAGTCAGGCCATCGCGCATGGAAGCCAGAACCGTGGCTTTGATCCGTCGGATTGATTCGGCACGCGCCGCCTTCATCCGCAATTTGTAGGCAGAATCCTTCTGCAGCCAGCGCCAGTGTGTCTGTGGGTGAACCCCACTGCGGCGCGCGGCCTCCTCTTCTGAACACCCGCCTTTCACTTCTTGGATGATCGCCTGTCTGACAGATGCACGCCACTCTGGCGTCGCGCGAGCGGAGTGGCCAGCCTTTCTGGGATCAGTCATGATTATTCGGATTCGCTTTGCATTGGCGCACGTCTGCCATGATCCGTGGTGGCACTAACTTTCATCAGTGTATCCCTCCGATGGCCGAGAACAAGCGCCGGTTTTCGGATGTGGCGTAGGCCGGCCATCGGAGGGATGCACTGCAGTTGCACTGAACCGTTGATTCGGGGACGCTCCTGTCGGAGAACGTAAAACCGCCCCAAGTCTCGTTCAAGGGAGCGGATCAGTTTGGTGAGGATTGCTTGACCCCAAAGACGGCAGGACCGACTCATGTCGGGGCTGCGCCATCGCATGAGGTGGCGGAAGCACATCCATTTCAGCGACGACGACCCCATCGGGACACCCCCGGTCGGGCACGCTCCTGCGGGCGAGCTTTCGGCAACCCATCTCGGCGTGGCGAAACCGTTCATGAGGAATCCAGTCCCACCGGAGACCGACACTTTGGCTCAGGATCGACCCGCCTCACCAGCACCACTTTCGTTCCCTGACACAACGGACATCGACGCCTTTGGGGCGGGTCTGCCGTGCCCTCCTTCAGGACGGGTGACGAGATTATGGCATCCTCCGCAGCGTTCAGACTCCGCCGTGCCTCCGCCAACCTCCGTTACTCACCGGCTTTCCAGCGTTCCTTCTTGCTCCAATTCATTTCCAAAATCTATCGTGGAGGGACGATCAGAAACCAAATTCTGCCGGTAAATCCGGAGTTGGTTCGATCGCTATCTGAGGCCAGTCAAATGAAGCGGCAGCTTCAGGTGCGCTAGTTTATCGAGCCGGCTTTCCGGCCATTCCCGTGACCGCAGGGCCGACAACAGATGCACGCCATGGCCACCGAGCGTGACCTGCGATTGACGGTGCGGATGGGGATGGACGTGGTTAGAACCGTAGTGGCCCAAAGCGAATCTTCGCAATATTTGGGCGATCAAGCTTCTCCAAACCACTCACCAGATCCATAAAAGCTATGCCTCGCTCTTCGTCAAACATTTCTCATCCAGCAGGTTGCGAATCTGCACCATGTTCAACTGCCGTTTTAAGGGTCATTCTTGTGGATAGAGCAGCACGCGGTCATGCACCAGCACCGCCAAGTCGTTTTTCTTATCGCCCGTGAAATCCCCCACGAAAGCCTCGCGCGGTTCTGGGCTGTCGCTGCGGCGGTTTCGAAAAGTGCGCTCCTCAAAAACCTGCCAGCGAACGGACGAGGCGAGTTGATGACCCGATTCGAGAGTCACCACGTCAATATGGTTCTTGGCGGTCTCAAGGAATACCAACTCCCGGCGGCCGTCATGGTTCAGGTCGCCCGATAGCACGTCGGTGAGGAATCCATCCTTGATCGGCGTGTCGTAATCATCGAGCAGCGACAATTCCCAGACCGATCCCGAAAGAGAAAGCCAAGCCGCGGCTTGAGCGCCTTGGAACGCCAAAGCGTTGGGGACGCCGCCGCCGAGGGTCAGCGGCACCATGGCTTGAAAGTCGGTCACCGGCAACTGAATCGTCTTCCGGATCTGCCAGACTCCTGCGGCGTCGCGCCCGCAAACCGCCAGCGATTTCTTTTCGGCGTCCAAGAGAAAAAGCCATGGGGAAGGGAGTCCGGGCCTCTGCAACGCGGTGGCGGCGACGATCCTCGAACTGCTGGCAGGGCCGTTGATTTGCTCCTTCACCTTCAGACTCCATATTGGACCCGACGCGGCCGCGCCGCCCGGCTCCGACTGCAAAACGACAGCACGAATGAAATTCTTCTGTGGCAGGAGCATTTCCGGTTTGCCGTCGCCGTCCACGTCCGCCGCGCTCAACCAAGGCTGCTCGGAGCCGCCTCCCGGAGGCGCCAAATCCTGTTCGTCAAAAGTGCCATCCTTTTGCTGGATCAAGAACTTGATCTTCTCGTAGGGAATCAACACCACCAGATCGTTCAAGCCGTCCTGGTCGACATCCAGCCATGTCAGGGAAACCGGATTGGACTTGAAGCTCTCCGCCAGTTTCCGGGTGCTCCCCTCGCCTTTCGAATTCTGCAGCCGCAAATCCCGCTTGCCGTCGTTGTCTAGGATCACGGCCAGACTCAGCCCCGCGCTTCCACCCGAGGGTCCCGCCCGCCCGATGGCAAACGCCAAGGGACGCCCCGGCAGCGCCACGACGCTCGGGAACGGGAGGCGCCCCTTGGCATCTGGGGTCGAGACCCCCAATTGGCGTTCCTCGTTGCTAAGAAAGAATACTTCCGCCTTGCCGTCGCCGTCCCAGTCGGCGACTTCCAGCTCCGTCACGCCGGTGAGGGTTGGAAAACTCCGCGCGGGACCCATCGACCCGTCCGCCTGCTGGGGAAAAACGGTGACTTGTCCGCCGTCGGGGTCCGCCACCAGCAAATCCTGGCGCTGATCACCGTCCACATCCGCCCAAGCGTATCCCCTCTTTGGCTTGGACGTCTTAGCCACCGGCAACACTTGGAACTGGCCGCTCAGAAGATCTCCCGCCAACGGCTCCGCCGGCTTCTTCTTGAACGCGCTAAGCTGGGCGCGGCCGGATTTCGCGCTGATCGTGACCAGTTCGTGCTTCTTATCGCCGTCGAAGTCGTCGGTCCAATAAGAGCGGATGGCCGGCATCGTGAAGTGGATTTCAGGCCCCAACTTGGAGGCCTCGTTTTGAAAACGGATCCTCACCGGCGCCGCGGTCTCCCAATTCACCAGCAGCAAATCGTTGCGCGCATCGCCGTCCACATCCACCACTTGAGCGGATTTCAATAAGCCCGAATACGGCATCTTCGCGGGTTCCTCAAACAGCTTCTCAACCCCTTGAAACAGCAGATAAAGATGCCCATCGGCGAGCAGCGCCAGATCCGTGCGGCCGTCGGCGTTCAAATCTCCAGATGTGAGCGCGTTGCCATCCAAGGACCCATCCTCCAGAGGCCACCGTTTGGGCGGACTCCACGAAACGCCGTCCTGGTTGTACTGCACCACCAACTCCTTGGGCTCGCCAAAATAGGCAATGTCCGGACGCCCGTCCGAGTTCAGGTCCGCGACCACCAACGCGGAAATGCGCTTTTCGGAGGAGATGGAATCAATGCGGAACCGCGCGTCTGGAGGGAGCTTGTTGATGTCCCTGCCGGCCCCTGACTCAAGCAGCGACGGTTTGTTGGTCTTGCCTGTTTGATTGAACAGGATGTTAATTTTGGATCGGGCGTTGTTCGCGACGATCAAATCCAGCCGTCCGTCGCCATCGATGTCGGCGGCTCGAAGATGCGACACCAGGTATTCGATTGGAAAAATCTCAGGCCCCCCAAAACCAAACTTGGATGCCGCCGCCGGTGTGTCCGCCGGCCGGGCCACGGAAGTCAGTGAGATGACGGCGGCGCAGAAACGCGCTGTGCCAGCCACGAAAGCGAACTTCACCCAAGAGCTCATGCGCCACCGAGTGTGCACGGCCCGCCCTGCATTTGCCAGAGGGGAGTTTGCCCTGGAAAAACCTGTTCCGGCTGGCAGGCGCCGGATGCCGCGAGGGATCAGGGCCACTACGCGGCCGAGGGCTCGGCCGGCGCCCGTGACGACGGCGGCTTTTTGATTCAGATTTGCTTCGCTTTGGGTTTCACCCGCGCCTTCCGAACGGTTCTTGATTCTACGGGTTTCCCCGCGCCGGTTTCCAGATGGAAAATCTCCTGTAGCGGCCCGGCGTCCACCTTGCCTTCGGCATTAAATCGCATGAGCGGCTTCATGCACTTGCCCCATTTTTCGTGAATCTTCGAACTCCACAGCCGTTCCCAGGCGCTCTCGTTATAGATCTCGGAATAAAGGAACAGCCGCAAATTGTTTTCGAATGTGGTGATCTGGGCGATGCCGCAAGCTTCTATCTCCCGCACCAGCTCGGGCCAGATATGATCATGGAACTCCTTGTACTGGGCGAAGGAATTCGGTTTCAATTCCAGGGTGAATGCCCGGCGAATGGGCATGGATGGTTTTCGATTCTGTTTGGATTTCACGGTGGTTCCTTTTGGCTTCGGAGGGTCTGGTTGACAGTCAGACTCATAACTGGCGCCGAAGCGGTTCGAACGGAAAAACCACGCCGGAGAGCTGGGCGGAGGAAGTCATGGCCCACCCTACCCGTCCAATCCGTTGACGTTCAAGTTTAGAAACGGTGCGGCCATTGGTGGCTTCCGGGGTAGGCCGGACCTCCAAAAAAATGGACGTGAGTTGGAGCCATGAACCAGGTGCCGCCTCTCCCGCCCTTTGGGCACCCTCTCCTCCGCCCCAAAGCGGAGGAGAGGGACGGGGAGAGGAGCGTGCTCCTCCGGTTCATGGAGAAGGGCCCCTGGCGCCCCGGTGGGAGGCCTGGGGAAGAAACGACGGAGTTCAGAGAAACGATTTGACCGTCGTAGCTGCTTTTCTCTAAGTTGTGGGCCGCATTAACCCTTAACTCGAAAAACGAAAATCTATGAGTTCTATCGTCCCCCTGATTAGTTCCGGTGTCGCGGGCCCACTTGGAGTG
>SYMW01000318.1 GCA_005805305.1 Verrucomicrobiales bacterium
GCGAGGTCGGCAGACTGCGCCAGGAGGTCCAGGCAGACTCGGGTGCCTCCGCGTCAGGAACAAATCGAGAGGCGGCTCTCAGCGGCTTCACGGCCAACCCGGAAATGCGCAAAGTGATTCGAGATCAACAAAAGGCGGGGCTGTCCATGGTTTACAAGGATTTTGCCAAGCGCGCGAAACTCTCCAAGGAACAGAGTGAAAAACTCAACGACCTGCTTGCGGACAACGTCATGCAGAATATCGAGCACATCACCAAGGTTCTCCGCGAGAAGATGGATCCCGGCGAGATGGCTCGAGTTTTCGCCGAGCAAGAGGCGGCGGCCATGAATGAGATCAGAACGCTGCTGGAGCCCGAGGCCGTGGCGCTTTATGAAGATTACAACAAGAACTTATTGAGCCATCTCACCGCCGAACAATTTAAAGGCCTCCTCAAGGGAGACAAGGCGACGGTGGAAGCGCAAACGCAGCAGCTTTACACGCTGTTGCAAGAGGAGTCTAAAGGCGCCCTCGACCGCGCCGGGCTCGCCCCCCATTTTCAGTTGGTGCCCACGCTCAACTTCCTTAACATCGCCTCTGAACAAACGGCGGAGAACAACTTGCGGCTCCTCGAGGAGGTTTACAGCCGCACCGCCTCCAGAGCCTCGGGATTTCTGAGCGCGGAGGAGTTGCAGAAGTTCACTGAATTTCAGGCAAAGGCGGTCAATGGGAACCGCATGGCCATCGGGCTCAATAGGAAAATGATGGCGCCGGGCGCTCCTTGACCAGGCCGAATCCCTGGAGGCAAGAGAATTGAAACACCTGCAAACCCGGATGGCTCGTCTCACCACATGGATTCTGTTGCTCTGTTGCGTCGCTCTGGGAGCGCGGGGGGAAGAAGCCGGATCAAGCGCCCTTGAGCTTTATCCCTCGGATCACATCGGCCTTCCAAAATCTGTCCCGGATCCGATCGAACCTTTCAACCGGGCTGTGTGGGCTTTCAACAAATCGGTGATGTCCACGGTGATCCAACCCACGAGCTGGCTCTATCGGCGAGCCGTCCCAAAACCGTTCCGGCGGGGCGTGGGGAACTTCGGCAGGAATTTGACGTTTCCCGTGCGATTGCTCAACAACGTGCTCCAAGGCAAGTGGCAAGGCGCCGGCGACGAGTCCCGCCGCTTCGCCGCGAACACAATCGCCGGGTTCGGTGGCTTTATCGATGCGGCCTCTATCTGGGAAATTCCGAAATCAGACGCGGACTTCGGCGAGACCTTAGCCCGCTGGGGCTGGAATCCGAGTTGCTTCTTGATGCTGCCCATTTTCGGGCCAAGCAACGAGCGTGACGCCTTGGGCTTGGCTGTCGACACCGCCTCAAATCCTCTGGTTTACATTTCTCCCTACGAACTCGTGATGGAGAATCCCATGACGTATCTCGGCCCCTACAGCTATTTCAATTACGCCGCGCTTTACAACGAGCTTGCGGACTCTGTCGGTGAGTATGTGCGGTTCAGCAAGTCGGAAAGCGACCCTTACGCCACGATTCAATACGCTTGGACTTTTGCGAGAAAAAACAAGGTCGCGGATTACGAAGTCAACGGCCTGCAAGACGACGCCTCTTTGGAGACTTTGCAATCCGTCTTCTTCAGTTGCGAGAACCCGGAATTCCCGAGCCGCGGCAGGACTAAATCGGTGTTGATCCAAAAAACTGGGAAGCATTTGAAGTTTACCTGCTGGCTCCAGCCTGGTCCGGCGCCCATCGTCTACATTATCCCCGGATTGGGCTCTCATCGATTGGCACAATCCGCGCTGGCTCTCGCCGAATTGGTTTTCAAGCGCGGTTTCTCGGCGGTCACCGTCAGCAGCGCCTTTAACCCGGAGTTCATGGAGCACGCTTCCACTGCCCAGTTGCCCGCCTATCTCCCGGCGGACGGAGAAGAGGTCCACGCCGCATTGACGGCGGTGGATCGCAAATTGGACGCCTTTCTTCCAGGCCGTCTCGGCAAAAGAGCCCTCATGGGATATTCCATGGGAGCACTCCACACATTGTTCGTTGCGGCCACGGAAACGACGAACGAATCGTCGTTGATCAAATTTGACCGGTTCGTGGCAATAAACACACCTGTCCGCTTGCTTCATGGAGCCTCGATGCTCGATGAGCAGTACAACGCCCCTCTCTCGTGGCCCGTCGAGGAGAGGATGGACAACATCGAAAACACTTTTTTGAAAGTGGCCGAACTGAGCCACCGAAATCTAGCCCCTCAAACGTCCTTGCCATTCAGCGCGACCGAATCTCAATTCCTCATCGGCTTGACGTTTCGTTTGATTTTGCGAGACGTCCTTTACAGCAGCCAGCGGCGCGCGAATCAGGGCATCCTCCAACGGCCTCTCTCGAATTGGCGGCGCACCCGCTCTTATGAGGAAATCATGCGCTATTCTTACAAGGATTACTTCGAGAAGTTTGCCCTTCCGTATTATCGATCCCAAGGGATCGCCCCGAACTCCGACGACGCCCTGGAGAAAGCCGGCGACTTGAGAACATATGAATCCTCGTTGCGCTCGAACCCGCGCGTTCGCGTCTTTACCAATCGCAACGACTTCCTGTTGACGGCCTCCGATATCGAGTGGCTCGAGTCCACATTCCCGAGCGATCGTCTGAAAATGTTCGATCGAGGGGGCCATTTAGGTAATCTTTCCAATCCGAACGTCCAGAAAGCCCTTCTCCAGGCATTGGACGGGCTCAGGTCGGAATCTCCTGACAAACTCGATTAACCCCAGACCTCAGAATTTCAGGGGCAATTTGTGAAAAAGAATGGAGTGTCCGTTTCCCTCAAAACAACCCCTCTCCCCATCGGATGAGGCAAGGGAGCTGGTTGCAGCGAGGATTTCAAGGAAATGGAAAGGGATTTGTTGGCAACGAATCCCCCCCTTCATTTCTGAGATCTGAACCCAGGCCCTCAAAACGAGGCCGCAGCCCCCAACGCAACACTCATGTGCTCCGCTTGCCCCACAGGAACCACAGCAATGGCCCCAAGAAAGGAGCGAGGATAATCACCAGAATCCAAAGCAGCTTGATGTTCCGAGGTTTCGAGGCATTCACGCAGCTCACGAGGCCGGCGATCATCAGGAGAAAGGGAATCAATCCCAAGAGGATCACCAGGAAAATCGGCAGCATCGCCAGGAACAGCTTCAGGACAAGCACCAGGACGATCAACCCCACTAGGATTGAGATAAGAATCGCGATATTCATTGTGTCTGCACTTATTCCAATCAGTTCTAAAGATGAGTCTCCATTAGCTCAAATCCGCTGATTAATACCCCGGGCTCACCCGGCAAGCATCTTGAAGAACCAGTTTCCAGGCATAAAGTTTTAATTATTTATTCCCATGCGCCCTTGGTTCGGTTGCGGGAGCCGACGCCGCGCATCATGGCGAGGATCCTTCCACGTCTCGGCGAACCCTCCGGCCACGATCCGGCTGAGCCGTGACAGTTCAGCTTCCCATGAACCGGACTGGGAGCGCCGGCGTCCTCGCCGGCGAATCCGGCCCCCTGTTCAATCTTGCCGGCGAGACGCCAGAGCTCCCAGGTTCATGGCCCCAACTCACGTCCAATTTTTTGGAGGTCCGGCCTTCCCATGAACCGGAGGAGCACCTCCTCTCCCCGTCCCTCTCCTCCGCTTTGGGGCGGAGGAGAGGGTGCCCAAAGGGCGGGAGAGGAGGCACCCTGTTCATGGCCCCAACTCAAGTCCAATTTTTGGAGGTCCGGCCTCTCCGTGAACCGAATCGCCGAAAAAAACAAAAAGAAGTGAAGATGGGTCTCTTTCGTTCTTTTCGGCCAACCCAGGGTTCACGGCCCCGATGCGCGATGCTCGAATCTCGGCGGCTCTCGATGGACCTGGCAGGTTCATGAACAGAACTGCTGAGCCGTGAATGCCTCCCGGATTTTGACCACTGACCGCGCGGAAAGTGCCGACAAACAAAAGGAATCAACCGGGGCTTGCAAAAGTCCTCCTGAAGTCCGTTCCTCGGGGTCATGAGTGGGCGTCAGGGAAAGGCGCATTGTCCGAGGTTGGAAGATTCAAATGCTCTTGACTAGCCTTGTTCGCGCCAGAGGTAGACAATCCAACTCCCGGCATCACCTCGCTCAAGCTTCACCTGGAATCCCTCGCCTGCCAGAAGATCGATGAGTGGCGATGGGATGAACGGGGCGATGATGATCAAACCATCCCCGGGGCTCAGCGCCTGGGCACGCGCTAGTATCTCCGGAAGAGGTTCCTCGCCGCGCAGGAGCATTGGACGCACATCCAACCGTTTGAAGCTGGCCATTGGTGGCATTGCAGATAATTTCCTGGAAACGAGTCAAATCCAGGAAATCATCTAGTTCAAGCGGCATCCCCGAAATCATTGACACTTGTCAATTCCACAACAGTTGCGACTCTGGTAGGATCAGACCATGAAAGAGCTGTTCAGGTTGCTCCATCTTTACCTCTCGCCTAGTCATAACTATCTTGGCCATCACGGTCGGGCTCCGGGAGAAAGCCCCAGCCTTGAAGTCCACGAAGCGCGATGCGTGCCCGGGCGGGGCATCGAGGGTGACCGGTTCTTCGATCACTCGGAGAACCATAAAGGCCAAATCACATTCTTCGCGGACGAGGTCTATCGCTCCCTCTGCGAGCAGTTCCGGCTCGAAAACAAAACCCCGGCCGTATTCAGGAGGAACGCGATCACTTTGGGAGTCGATTTGAACGAACTCATCGGCAAGGAGTTCGAGCTTCAGGGCGTGCGATTCCTCGGCACTGAGGAATGTCGGCCCTGTTATTGGATGGACCACGCGTTCTGCCCGGGAGCGGAAGCGGCCTTGCGCGGCCGGGGCGGACTTCGCGCCCGAATCCTGACCCCTGGCTCACTTCGAGTCTTGGAGTCGCGTGGCGCCGGGGCTGAGGCTTGAGTCCTTTCCCATGGAGACCTCCGCCACCTTCTAAACGGTGAGTATGCAATACTCAGATAGGGTAGCGCGGCAGCTCAGCCCAACCTTGAGCTGAATTGCCACGGTTAAGAATTGAATTTGAATCCATCGCGTTTCTCTGAAAGTCTGGCCCCAGACATGCGTTACGCACCTATCGACCCTGGGCTGTTCGTTCAGAATCGCAGGCGCCTCACCGAGGCTTTGGCCCCCAATTCGATCGCCGTTGTCAATGCGAACGACGCGATGCCAACCAACGCGGACGGATGTTTTCCGATGCGTGTCAGCTCTGATCTGTTCTATCTGACCGGAGTCGAGCAGGAGCAAACCATTCTGGTGCTATTTCCCGATGCCCGGGACGAGAAGCAGCGGGAGATTTTATTCCTGCGAGAACCCAACGCGGAAGCGGAAACCTGGGAGGGCCACAAGCTCACCAAGGAGGAAGCGCGGGCTCAAACCGGCATCCGCTCGATCGAATGGATCCAAGATTTTCCAAAGCTGTTTCATCGGTTGATGTGCGAATGCGACCACGTTTACCTGAACTTGAATGAGCACAAGAGGGCGGTGATTGAAGTCACCACTCGCGACGCCCGGTTCGTGGCGGATTGCAAAGCCCGCTACCCTCTCCATACCTACCACCGCCTGGCCCGCGTGTTGCACCGCCTGCGAGCCGTCAAGTCGGAAACCGAGATCGGGATTCTAAAGAAGGCCTGCGCCATCACCGAAGCCGGGTTCCGGAGGGTCCTCCCCTTCGTTCGTCCTGGAGTGACTGAAACCGAAGTGGAGGCGGAGTTCGCCCACGAGTTCATCCGGCGCGGAGGGCAATTCGCCTTCGGCCCCATCATCGCCCGGGGCGCCAACGCCTGCGTGCTGCACTACGGCGACAACTCGGACACGTGCCGAAAAGGAGATCTTCTCTTGCTCGATGTGGCCGCCAGTCACGCCAACTACAATTCCGACATGACCAGAACCATCCCGGTGGGCGGCCGTTTCTCCGCCCGCCAACGGAAGGTTTACAACGCCGTGCTCCGCGTGATGAGAGCCTCGGCAAACAATCTCGTCCCTGGAAAACTCATCAAGACGTGGCAGGGAGAAGCCGAACAGTTGATGGAAAAAGAGCTGGTCGATTTGGGGCTGTTAAGCCTTCGGGAGATCAAGCGCCAAAAAGCGGAACATCCCGCCGTTAAGAAATACTTCATGCACGGACTCGGGCATCCCATCGGACTGGATGTCCACGACGTTGGCATCGTGACCGAACCCATGCAGGCGGGGTGGGTCATGACCTGCGAACCGGGCCTCTACATCCCATCCGAAAAAATGGGTGTCCGGCTCGAGAACATGATTCACATCACCCCGGAAGGCCCCGTTGATTTGATGGGATCGATCCCTATCGAAGCAGGGGAAATTGAGGACTTGATGCATGCGAACAACGCTTGAACAGCCTCCCCAAGCCTTTGGCGGGAAACTCGGGGCAACGCAATAAGAAAGGATTCTTCTGATGAACACACGCTGGCAGGGAGTATTTCCCGCCGTCACCACCCAACTTACAAAGGATCAATCTCTGGATCTGGACGCCACGTCGAGACATCTGGAAGCCCTCCTGGATTCCGGCGTGGCCGGGGTGATCATGCTTGGATCACTTGGCGAAAATCAAACGCTCGATCCCAAGGAAAAGCGGCTGGTTCTGGAAGCCGCGATCAAAACGGTCAACGGCCGGGTCCCGGTGCTGAGCGGCGTCGCGGAAAACTCCACGGCGCACGCTTGTCTCCACGCGCGCGACGCCGAGGCTTTGGGAGCCGATGGCCTCATGTTGATGCCGGCGATGATTTACAAAGGGGACTCGCGCGAGACGCTGAGCCACTTCAGCGCGACCGCCAAGGCCACGGGGTTGCCGATCATGATTTACAACAACCCCATCAGCTACGCGAACGACATCACGCCAGAGATGTTCGCCGAGCTGGCGCCCATCAAGAACTTCGTCGCCATCAAAGAAAGCTCCGGCAACACCCGCCGACTCACCGATATCCGTGCCGCCGTCGGGAATCGATACAGCCTGTTCACGGGCGTCGACGATCTCTTGCTCGAAAGCGCGATTCTAGGCATTGACGGCTGGGTGGCCGGCACTGGAATCGCCTTTCCACGCGAGAATCAGCACCTCTGGAACCTCACCCGGCAGCGCCGCTGGGACGAAGCTCTTCAATTGTATCGATGGTTCACTCCCCTGCTCCACTTGGACATTCATGTGAAGTTTGTTCAGTACATCAAACTCGCACTGAAGGAGTGCGGGCTGGGATCAGAATGGGTCCGCGCCCCACGGCTGCCGCTCAAGGGGGCCGAACGTCTGCAGGTCCTGGCCATCATCCACGAGGGCATAAGTAACCGGCCCAAGGTTCCGAAGGGAGGTTGACTTGGTTTCCAGCGGGTTCTTGGGCCGCCGTCGCCCCCCTTCTTGAAAGCGCCTGCAGTGCCGCTAAAAGGCTAGCCCCTGGATGAAGGGTGTTCGAGCCGTGCCTCCCTTTTGTCACCCTTGAAACGGCGGTTGAACATCGTGCGGATTGGCAGAAACCTGGATGAGAAAGGCTTGCGAAGAGCGAGGCATAACCGTTACGGATCTGGTGAGTGATTTGGAAACACTTTATCGCCAGGATCTTGCTGAGATCAGCTTTGGGCAAATATCGTTTTAAGGTTTAAGGTTAAATCAGGCTGGCTTCCATGCCGGAGCGATCAAGCTGCACGGACCGGAATTTTGGAAGACTCTCAAACTGCAGATCAGTGCCGGAAGGCCGCCGGTTCCGGGTCACTACCGGCGGCTGGGAAAAACAGGCTGAGTCCAGGCTCGCTCCACCTCGTTCGTTTGGATGGGATTGGCCTTCGCCTTCGTGCTTGTGATGATGGCCCGCACGTAAATCTCCCGGCCATTGAGCCGATATGCAGCGGTGGCGCCTGTCGCCAATGCAAGCACTTTGCCGATATCCGAAGAATAGCGGCGAGTGATCGGAAGCATGTTCCCCGACTTGTCCAGCACCGGATGGCTATTGGTGTCATAACCCCTGAGCGTCCCCACAAAATGTGTCGTGTACGAAATCCCTGGAGCCTCCTTGATCCGCAATTCGATCCCTTTGGCCGATTGTTTTAATCGCGTCAGCTCGACTCCAGTCGTGGCATAAAAATCTCCCATTTCCATGGCGCTGATGAGCGATCCAGGGGTCAGCGAACGGGATCGAACCATGACCCAGCCCCGGCCTGAATTGCTGAGACGCGAACTGTTGGTATGATAGTTGTGGGAATCGTCCGTCGCCGTGCCGTAGAGCGGGCCCAACCCTAATTCCGCCAGACGCTTCGTCAGCACGATGTCCCAAATTCGGTCGGTGCCAGGATGTACGGCGTCTCCCTCGTTGTTGACCGAGGGATGCCCGTTGTACACTTCAAAGAACCGTTCCCCCTCAACCCTGGCCAAATCTTCCGCGGTCACCCCCCACCCAAAATTCGGATGATTCAAATGGGGAAACATGGGCTGCTTGGTTCGAACCCTTTGCTCCAGGACGGCGTTGACATTCCGGCGCATCACTTCGAGCACGGAGTCTCCGGTGAGAGGTTCGATCACCGTCTGCAAGTTGATCGCGTTGATATGCACCGGAAACACCAAATGCCGGGCCGTGATCTCCTCCGCCGGGATCAACAAGAATCGGCCCGATTGCTCGAATTTTCCGCGATACTCCGAAAATGGACGGAGCCGCGCTTGCTCCTGGCCTTCGAACGTTCGTGTTGAAACCCAGGAGTTCCCAAAGCGGCGCGAGTAATTTTCGAGCGCCAGCCGGCCGGTGGGCCGATTCGTGACATGGTGCCAGCGCTCGCCAGTTTGCAGGTTGTCGTGATCCGAGATGGCCAGGAAATGATACCCTGATCGCTTGTACCAATCCGCGATCATTTCGGGGTAATCGTCGCCGTCACTCCACAAGGAGTGGGCATGCAGGTTCCCCTTCCACCAACGCCCGGCGTCATCCCAAAAAGCGGCGTTCAGCAACACACCGCCGCACAAATGAATTCCAAGCAGCGCCAAAACGCGGAATCCAAGACGAGAGAAACCGAATGGGAGGTGAGTCATCCGTCCATGAATCCACCAAAACGGCAGAACATCAAACGCATTCTGTGCGCATCATTGCGCCCATAATGGGATCGCATCCCTTACGCCGTATTCAGTGATCCTTAGGGTCCATGCAAAAATAACTTCGGGCTTTGCTCGCGGAATCATGACATTGTGGCGAGGCACGAATGAGGAGCATACCCTCCCGGTCTGTGACGAATGAGTCACAAAGGAATAATGTCATGCTGTCATAAGGCTACAGCCCTTTGGGGCGGGGCGGTGCCAGGCCATCTGCTTC
The DNA here is from genome assembly GCA_005805305.1 of Verrucomicrobiales bacterium. Classification (GTDB taxonomy): domain Bacteria; phylum Verrucomicrobiota; class Verrucomicrobiia; order Limisphaerales; family F1-80-MAGS106; genus F1-80-MAGS106. Next base: position 9,318 of record SYMW01000318.1, read on the forward strand.
GTTGCTCGCCTGCCTGCAGTAGCCGCCACGGCGCAGGCAGGTCAGTTACAGCCCCACCTTGGGGGATGCGCCTTCCTCGCGGGCAATAGAAAGTCGACGCGGACATATTTATGGACGGCAATGTGGGCGAGGTGCCGAAAGGACACCAGGTGAAGGCCTCGTTGATCAGGAAAGCGCCGTTTGCCTTGACGTCTCATCCCACAGGGATCAACTATTTGTCTTGCAACCTGTCGTGCTGCAATCCGATTCCAAGCTTCGGTTTCGCCGACGAACAAAGCGGGCGCAGATGGCTCGTTTCGGACTCAGCACCCAGAAAATGGGGAGTGCCTTCGCGGGAAAGTTCGAAATAGTCGTGCAAACAGCCCCGTTCGGGCCAGCGGACGAAACTTGGGAAGTGAGGAGCCCATGGCGAACTTCCAGCCGCTGCACCCGCATCTGGCCGCGTCACCGGAAGACTTGGAACTGACCAACGCGCAGGCCCTGAAGGTGAAGGAAAACACAGGGCTTGAGAACAATCACATCGAAACGGCGCCGAGAGAGCGGACCGTAGAACCCTAATGAGTTTAGAATGAAAATCTCAAAAAGTATTGGATTTGGATATCGAGCCGCGTTGGCAGCGGCCGGAATATTGTTTTTCGCAGCATTTCCGGGGTCACGCGTGGCTGCGGAGGATGAAAACATTTTTCAGAAACGACGGACCGAGCTCGTCGCGAAGCACGACAAAAACGGCGATGGACTGCTCGACGCCGCCGAGCGCGAACAAATGCGGCTGGGACAGAAGGACGCACGTCTTGTCAGGAAAGGATCGGGCTTCAAAGTGCCGCCCGAGTTCCTTGCCCAGTACGACGAGAACAAGAGTGGTGAAATGGATGGCGACGAATGGAGAGTCGCCTGGGAGGCGGAAACCAAGATTCTGAGGGAGGCCTACGACGCCAACAAAGATGGCACCCTCAACAAGGCGGAAGGGGATGCCCTGATGGCGGACGTTGGCAAGGGCAAGATCACAGGCATTCCGGCGTTCTTTGCCGGGCGAATGATCCGGGACCAGGGATTCTCCAAGCCGGATTATGTCGAGAAGCAAGCAGAGTTGTTGAAGTTTGACTCTAACGGTGACGGCATCGCGAGCCTGGAAGAACTCGACCGCATCCGCAAGTCGCGGCAGCAAGCACGCTAAGTCCACTTTGAACCCCAGTCCAGTTCCCCCAATTCTTGAGAACATTTTCTAAAGATCATGAAGCTGCGTCTTACGACTCCTTCTCTGACATTTTCTTGTATGGCCCTGCTGGCTATGACTATAGCCGGGTCACGTCTCAGTGACGCCGCGGAAACACCCGCGGCCTTTCCGGCCAAGTCCAAGTCAGGCAGGTCGAAGCCGGGTCAAACGGTCCCCGATGTTGCCGAAGTGAGGCTGAGCCGGAAGCGGGGTTTATACGAAGCCCCGTTCGAACTCACGCTCACTTCCAAGACAGATGGGGCGGTGATCCGCTACACGACCAACGGGTCGGAACCCACCTTGGAACAGGGGACAACATACCTGACCCCTCTCCGGATCGCCAAGACCACCGTGCTGCGTGTGGCGGCCTTCAAGTCCGGCCTCCCCGCATCAAAGTGCAAGACTCACACCTTCATCTTTCCGCGGGATGTGGTGACCCAGTCGCCCGACGGCCTGCCGCCGGAGGGGTTCCCGTTCCTCTGGGGAAAGAACCAGGTGGACTACGGAATGGACCCGCGTGTGGTGAACGATCCGCGTTACCGCGAGGAGATCTTCGCAGGGCTGAAAGCGCTGCCCAGCTTTTCCATCGTCGCCGACATTCACAACCTGTTTGGCGAAAAGAAGGGCGTGTATTCGAATCCTGATGAACAAGGCCGGGAGTGGGAGCGCCCTTGTTCGCTGGAAATGATTGAGGGTGGCGGCAAGAGCGAGTTCCAGATCAATTGCGGCATTCGTATTCGCGGGGGATTCAGCCGCATGCACGTAAACCCCAAACACGCTCTCCGCCTGTTCTTCCGGGGGGAATATGGCGAATCGAGGTTGAAGCATCCGCTGTTCGGAAAGAAAGGAGCCCAGGAGTTTGAAAGCCTCGACCTCCGGACCTTTCAGAACTACTCGTGGAGCCTCGCGGGCGATCCCCGGGGAATCCTCCTCCGTGACCAATTCAACCGCGACCTGCAGTTGGCGATGGGGCAGCCGGCCGCGCGGGGCGAGTTTTGCCACCTTTACATCAACGGCCATTACTGGGGCATCTACAACACTTGCGAGCGTCCCGAAGCATCTTACGCCTCGACGTATTTCGGCGGGAAGAAATCCGATTATGACGTCGTGAAGGTGGATTCTGGTTTTACCAAACGAGAGAGCACCTACAACTTGATCGCCACCGATGGAAACATGGAATCATGGACGCGACTCTACCAGCGCGCCGCTGCAGGCCTGACTGACAACGCCGCCTACTTCGCCCTGCAGGGCCGCAATCCCGACGGCACATCCAATCCTGCGCTTGAGACGCTCCTCGACGTGGACAACCTCATCGATTACATGCTGATCATCTTCTGGGGTGGCAACCTGGACGCGCCCATCAGCGCCTTTGGCGACAATCGCAATCCGAACAACTACCACTCCATGCACCGACGCGGTGGCACCGAAGGATTCAAGTTCTTCGTCTGGGATGCTGAGCACACGATGCTGAAGCTCGAGGAAGACCGCACCGGACCCTTCAAGACCGGTGAGAAAGTTGGCACCAGCAGCCCGCAATGGCTGTGGCAGCAGTGCGTGGAGAACGCCGAGTTTCGCATGAGGGTGGCGGACTTGGTCCACAAGCACTTCTTCAACGGAGGCGTCCTGAGCCCCCAGTCGCTCGGCCAGCGCTTCCGAGCCCGGGCCAAACAGATCGAATCCGCCGTCATCGCGGAATCGGCCCGCTGGGGCGACGTGAAACACCATTTCAAAATGGACCCGCCACCGCGGCTCGACCAGGACGGCCGTCCCCTCACCGGGCCGTTCACCCGCGACGACGACTGGCGCCCCGAGATCAACCGTTTGGTGAATGACTACCTGCCCAAACGCAGTGCCGTCGTCCGCGGCCAATTGTTTGCGCAGGGCCTGCTCCCCGATATCGAACCGCCTCAGTTTGTGGCCGAAGGCAGCGCAGAATCCAAGATGTTGGCGATGAAATCAGCAACACCCGGCGTGTCCCTCTACTACACCACGGATGGAACAGATCCGCGCCTCGTGGGAGGCAAAGTTTCACCAAAGGCAACGAAGTATTCGTCTGCCGTATCGATGAACGCGAAGACGTCACCGATCAAAGCCCGCGCCATGATTCATGGCGACTGGAGCGCTCTAGCGACGACTCAATGACGAGAGTTCAGTGGAATTGCCGCGCAAGTCAGCTTAGGGTCCGTGCAAAAATAACTTCGGATTTTGGCGGGAGCGCTGCCAGGCCAGATGCAAGACGCGAGGAACCCTCCTCCGCCAAGGCTTCGGAGGAC
>SYMW01000319.1 GCA_005805305.1 Verrucomicrobiales bacterium
ACCCGCAACGGTCGAGAAGGTAAGACGGGGGACTTCTTCTTGCGAACCCCTTCCTTAAAAAGAAAAACCATCCCTTCAGGCTCTCAGCCTGTGGATCAATTTATCTGAGCAGAGCTGGGTCAATTTAAGTGAGCGGCAAAGTACTGAGGTAGTCATCTATCGTGAAAGAGTCGTCTTCCGTACTCAGGAACGCTTGGCTTTGGGAGATGCTCTCTGCGTAATCATTCAAATCCTGCATGCCTAGGGGTGCCTCTCGCAAATTGCCGGTCGCCGCAGACCAAACATGCCCATTTGCCCCAGAGATGCCTCCGATGTCTCCACGGCCGTTAATAAACTCGGCGGTCCCATCCACATTACTTCCGGCATAGTGAATCTTTTGATACTCCGTGCCGGAATTCGGAAGGGGTGCAACTATTACGATACGAGATGCAGTAGCAAGGTTGCCGCTGGCGTCCTGCGCCTCATACGCTATTGTGTAGGTGCCAGATGTGCCGGAATCCACATTGCCGGTCATATTAAGCGTGATGTTTGAATCTGGCCCAGTGGCGACAGCTCCGGGCTCCACGTAGGTAAAAGGCATACGCACCACCGTTGGATTCTCTCCATTCAATCTGATCTTGAGCTGCGGGTTTACTGGAGGCGGCAACGCTGGTCGCATGCTAAGCTTGACTCGAAAACGTCCTGTCTTTTCGCTGATCATGTCGCTGTCCGTGATCTCCTGTGCGAATTCGATGAAATATTGGCCCGGTAGAAGCGTGCCCTCGAACTCCTGCTGGTCCGATTGACGGACGATCCGGAATAGGGTTGACACCTGCTCTTCCGTTCCGCCAGTCCACGATTCGGATCTCTCCAATGTAAAGTCCATCGATTGCCGAAGGTCGAAAGAAACTTCACCACGGAACAAAGCGTGGGAAACGCCGTCTCCAATAGCCGTTTCGAGATCGAACTCAATATCGATTCCAGCATTCACTCGCACGACCTGGAGCTCATGAACGGTGATGCTCGCATTTCCGATTTCAATGGGTTCGGTGATTTCGTTACAATAGGGGGCCTCTTCCGTCGAACCGCCTATGGAGGATCCGAGTAAATCCTCATACGATTGCAACTCCCAGGAATAACTAAGACTGGCATAGGTTGAAGGAAATGGAGGCCCTTTTTCTCGATCCGGATCGTTCAACCTGAACGCCAAACCACCCTCCGAGCAATAGAACCAGGAGCCTTGTTCCCATGGTGGTTCCTGATCAACGACGTCGGTCGCGAAAAAGCCGTCGTAAAGTTTTTCTTCGGCGCCGGCCCAGGCCCAATAAGCTTGAGACGGATAGGTCATCGTCGCCGCGATGGAGAACCAATAGCGGGTGTCGGCGGTCAAAGCGACCGACTGGCCCAGGTCCACGGCAAATTCGAGCAGGCGCAAGGCAGGATCCGTGGCGGCGGAAATGTTCGTAACCTGCCGGTTAACCGAAGCGAGCGGAATTGTTTGCGTATAGATCGACATCCCGGGCCTGTCTTCGGGGCTGTTTTCGAAAACTTGGATCGTGAACGACGCGACATTTTCGATCACGGCCGTATTTTGCGAATCGCTCAGGCAGATACCCCACCAAGTTACGCGCGTGACCTCGATATTTTGAGGAAGAATAAAAGTTTCCGCCTGGCGCAAGCGCCCGATTCCATTGATCTCCGAATTGAGCCACTGAATAGCGGGGTTGCGCGGAAACTGTTCGTAATAGGGAGACGCGATCAGGTTCACGCAGACCAGCAGAAGGGTGAAAGGCACCGAGAGGGTTTTCATAAGTAAGATCGATTGGTGGTTCGTTTGTTATCGGCAGAGCGACCTCCGAGCATTACGAGGGGCTTCCCACGCCCCTTGTCCCTGGAAAGTGAAGATTCATGAACGGGCTTGCATTTGGAGCGGGCTTTTTCTTTTGAACTTGGACCGGAATGTTTTGGAAAATGGAAGCTTGGTTCACGCGGCGATCACTAAACCGGTGCATCCCGAAGTTGTTGGTGATGCGCCAACGCTGGAGCGCGCTCGGTCCCCGAGCGCAGCGGGCTGGCGAGGAACAGAGGCTTCAAAATGTTCCAGTGCGGTTGCCGCTGCGGACGGGGACCGTCCGCGCGCCGCCAACAACTTCGGGATGCACGGTCGCTAAACGGATAATGGCAATCATCCGTCACTAAGCAAATACGTAGACAGAACCAGGATTGATCCGATCAGTGGGCGCTCCAACAACCAGATTGTCTCCGTGTATTGCGACGGAACGTCCAAAAAAATCCTCGGATTCCGCGTCGATTGCCGTCAGTTTTACCTGCTGGAGCCAAGTGTTAAGACTACGTTCGTACTCGTAAACGGAACCTGAATTGCTGCCGTGGTCGTCATCACGAGGAGATCCACTTACTATCGTGTCTCCGCCGAAAGCGACGTTGTGTCCAAAGACGGCGTTGTAAGCGTCATCGCTGGCGGGGTGCTTAATTGTTTTAGCACAATCGGCGTTAGGAGTGGCGAGAAATGCAGACATCGTCACGGCCAAGGAAAGTCTTTTGATGGCATTCATGGCTTGATGGCTTACGTGTTTTGGCTTTTTGGAAGGGTTAGTTTCCCAGGGATGACGGTCGCCGTTAGGCTACTTGATCTGAATCCACAACGAGTGCTGGCTGCCATCGGACAACGTGGCGATGAGTTGCCAGATACCGACGTCCATACCAACGGCTTCGGTGTCAAGGTTGAAATGCCATTGGTCGCCAACGAGGCGAAATCTGTTGCCTGTCGTGGCGGCATCCGTCGGCGTGGCATCGATCGCCGGTTCCGAATTGGTGACGTCGGTCCATTTGATCGCGGCCAACGTGTGTGTTCCTGTGAGGGTTGGGTCGCCGCCGCAGAACGATTTGAACTTGATCGGAATGGTCTTGTTCAGTTTGAACGTCTTGAGGGGGTGATCGAAGCTCCCGCCCGTGGCGTCAGCGCCACCAATGGGAGGCAGGAATCCTTCGAATACGAGTGAGCCACAGTTGGAGGCGGGTTGCAGGAGTTGATTGATGTTGTCGAAGCCCAGCCCCAGGTTGGAGGCCGTGCCCTGCTCTCCGTCCTTCGTTCCTGGTCCGATGACAGTGACGACCGGAGGCGTCGTGAACGCTCGCCAGTCGATGGTGTCGTTGCCGAAAGTGTCGAGACTGGCATCCCCATCAATGTGCCCAGAGAAACTGACCCCATTCGCAAATACAAACAAGTCGTCCGCATGGCCGCCGGAAAGATTTTCGAACGAGGAAAAAGCAACGGAGCCGACGCTCCCGTTGTTGTTTGCGGTCAAATTCCAAGTATTTGATTGGTTCGCCCCAATCAGAGTATCCATGCCACTCCCGCCGATGATCGTTTCGATCGCAGGCCCGCTCGAGAAATTGATCGAGTTCGCGCCGCTGCTGGCGCTGTAGATTCCAGAAGGCGACAGGGTGACCGTCAAGTCCGTGGTGACGGGATGTAATCCAGAGAAATCCAGAATGTCATTGCCACTGGATTCGACGATTCCAGCCTGGCCCCAGTTCTCCGAGATGTAATACGTGTCGTCGCCGTTTTTCCCGTACATTCCGACACTGCCGTTCGAGCCCGTAACGAAAGTGTCGTTGCCATCATTGCCCTCGAGAGCCACTTGTTGGAAAGTCCCGGTTGTTGCCGAGGCATCCATGAAATCGTCGTTGGGTCCTCCCCTCAAATCGATTCGTTCGATGTTCACAATGTAGTCCATCTCGGCGTCGGCTCCTGTGTTCGAAATTTCAAGCGTAGTGTCCGTCAGAATCGCGCTGCCATCCACATTCGCGATCAGGATATCGTTGCCGCCTCCGCCATCTATGGTGTTCGAACCTGTTCCCGCGCGGATTGCGTCATCGCCAGCCCCGCCTCGGATGTCATCATTCCCTCCGTTTCCTTCGATGGAAAGCAGCAATGCGCCGGTTGTCGCCGAAGCATCGATTAAATGACCGTCGTCGCCGTCAAGGACGACTATTCTTTCGACGTCGAGAAACGTGACCGTCTCGGTGCCGTCAAAAGTGACATTCGTATCGGTCAACACCATATCCGCAGTGCCCAGAACGAAGAATCGATTTGAACCAGTGCCACCGCGCGCGACGCCGTTTCTCCCGGCGACGGTCAGGATGTCGTCCCCATCGTTGCCTTCGATGTCGAACGCGGCTCCGGCTGGCATTCCACGGACGTCAATGCGGTCATCGCCCGCGCCACCACGGATGTTCACGAGTTCGAAATTGTAGAAGCCGTTGCGCTGGCCGTCCGACGTGTTGAGTTCCACTCCATTGCTGACTCCGGCGGATCCGTTCACGTCGACGACAAGGCGGTCATACCCGCCACCTCCATCGAGCGTGTTAATCCCCATCTCTCCGCGGATAACGTCGTCCCCTGAGCCGCCCGTGATGACGTCGTCCCCATCGCCGCCCTGGATGCTGGCGGGCAACGTGATGGCGGCAGAGAGGATGCAGGAATCGCTCAGGTCATCGAGTCGAATATCGAGGTCGGCCACCCCCGAGGCGGGAAGCGTCACTTCGTTCGGACTGATCACTGTGAAACCGTCGCCGGGATCGACGGTGATCACCGCTCCGGTATCTCGAAGCACGAGGTTTGGACCTACGAGATCGAGGGTCACGACATTGGCTTCGCCACTACTCGCGTGGTATCGAAGCGTGGTTCCATCCAGGTCGGCGTTGGCCGCCGAAACGGAGGAGTTTAGGAAGAACGCGGCACACAAAATGAGAGCCGCGACGACACGTGGAAGCGCACGAGGAGATTTCATGCTCCCACTTTGGCGGAGTCCTGTGTTTTTCGTCCATCTGCCGAAGTCGTAGAAAAGAACAAAAAAAAGCGGATTTGCTGAATGGAGTTCCAACCGTCCTGCCGCCTGGAGAATTGTGACTATTCAGATAGTGACCGCGAATTGGGTGTGATGGTTGGCCGCAGGGAACCAAGCAACACGAAAAGGGACGAAAGAAAAGTGCCAGATTCTTGGTTTGATTTCTTTTGTCTTTTTTCGTTCTTTTCGGCCAAGCCTCACGTCTTTTTCGCGGCTGGCCTGAGAAGCCACGGAGAATTACCGTTTGGAGATTGGCCCGCTCACTGGATGCCTGCGCGGCGCAACGCCTCCGGCAGAGAGTGGACATGGAGCTTTTCGTAGAGATTGTGGAAATGTTTCCGAACGGTGCCATGGGCAATCCCCAGGTTGTCGGCGATCTTTTGGTAGGTGCTCCCCTTCCCGGCAAGGAGGAGAACTTCCCTTTCCCGAGTGGTGAGCAACCCCGGCGCCGGAGTGCCCGGAGCCTCGTGCAGGGAATGGAGAATGCGTCGGGCGATGTTCGGCGTCATGGGCGCGCCGCCTTCGTGAAGCTCGCGGATGGCTTCGAGAATCAACGCCGGCGGGGTGCTTTTGGTCAAATAACCGCTCGCCCCGGCCTGGATGGCGCGAAAGACATTTTCAGGGTCCTCGAAATTTGTCAGAACGAGGAACCAGGTTCGTTGAGGCTTGCCCAGGAGCTGTTCTCGTGACAAAATCTTCTCCCGTAGCGCGCGGATGCATTCCGCGCCCGATTTTCCGGGAAGTTTTAGATCCACAAGAGCGACGGCGGGAGCGGCCCTGGGGATTTCAAGGAGGGCTTGCTCCGTGGATTCGCAGGCGGCCACGCAACAAAATCCCGGCGTGCCACGCAGCAGAGTGGCGAGCATTTCGCGCGTGCCTCTCTCGTCCTCAACGATCGCAACCTTGATCGGAAGAGCGGCTGGGAAGGGAGTTAGCATAAATATCGGAATAGTTTGCTCATTCCGCCATGGAAAAGCACTACGACGAAGGCGTACACAGCGGGGCCACTAATCGTACGTAAGTCCCGCCTTCTCGCCGCGAACCCAGTTCACATCGGCCACCCAACTCGGCGAGTCGGCGTCGCATGTTTTCCAATCCGTGCCCTCGTCCCCGACCTGAGGGGTCGGGTTTGGAAACCCCGGCTGCAGCTTTGAAACCATCAGCCAGACCCCGTCCATCATCCTCCACGGTCACGGTGAAATCGGTGGCGCGCGCTTCGATGGCCAATCGCGCGCGGCGAGCGCCGGCGTGTTTAACAATGTTGTGCAACGATTCCTGGACGGCGAGCATCACCGCCTTCCGAATGGGTGGGGACAGACGACCATGGAGTTGCGCGGACGGGAAATCCAATTCCAATTCCAAACCGGCCGGGATGACGAACTCCCGCGCCACTTCACCGAGATAAGCCGCGAGATGCTCCAAAGAATCGCGCTCGGGATGCAGAGTCCAGACGAGGCCATCGAGGCTTTTCGCGACCTCCCGCGCGAAGGCTCCCAAGCGCGGGGCATGGACTGGATCGCGAGCGGTGAGCTCTCCGAGCAAAGAGATTTGGGCGAGTTTTGAGCCGAGATCATCGTGAAGATCACGGGCCAGGTGTTCTCGTTGCAGGGCGAGCCTAGCGGCGGCTTCGGCGCGCTCGAGACGCCGTATTTGGTGGAGCCACCACCGTAAAAAAAGCAGGAGCACGAAGAACCCGCTAAACGCAATGCCGTTAAGAAATAGGAAGCGCGGCATGGTGTAAATCGTAAGTAATTAATAATAAACAACTTATGACTTGTACTTTTCGGTACCGCCCTTTACTACGCTTGGGATGTTACCGACATTATGTCCCTCACCCACCG
>SYMW01000032.1 GCA_005805305.1 Verrucomicrobiales bacterium
CGCCGCGCATTTACCATGTCAAGTCATCCGAACCAACTGGCGAGCGAATGACTGATGGAGGATTGGTTTACTTGGAATCAGGTTTTCCGATGGAAACGGTTCGCGAGTTAATCAAAATGGGGCACAAAGTCGGGAGCACCGTTGGAGGGTTTGGCGGCTACCAGGCCATACGTCGGGATGCCGAAACGGGGGTGCTCTATGGGGCGTCGGAATCGCGGAAGGACGGCATGGCGGCAGGATGGTGAGCCCCATTGCAGGCCAGTCGCCTTCCGTGTCGAATAACCGCCGAGATCTGAGGCCTCCCGGGCGCGAGGCGGGGGCATTTTTTAACCTTAAAACGACTGGAGATCTTGCGAAGCGTTTTAGTGCGGCATAAGCTGACCTTTGGCTGGCTTTTATGAAGATTTATCAGAGCTTGAATTCGTTCTGCATGCTTGTAATGACAGGCGGCAGTTTTCTCTGTGTGGATCGGGGTTTGGCGGACGACCCTGCCACCCAAGCCGCGCAGATCGCCGAGAGACAGGAGCATCGCGAAAAGATGAATTCGCTGACGGCGGCTATTGAGGATCTCTGGACGGCGCAACGGGCGCAGCAGAAGCGGCTTTCGACGCTTGTGGAGGAGGTCTCGCGTCATCAGATGGAGGCGGAGCGCGGTTCCAGCAAGTACGCGACGCGCGAGGAAATTCAGAAACTCTCCGAATCAGTGAAACAGGCGATCAAAGAGCTGGACGAACGGCGCGAAGCGGATAGAAAACTGATCCTTGAGGAAATTCGCAAGCTCGCCAAACTGCCTGCAGCCATCCCATCTCCCTCGTCGGGAGGAGATTCCAAGATTGGGTCGAAGGGAACCAAGGGTGCCGGATCCAGCACGGACGAGAAGCATGGGGCGGGTCAGGATTTGAAGTCGGGCGCCCGAGCCGCGGCAGTGGAAGGGTATGAGTATGAAGTGAAAAAAGGAGAAACCTTGTCGACGATTCTTCAAGCATACAACGAGGTGTTCAAGAAGGAAGGGAAACGCACTGTGACCTTGAAGCAGCTCTTGGAGCTCGAACAAAACCAGCACGTGAAGCCGAATATGGTCGTTCCTGGCCAGATTATTTTTATTCCCGACCCTCCGAAGAAATAACAGTCCATGGATCGTTCGATAAACTGCTTTCAAGGGGGTGGCAGGATCTGGTATCTAGCCTCTTTCCGATGAAGACATTGCGCAGGATCCACCTCTATCTGGGCTGCTTTTTTGCTCCCTTGCTGACGTTTTACCTGCTCACCGGATGGTACCAGACTCTTTATAGGAATCGGACCAAAACCGAAGGGGAAGCTGGCGACTGGGTCAGCCGGATGACTTCGGTGCACGTTGATCAAATCTATCCTTCCGAGCAGGCGATGAGTTTTTCTCCGACGCTCTTCAGGTGGCTCGTGGTGGGCATGTCTGCATGCTTGCTTGTGACTTTGGCGATCGGTATAGTGCTTGCATTCCGTCTCAACAGGAGTAAGTGGCCGGTGTGGCTCTCTTTGGTGTTGGGCGTCGTATTTCCGATTTTGTTGCTGTGGCTCGGTCAGAAGCGATGAACTTGGCAGACTCAATTGCCGGGATGAAGACCAGTGTCTTGTACGCCTGGCTTTTGATCGCTCTTGTTCTGCTGGCTCTGTTTTTGATTTGGCTGACGAGCCGCTTCCGCTACCGGATCACCGCGACGCACGTGGAAGTGCTCTTGTTTGGAATTTGCGTGAGGAAAGTTTCGTTTGGCAATATTGAGAGAGTGAGCAAACGTCCCCCGACATTCTCCGAGAACTGGTGCAACACCCTCAAACCCGGAACGCGGCGGTTGGTGATTCACCGAAGGAAAGGGTTGCTCAAGGAGATGTCCATCACGCCTATGAACCGGTATTTGTTCAAAGCTGAATTGGAAAGAGCGATGCAGGCCTCGGGAAAGGCGGCATCGCCCTCTGAGGCACCTCTCTTGGTTGAGGAAGAAGCCACTCCAGAACGTAACGAAGCTTGAGTTGGCGGGGAAAACATCTGGAAAACCACGATGCCGTTTCATTCCGTGAGGGGCTCGACCGCTCTTGTGCTGGGCGGCCTGAGAAACGCGGTGAGGCGCTCCCGGCATTGGGGTGGCGTCGTTGTCAGCCACCAGAACGTGACATTTCAGGAATTCCATTTTATTTCTTGTCAATCGCGGGATGCCTGAATAGCCTCTGCCTCCCTTTGCTATGAAGGCTGATATTCATCCTAGATATTCCGAGTCGGAAATGCGTTGCGCCTGCGGCAACGTGATCCAGACCCGCTCAACGCGCGTGTCCGTTGTCATCGGCATTTGCAACGTGTGCCATCCCTTTTACACTGGCCAGCAAAAATTTGTCGATACGGCCGGACGCGTCGATAAATTCCAGCAGCGTCTCGTGAAGACACAAGCCGCGCAAGCCGCGCAAGCCGCGGCCATGACCGCCAAGAAAAAGCGAAAGTAGATTCTTTCCAGGCTCCGCCCGCAGGCACTCCGTGTTTGCGGGCGATTGCTTTTTATCTAGCCTGTTCTCGAAGCAGTGCCGCGGATGGGAAACCGAATTGATGGCGCCGCCACCAGTTACTACAGATCGCGAGGCGTCTTTCAGTTGATCACTTCGCTGTCCCGTCGTAATGCACGTCCATGGAGTTTGAACTGCAACACTACATTGAACGATTCGAGCGCAAATTCGCCGAATTGGAGAGCGAGTTGAGCGATGCGAAGGTTTTCGAGCAGCCTCAGAAGTTTCAAGACCTGTCGAAGGAATACTCCCGGCTGAAGGAAATTGTTACAAACGGGCGCGCTTATCTCAAGGCGGCCAAGGACCTTCGCGAGAATCGTGAGCTATTGGGAATCGAGCCGCCGGACTCCGAACTCGGCTTGATGGTGAAGGAGGAGGTGAATCAACTGGAACAAGAGGTCGCCAAGTTGGAGATGGCCGTTCGTCGTGGCTTGGTGCCTCCTGATCCGACGGATTCCCGAAACACGATCGTGGAGATCCGCGCCGGGGCCGGCGGTTCGGAATCGGCCCTGTTCGTAGCGGATCTTTACCGCATGTTCTCGCGATACGCGGAATCCAAGGGATGGCGAGTGGAAACGATCGACAGCAGCCAGTCTGATTTGGGAGGTTTTCGTGAAGTGGTGATGGGGATTTCCGGCCAGGATGTGTACCGACGGTTGAAATATGAAAGCGGTGTGCACCGAGTGCAGCGAGTTCCCGCCACTGAAGCCCAGGGGAGGATACACACAAGCACTGCCACGGTGGCGGTTTTGCCGGAGGCACAGGAAGTGGATATCCAGATCAAGACGGAAGAGCTCGAAATCACCGTGTGCCGGGCATCTGGCCCAGGTGGGCAGGGAGTGAATACGACCGATTCCGCAGTGCAGATTTTACACAAGCCCACCGGTTTGATTGTTCGTTGCGCGGATGGCAGATCACAGCAGAAGAACAAGGCCCAAGCAATGATGGTGCTGCGGTCCCGATTGCTGGAGGCGCGTGTCGCGGAGGAAAACGCCCGTTACGCGGCCCAGCGCAAGGCGCAGGTCGGGACAGGAGAACGAAATGAACGCATCCGCACTTACAATTTTCCCCAAAACAGGGTCACCGATCACCGGATTGAACTGACCCTTTACAATCTGCCATCCTTCATCGACGGAGACTTGGATCCTGTGATCGAGCCGCTCATGAATTTTGATTTGGAGCAACGGTTGGCGACGGTCAAACTTTGACCGGCCCGGGTTACCGCGAATCGAGATAAGTCTTGATTTCAGGGGGCGCTAGAGGTTTCAGTAGTGCCCTCAACTCCCTCATGATCTCTGGACTCCAGAAAGCAGGGCCAGCTTCCCGAATCAGTCGAACCCAAGGATGGATGGCTTGCGGAGTCGCGGTGGGGTTGTCTTTGGTTGGGCTTTTTTTAACCTCCTGCACGGGGATCGACCACCACATGGTGGCGCCTCCGGAAATCGAAGGCGCGGTTTTCGTTGGTAACCAAACCTGTGCCGACTGTCATACGAACATCTCCAAGGCGTTTCCCTCGAGCCCCCATTCGCGATTCCATAATGCGGCGAAAAACGGCATTCAGGACACGGGGTGCGAGTCCTGTCACGGCCCCGGGAGCCGCCATGTCGCGGCGGGGGGAGGGCGGGGGCGATTCATTGTAAATCCAGGCAAGAACGCCCAAGCTTGTTTCAATTGCCATCTCGAGACCCACGCGGCTTTTGAGCTGCCGTATCATCATCCTGTGGTCGAAGGGAAACTGAACTGCGTCCAGTGCCACGATCCCCACGGCATGGACATTTACAAGCCGAGCCGCGCGCTCGGCATGGCGCGAGGCAATGATTCCTGCGCGACGTGTCATCGGGAACAATCACGGCCGTTTGTCTATGAGCACGAAGCGCTCAGGGAGGGATGTGTGACTTGCCATCAACCTCATGGCTCCATCCACCCCAACTTATTGGTGGAAAGGGACGCCAATCTGTGCCTCAAATGCCACGCTCAAACCCAGGGCACCGGAGTGGCCGCAGGCGAGCTTTACATAGGCAAAGTGAGGCACTCTGAATTCGTCAAACAAGCTTCTTGCTGGAGCGCCGGATGCCACACGGCGGTTCATGGATCCAACATCAACCCGCGGCTGTTGTATTGAAAGAGCATGTGACGTCAACGCACGCCTTCGACACGGGCGCGGCAGCTTCCGGAAATCTTGGAGCCATCCTGAGGCTGTTTGCCGCCGTCTTGGCGTCCGTGGCGGCGGCGTCCGGTCTTTCGGCGGAGGTGGACCTTTCGAAACTGCCGCCGGCTTCCGTCGCTCAGGCGGATTTCACCCGGGATATTCGACCGATTTTCGAGCGTGCTTGTTTCCGGTGCCATGGCCCCGAACGTCCCAAAGGGGGGTTCCGGCTCGATTCCCGGGAATTGGCGTTGAAGGGTGGCGACGGGGGCGTCGACATCGTCGTGGGAGATGGCGCTAGAAGCCCACTGGTCCACTATATCGCCGGGTTGGTTCCTGACATGCTCATGCCTCCGGAAGGAAAAGGAGATTCGCTCACCTCGGCCGAAGTGGGGTTGATACGCGGCTGGATCGATCAAGGAGCTGCCTGGGATTCGGTGGCCGTCGCGAAGGAACCCAAGGTTGAAGTGACCGTGCGGCCCACGGTTCGCTTCATCACGATCGAGGGCAATGAGCGCTTGTTTCGTCAGCACACAGGATTGACTCCGGGGTGGTCTGGTGGGATTGAACATTTCGAGCTCATCGAGCGCCCGGCCGAGGGCAGGACATGGGTCTTCGATGGCCATGCGCTTTCCGGCGCCGACGATTACAAGGTGGGGATTTCTTATGAAAAGAAGGACGGTTGGTTCGCGCGTGGCGGAGTGGAGCAATACAGGCGCTTTTATGATGATCGCGGAGGGTACTATGAACTGTTCCAGCCCCCTCAATCCGCATTGGGAAGAGATCTCCATATGGACATCGGGAGAGCCTGGCTCGAGGTGGGACTAACCTCGCCTCACTGGCCCAAGATGTTGATTGGCTACGAATACGGCACGCGTGAAGGCGAGAGAAATTCACTGATGTGGGGCCCCCAAGTGTCCATCGTGGATGATCAGGGGAATACGGAGTTCAGGAACATCGCGCCGAGCTTCCGAAGCTTGAACGAGGATAGCCATCGCATTCGGTTCGAGTTGAGCCACGAGATCGGCGGATATCTGATCGAGGACCGGTTCCAAGGGGAGTTTTTTAATGTTCGCAGCGAGCGCTATCAGCCCGAGTTTTTCACCCCTGGTCAAACGACGCCCGATTCCACCGTGCTGCTGCGGGATCGATACGACCACTTTCAGGCGGCGAATGCGATTCGACTCGAGAAGGCGGTTCGCGAATGGTTTCTCGTTTCGGGGGGCTACCTTTACTCGAGACTGGACGGCGAGGCGTTTTTTTCTCGGGACGTGCTCCTGCCGCCCGATCTGCCCTTCAACATACCGACGTCGCCTTACAGCCAGCAAATACTCCTTGAGCAGCAGTCGCATATTTTTAATGCCAACGCCCATTTCGGGCCTTGGAGCGGATTGAGTCTTTCAGGAGGCGTTCAAAGTGACTGGACCCGGCAGCGGGGAATAGGAGATGTGGTGTTGGAAGATTTGGCGGCGGCGAGGCTCGATTCCAATTTGGACCGGTCGACGGTGGGAGAGCACTTCGTCTTTCGTTACACAGGATTGCCTCGATCCGTCGTGTTTGCCGAGGCTCGATTCGAGCAGGAGACGCTTGGCCAGTTCGAAGAGGACATCGGAGGAGTCCAGGATTTTGTTCGCGACACGGACGCGGAAGGGGATATGAAGGAGTACCTCGCCGGCGTGACGGTGTCCCCGTTCCGTTTTGCGTCGCTGACCACCCACTACAGGCGCCGGCTTAAAGAGACGCTCTATGGCCACCTCCGGGATGAATTTCCTCATGGCACTCCGGGCGATGGTTACTCTGCCTTCATTCGAGGCCGAGACATCGAGCGTGATGAGATACAGGCCAAACTGACGCTGCGTTGGACCGGCTGGGCGCGCTCGTTTCTATCCTATCAACGTGTGATGGCGGATTACAGAACATCCACGGATCCCATCCCGCTAGACGAGGTGACTCCAGGCGGATACTTGCTTGCAGGTGCCCAGGAGGCCGATGTCTACAGCGCGAATTTGACGATTAATCCGCTTAAAAGGCTGTACCTGAGCGCCACACTATCCTACACCGATTCTTCGATCGAAACCCCTGCAAACGGGAATCTAGCGATCGAAACGTATCGAGGCTTCATCACCAGCGCGATTGGCAGCGCCAGCTACGCTCTTGATCTTAGAACGGACCTCAAAGCTTCTTATAGTTTTTCGAAGTCAGATTATCTTCAAAGCCAAGGCCGGGATGGATTGCCCCTGGGAATGGCCTATGATTGGCACCGTTTGATCGTGGGGCTCGGCCGTCAGATGTCAAAGACGCTTCGAGCCCAGCTGCAATATGCGTTCTATCGCTACGGAGAACCCTACTCCAGGGAATCGAATAGCTACGTCGCTCACGGAATCTTTGCCACTGCCACGATCCGCTGGCCCTGATCGGGTTTCGGTGCGCTTCGAGACGCCTCCGAATTTCCCGCGGTCGACCTCCTCCCGCATTTCAGAAAACTTTGCCGCGCCACCCCGTGTCGCCACGCTTTTTTTTTGCTTTGATCGGGGCTTGTTGTCGCCTGAAAACGGCGTATGATTCAAGGAGCTTAAATGAGCCTTAATCCCATGAAAATGGTCAGAATCGCCGCTATCGTGGCCGCCTCCGTCGCCGTGGCGGCTCTTGTCGTAACATATCGCAGCCCCGGACGAAATGAGACGCGCGCCGTCCCCGTTTATCAACCCACTCTTATGAAGGATTTCAAGAAACCAGAGCACGCCCAACTCCAAAAACAGCTGACTCCCGAACAGTTTGCGGTCACGCAGCAATGCGGCACCGAGCCGCCGTTTCGAAATGCGTATTGGAACAACCACGCGCCTGGACTCTACGTGGACGTTGTGTCCGGAGAACCTCTTTTTAGCTCGCTGGACAAATTTGATTCAGGAACCGGGTGGCCAAGTTTCAGCAAACCAGCGGAGGGTGTGGAAATCGTTGAGAAGCAGGATCAAGCCCACGGGATGACTCGAACCGAAGTGCGATCCTCGAAAGCGGATTCGCATCTTGGACACGTTTTCAATGATGGTCCGGCGTCGACGGGCTTGCGCTATTGCATCAATTCGGCGTCACTCCGATTCGTCCCCGTGGACAAAATGGAGGCCGAGGGATATGGAGCTTTATTAGGGCCTTTCGTGAAGGCCGGCTTGGTTCAGTCGAGCGCGGGTTCGACTGCCACCGCGAAATCTGGCGAGTCGATGAAGCCCGAAACCGCGATTATCGCCGGGGGCTGCTTTTGGGGGATGGAGGAAATCTTGCGCAAAATCCCGGGTGTCATCGAAACGAGCGTGGGCTACACTGGCGGGAAGACGGAAAATCCCACCTATCAGCAGATAGGCACCGGCCGCACCGGTCACGCGGAGGCGGTTCAAATCGTGTTCGATCCAGCCCGCCTCAGCTTTGAGCAGTTGCTAGGCTTTTTTTACAGAATGCATGACCCCACGACGCTCAATCAGCAGCACAACGATATTGGAACTCAGTATCGCTCGGCGATTTTTTACACAAGCGACGAGCAGAAACAGATCGCGGAAAGGGTCACTGCGAAAACGGACAAATCTGGGCGGTTCAATCGGCCGATCGTGACCGAGATCACGAAGGCTTCCACCTATTATCCCGCCGAGAACTATCATCAGAAGTACCTTGTGAAAAATCCCGGAGGATACACGTGCCACGTGTTGCGGGATTAGCAAGGCTGACCCAAAGCGGGAGCGGGCCATTTGTGATTCGTGAGGATCCAGCCACAAGGCGAACGACGAGTCATCATCGAATGGCGTGGGCCGGGTGTCCCGCGGGCCTTTACGCTCGTCGAGCTCCTGGTCGTGATTGCCATTATCGCGATCCTCGCCAGCTTGTTGTTGCCCGCATTAAGCAGCGCGAAAGCTCGAGCTCAGAGGTTGAAATGCACGGCCCAAATGAAACAGCTCGGGCTCGGGTTAGCTTTGTGGGTGGGCGATCATAACGATCAGTTTCCCCCCACCGCCTACTCTACGGGAGATTACCAGTATCAGTTGTCCTGGGATGACTACATCCACCGCAACATCGGTGGAACAGCCTCGGATTCGGACTTGGTTCTCGGCATCTCTGGGTCGGTCTCGGATGCCAGCACGATTCCGAAGGTTTTGAAATGCCCTGCCGACCGCATCCAGATTGGTATTAACTACGCGCCTTTCACGAAGCGGAGGACCTACGCAATGAATTGGGCAGGGCCGATGTTTATCCTCCCTACCAAGACCTCGCCTCTGCCACAGCCGAACTTTGGGGTTGGCATTTATTTCAATCTTCGAGGAAGCACTCCTGGAGCGTTGCCCGAGTGGGATCCTCCAGGCTACCAGGAAAGCGCGGTGAGTGATCCATCGGGGACAATTCTACTCGCGGAGCTTCCGAATGGGAGGAACGCCGCCGGAAATGATTGGCCCTCTTTTTGCGCGGGCCCAGGCCCTGAAGTTCCCAACGGGCTTAGCTCCGACTGCGTGCAGCTGGGAAGAACCAGTTCGTTCAACACGCACTTTACCCCCCGTCAAAAGCAAGAAAACCCGCTGCCAGAGCGGGTTTTCTTTACGTTTTTGATTTCAAGCCTGTGGCTACTTGTCCTTTTTCAATAATTCCATGATCCGGCGCTGGTCCTGGTTGACTTCGGTA
>SYMW01000033.1 GCA_005805305.1 Verrucomicrobiales bacterium
CCACCTCCGACGGCGGTTTCGTGCTCTTCCTGCGTTCCTTGGAGCCCGCGGATGCCGATCTGATGCGGAAGGAACTGCCTGGATTCCGCAAAACCATTCAGCAGCGCCGCCAAATGCAGGCCTTCAATGATTGGTTCGTCAAGGAACGCGAAGTGGCGAAAATCGAATCGCCGGAAGCTAAGCCGAAGTCCCCTTAAATCTCGGTGAACGACGCCTTTCGATCGCTCAAGCTTTCCTCCAAGGCGACCAAGGAATTCTGGGAGATTCCCATTCTCCACGAAGACGAGGAGTTACTCGCCATCGACAAACCGGAGGGCCTGCTCGTTTCCCCTGATCACGCCGATGCCGGGCGGCCCAGCATAATGGGCCTGATCCAGCGGGATTTCGCGAGAAAAGCCAATTGGCTGGGGGAGAAGGGAATCAATTACCTCATGGCCGCGCACCGCTTGGACTTCGAAACCTCCGGCGTTCTGCTCCTCGCGAAATCGAAATCGACCCTGGTTTGCGTCGTCGAGCAATTCGGGGCCAAACGGCCCGTCTGCGAACATCTGGCGCTGGTGCATGGAATGCCCGAGTCGGATGAGTTTGAATCGCGCGTCAAGCTGGCCCACCACCCAAGCCGCCCGGAAATCATGGTGGCGAGCCCTCAAAACGGGAAATTCGCGGTGACCCAATTCAGGGTCGTGGAGCGCTTTTCCGGCTACGCGCTGGTGTCCTGCCGGCCGCTGACGAGCCGAACTCATCAGATCAGGGTGCATCTGCGCCTCATGGGCCATCCCGTGGTTGGCGACAAGGCGTATGGAGGGCGTGAGTTGATGCTGTCTGAGCTCAAGCCGGATTACCGGCTGAAGCCAGGGCGCCAGGAAAACCCGCTCCTGGGCCGCGTGGCGAGCCATTGCTCCCATGTTGAGATTCGAAAACCCGCGTCGGAGGAGGTGCTGGGCATTCATTCGAATGAGCCCAAGGATATTCGCGTAGCTCTGAAATACCTTCGACAGCTCGCCGCTCTCTGAACTCGAATCGGAGCCTCACATCCCCCCGGACTCCGCGACGGCCCATTGCCTGGCGATTTTCGCGGCCAGAAACAGGGCGGCGATGAAAAGACAGGCCCCGGAGCCCTGGGACATGCGAAGCAGCGTCTTGGTCGATAGATGCCCGCGCTTCCTGGAGACCAGGTAGCTAAAAATCGCGAACCAGGAAAATCCACCCACCCCCGCTCCAAGAGCGCACACTCCTTTGCTGAGCCAATGGTCGTCCATCCAACGATGGGAGATGAGTGTGGCGGAAACCGTGATCCAAAACAGGAGGACGGCCGGGTTCCCAAGCACGCGGACAAATCCAATCATGAAAGCCGTGTGCGGATGCAAGCGATGCTCGAATTCTGAGACGCTTCGAGACGTGGCCGGCACGGACTTGGCCAGCATGTAGCGCAACCCGAGCAACAGCATCAGGAAAAAACTCACAATTTCCATGCCAAGCCTCATGGTGTTGGATTCGAATAACCCTGAAAAACCCGCGAACGCCAAACCACAGTAGATCACCTCCATGACCACGGCCCCGGCGCCAATCAAGACCGCCCAACGAAACCCGCGCAGAGCGCCCTCGTTCAGGATGGAAACGTTCACCGGCCCTACAGGGATTGACGCTATCAGGCCGGTGACGAAACCGGCGGTTGCGGCAATCGCAAGCTCGACGGGGTCAATCATGCGACGCGGAACCCTCGCCACCCGGATCCTCTTCAAGGGCGGCGACCACTTTGCGGCTGATTCGCGGCCGCACAAAACCATAGAGCAGATAAGCCGTGAAAACGAGGGGCAGCACGAAATGAAGGACTTTGTCCCAGAGTGTGATGAACAGGCCGGACACAAGGATGATGATGATCGTTTTCGCGAACGGATGACGCGTGCGCCAGTCGATCCTTTTAAACGCGGGATACTTGACCTCGCTCACCATCATGACCGAAAGGAAAACCAGAAGGAAAGGGAGGGCGAAACGCCAGTTGCCCTTCGCGAAATCCCGATCGTCCAAGTGCATGAGGAACAGCGTCAATGACGCCACCAACCCCGCGGCGGCGGGGATTGGAAATCCCAGGAACTCGTTGCTGGATCCCCCCCCTTGCTGAGCGGCAAGACAGTTGAATCGAGCCAGGCGGAAAGCCCCGCAGATGAGGAAGATCGAGGCGATGAACCAACCTAGCTGGGGGTGAAGGGTGAACACATCGCGCAGCACGATCCGATGCACTAGGAACGCTGGAGCGACTCCAAAGCTCACAATATCCGCCAACGAATCAAACTCCCGCCCAAATGGGGATTCAAAGCCCCCCATCCTGGCCACGCGGCCATCGAGAAGGTCGAAAATGCAGGCCAGAAGTATGTAAAAAAGCGCGTGCCGAATGGAGGACGTGAAATCGACCGCCCTGATGTCCGCTTCCACAATCTTCGTCAACGCGAGGAAACCGCAAAAGAGGTTGCCCGCGGTCATCAGATTCGGCAGCAGATATATCTTCAACCGCGCGGGTTCACTTTCGGGCACCCGAGCGGGAGGATCGCCAGCGCTCATATTCTTAGTTCTGTCAGGCATCTATCAAGCCCCTCGCCCGCCACTTCACTCGATGTTCTTGCGAAGCCGGCGGCCGACTCGATCCGGAGCTCGGACCGCCTCCCGAGGCCTTGCATTCAACCCTTCCCCGGGCCGGGCAGCCGAGCCAAAATCCGCAGCGAATCTGATGCAAGCTCCCCGCATTGGAAAGCGTATTCCCGACGAAACCGCCTTTTTCTTTGCACCCAAACCGGCCCCCATCTAAGGTCGCTCGGAACCATGAGGAATGTCGTCTACTTCGATCTCGAAACTCAAAAGTCAGCCGAGGAGGTTGGTGGTTGGAACAAAATCCGCGACATGCGGATGAGCGTCGGAGTCACCTACAGCACCGCTCGCGGCGGCTATCGCATTTTCACAGAGGATCGAATCGACGAACTCATCCAGGAACTGACCCGCGCCGACCTGATCATCGGGTTCAATCAGTTACGCTTCGATTACGAAGTCCTCCACGGCTACACGGTCTTTGACTTTTCCCAAGTGCCCAGCCTCGATATGCTCGTGGATTTGCAAGGAAAGCTCCAGCATCGGTTGTCGTTGGATTCCATCGCGGCGGCCACACTAGGAGTCGAGAAAACGTCGGAGGGATTGCAAGCCATCAAGTGGTGGAAAGAGGGCCGGATGCTGGAATTGGCCGAGTACTGTTGCTTTGACGTGAAAATCACCAAACTCGTGCATGAATTTGGAGCGGCCAACAAACAGATTTTCTACAAGAACAGGTTCGGAGCGCTGCTGACCGCGCAGGTCAACTGGTGACTCGTTCTGGCCTCTGCGGCTTATTTCTTCACCGTTTGATTCGCCCTGCGGAGACGGGTGGACAATTCCATTGCGATGTTCCGCATCACGACCATGCCTAAATGCGGCTCGTGATGGACGAGGTTGTGGAATGCCGATCTTTGGATGACCAGGAGAATGCTGGCCTGGCCCGCGACGGCATGGGCGCCCCGCGGAGCACCATCCAAAAACGCTTGCTCGCCAAAAATTTGGCCGTTGCCCACGGAGGCCAGCGGCTTGCCCAAATCTTCGAGAACAATATCCACTTGGCCGCGCATCACCACATAAGCCTCGTTGCCCACGTCTCCGCGGCTGAAAATGCGGTCCCCCGGGCGGTATAGCTTTTGAGTGAAAAGCCGGGCAATCTTCCTGAGTTCCCCGTCCCCAAGCCCTTCAAAAACAGGCAACCCTCGCAGCAGATTGATGATGGCCAACCCGATCTTCTGATCGTTGAAGTTCTGATCAACGATGCGCAGAATGGTCTTGGCGTGAGCCGTGGCCTCGTGCTTCTCCGCGGAGTAAAGCAAGTTCAACTTGACCATCTTCACGACGTCCACGTGAGCATTCGCCTTGCTATAAAACGCTGGAAGATAAGCCACCGGAACAAATCCCAATTGCTCCGCGCTTTTCAAAAGCCGCGGCGCCGACATGAGGATATCCACTTCCACATACACCGCGCTCATTTGCTCGTGCGCGGCCTTCATCGCGTGCTGGAGCATCGCCCCGAGCGACACGTCATCCAAGGCAAAGGAATCAACAATCCGCACGCAGCGGTCTCGTTCGTCGAAGCAATAAGAGATGCCCGCCACAACCTGGTTCTCCCGCTGCCCCAAGAACGCTTGAACGGGGGAGCCACCCTGACTGCGAAGAAAGCCTTGCCCAAGGTTGAAGCCCCCCGAAATCTCCACCGGAGGATTGGAGGTTTCAGCCTGCATTTTCCACAAATCGAAGTCATCCGAAGTGGCCGCGTGAAATTGAATCTCGGTTTTTAGAGGATACCCCGTCGCGCCGTCCCTCACGAGAGCGGGAACCGCGAACTGCAGGTGGCCCAGGACGGCCGCCGCGAGTTCGCTCACCTGGGGAAGGGATTCAGAAACGGGCTGGCGGCTGATGATGTCGCTCCCTCCAAAATTCAAGTAAAACAGGCAGCCTTCGCGCGAACGAAGCATGTGTTTGAATGGCTGGAAGCCAGCGCAAATATAGCCCATTTTCTCCAGCAAAATCTGCTGGGCGTTGTCCGAGGCCAAGACCCGCACCACCGTGAACAGCCCGCGACCCGCGACTTCCTCATGGACCTTTCTGTAAAGCGCCTCGGCGGCTCCGTTGCGAAAGCTTTCAGGGAGAAACAAGTTGCGCCCCAAGTTGGCTATGGGGTTCTGATTGCCGACATGGCCAGGAAGAAAAGAGACGCTTCCTTGAATTTGCCCGTTCACATCCGCGCCCCACGTGTCCTCGCCCATATTTCCGACCAGTTCATTCTCCGCCCACTTGGGGTCGGAAAGCGCCTTCTCAGCATACTCATCGCCCAAGTTAACCCTCAACAAATCAATCCACTTGCTGGCGTCTGGGGCAGTTAATTTCCGGATGACAGTTCCCATGGCTTCAGAAACGTGAATAGATGAAAAGCTGCAATAATCGCGACCGTGACTCGAATGCCCAAAACTTCCTGGCTCCTGAGAGTGGCGTTGCCGCGCGATTCCAAGAATCAATCCGTGAGTGCAAGGCCAGCCCGAAACCACCTCAACCAGTTCGCCATTCGATTCGTTGTGGTGCCCGCGACAGGACTTGAACCTGTACGATGTTACTCACTAGAACCTGAATCTAGCGCGTCTGCCAATTCCGCCACGCGGGCACACCAACTGCATCGCCATGCGAAGACCGGGTCAGGCTAACAAACCACATCGCGGACGCAAGCGCCCAATTCAATAATCCGGCATTCCTCCGTCACCCATCGCCCCGCTCCGCGACACGCCTTGCGGCAATGGGCTCCGAAAGACCCTCGGCCTCCAAAGCGCGGTGCAGGACCCCGCTCGATGACGAAATGCCCGCCTGTTGACGCTCCGCCTCGTCCTCGAGAGCCGAACATTTTTCGTCGCGCCATTTTCTGTCGCTGCAATGACTCTTAGCCGCCAGTACAGAGTTATCGCGCTTCAAGGCGGGTGGGAAATCGGCAATGCATCCACCACTGCTGCGCGTTCAGCTTCCCCAAAAAAAGCCCTCGAAAAACTGGCGTGGTTTTCACGCCAGATGCGTGAGAATGGCGCGTCGACTGCATTTTATATCCACGGGGAATGGCCATTTCACGGGCAATTTCCCGTTGGCACCAAGACTGCTGAGCTTAGAAGGAGAAAATTCGTTGACACTCGAAGCCGATTGTTTAGAGTTCGCGAACCGTTAACCCAACAAAATTAAGCACAACAATTATGAACCAATTTCGGAAATACAAAGTCGGAGCGTTCACGCTCATTGAGCTGTTGGTCGTGATCGCGATCATCGCTATTCTGGCCGGTATGTTGCTCCCCGCTTTGGCCAAAGCCAAAGCCAAGGCGCAGAAGATCAAATGCGTCAACAACCTCAAAAACGTCGGCCTATCGTTCCGCATCTTTGCCACTGACAACAACGATCAATTCCCGATGAGCATTTCCACGAACCAGGGAGGCTCCGCGGAATTCGTCCCGACTGCCACCGCCACGGGAACCAAGGATCTTGGAACTTATGGTCACTTTCTGGCCCTATCGAATGAATTGAGCACGCCCAAGATTGTCCTGTGCCCAAGCGATAGCATTGGCCGCAAAGAAGCGCGCAACTTTTCAACTGTGGTGGCACAAAAAGACGGTTTCTACAACAACTTCAACATCAGCTACTTCGTGGGCTTGGAAACAGATGAGACCAGGCCTCAAATGCTGCTCTCCGGTGACCGCAATATCACCAACAACTTGACCCGCAAAGACACCACGAAGAACCAGATCATCTTGTTCAAGACGAACATTGTCGGCGCCACCGATGGAAACGCGGGCTGGGATAAGAACATCCACCAAACCCAAGGAAATGCCGTCATGGCTGATGGCAGTGTCCAAGGATTCAATGGCTCACGTCTCCGCGATGCCTTCCGCAGCTCGGACGATCTGAACAACAAGATCTCCCTGCCCGGCGATACTCTGAACTAAGTTTATCCCTCAATTAATTGAAAAAAGGGCACCCGAAAGGGTGCCCTTTTTTTTCATGTCTTAGGTTCGGGACGATGGCTGGAATGAAGATGAGTTAGAGAACGATCGGCCGCTGTACCGCGGCTTCACAATCAATCCGCCGCCTGTTGAATGATATCTCGCAAAGGAGTCGACGGCCTGAAACCCGTGAAATCAAAGAGCTTCTCCACGCTTGGCTTTCGTCGATGCATATCTTCGAAACCCGGCGAATACGCCTCGGCGTAGGGCACCATTTGGATCTGGGACTTGGAACCAAGAACTTCTATGACGACGCGCGCCAGTTCTGAGATCTGAATCTCATTGGTGGAGCCGACGTTAAACACTTCGCCACGGGCTCGTTGGCAAGAAGCCAAACGCAGCAGGGCATGAACGGTGTCTTTCACGTAGGAAAAGCACCGGCTTTGATTCCCGTCACCGTAAACTCGAAGCGGCTCATCCCGCTTCGCCGCTTCAATAAACCTCGGCAGAACCATCCCATAACGGCCGGTTTGCTTGGGTCCGACGGTGTTAAAAAGCCTGGCAATGATGATGGGAAGTGCTCTCTCCTTGAAAAAAGACATCGCGAGAAACTCATCCATCAATTTCGAACACGCATAGCTCCATCGACTGAACGTCGGCGGGCCTATCAGAAGGTCGTCCGTCTCTACAAAAACAGGCTTCAAACTCTTTCCGTAAACTTCGGAAGTGGACGCGATGAGCACCGGAGTTCCATGATGGCTCGCCGCCTGGAGCAACACTTCCGTCTCCCGCAAATTCGTTTGGATGGTCCGAATCGGTGAGTTCACAACCAACTCAACTCCCACCGCCGCGGCGAGATGAAAAATAAAGTCCGCGCGTTGAACAATATCCTCAAGCTCGCGGCATTCCGAAACCTTGCAGGAATGTGATGTCAATCGGTCATTGTGCTGAAGCGAACACAGATTTTCGAAGGTGCCAGTCGAGCAATCGTCAATGACAGTCACACGATGCCCCTCCGAAATCAACCGCTCCACCAAATGTGAGCCAATAAAACCGGCTCCTCCTGTCACAAGGAAGGATTGCGGACTTGATGAATGAATGTCGTCAGGTGGAGACATGAGAGCTCAATCTCTTGGTGCAGAACGAATCTCGTCCAACGCTGAAGCCATGGCTTCCGCGAGACGCTGGCGGTAGGTCTGCTGACCGATAAGAAGCGCCTCCTCGCGGTTCGACAGATACCCTGCCTCCACCAAAACCGCGGGTCGATTTTGCAGCCTGAGCACTCCGGGATACCGGGCCCGGCGCAAACCTCGATCGAGCCGCCCCGACGCGTTCACGATGGCGCGATGGATGCAGATCGAAAATCGAAGATTCTCGTCGTCGAACGAATTATTGGGAAAGGCAGCATGAGGCTTGTCGCTGAGGTCTCGAACCAGATGAGAATGCATGCCGACAGGAGGCATGCAGTAGGTTTCGATGCCGGATTGGCGGTGGGATTCTTCGGAATTAAAATGAAGGCTCAGAAATAACTTGGCGCCAAGAGAATCCGCAATGGCCACGCGTTCGGCAACACTGAGCTCCATGTCATTGGTTCTGGTCATGGCGACTGTCCAGCCTCGGTTACCGAGCAACCGCCCGAGTCGCAACCCCAAATCCAGGGTCAATTCCTTTTCAAACCGCCCATCGACAACACTCTGCGCGCCGACGTTCCGTCCCCCATGCCCCGGGTCGATCACGATCACATCGTTAGAACTGGTGGTCGCCGCCAACGACGAAACGCTTAAGAGCGGCTTGATCGTTTTTTCAATGTCTAAGGCATTGGCTATCAATTCTCCGGACGAGGCAAATCGGAGGGGGTAGGCAAGCCAGCAATTGACTCCACGCCATTTCGCGAGCGGAGAACCCGGGACCAGGTCCAGGACTGTTCGCCCGGTTTGAAGCAAGTGCCGGCCCTGGAATAGAACGAGACCGGCCCCAGGAAAGCCGTTGGTGGCGCACCAAGCGCTGATGCCGAGCCAAGAATTAGTGGAGGGACTGACGGCCATCTTAGCGTTGGAAGCGCTCGTGAAATCAGGACCGATCTCCCCATGCACGACTTTCTCGGCAAGGGGGCGGGATGAATCCACGGCGCTTGGATTCGTGCCGCTCATCTCGCGTGATGATGCAGCCAGGGGAGTGGGGTGATTAAGGCCTGATCGAGGAGAAGGCTGACAGGCACTGACCAAAACCAGCAGCAGGCAAGCGAGACTTCTGGGCAAGATCGAAAAAGAAAATTTGTCAAACATCGCGGGCACACACCGATTGTGTGGAGGTTTGCGGGACACACAAGCTAGAAGAGAATGAACGGCTCTCTCCGCACCAAAAAAAAATCGAGCGGGCGCGTTTCGCGAAAGAAACAATCCGTCCGGAAGGGAACCACGCATCCAGTAGGCGGCGTTCGCTCGTTGACTTTCCACAGGACGCTATTGCGCGGCGGCCAAACTTCCTCCACTTTGCTGTCCATACGAGCCGTTATGCGGATCTTGGTGGCCATCACTGGAGCGAGTGGATCGATTTATGCCCAACGATTGTTGGACAATCTTGACGCGCGGACGCATGAGATCCATCTGATCCAAAGCCAATACGCGGCCCTGGTGATCCGGGAAGAACTGCCGGGATCGTTGCGCGTTCCCGAGGGGGTCAGTTCCCACTCGTTGAAGAGCATGAACGCGCCGTTCGTCAGCGGTTCGAACGCTTTTGATGCGATGGTGATCATCCCTTGCAGCATGGGAACCTTGGGACGAGTGGCGCATGGGCTGAGTTCGGATGCCTTGCTGCGGGCAGCCGACGTGATGCTGAAAGAGAAGAGAAAGCTTATCCTCGTCCCTCGAGAAACACCGTTGAGTTTGATACACGTGAAGAATTTCGAGTTGCTATTGCTCGCGGGAGCCATCCTTGTGCCCGCCAATCCCTCCTTTTACACACGTCCCCAAACGGTGGCCGAAGTGGCGGATACAGTGGTGGCCCGGGTGCTCGATCACCTCGGAGCCCCTCATCGGCTCGTGGCCCGCTGGCAGGAGGAAAAGGATTAAGATGAGTTCGGCGCTGGCTGCATGGCTTAGGAACTATGCCGGGTTCGTGAAGTTATCCCACACCCTGTTCGCCCTCCCGTTCGCACTGGCTTCAATGCTCCTGGCCGCGAGGGACAATCGAGGGTGGCCAGGCTGGAGGACTTTTCTTCTAATCCTTTTAGCCATGACCGGCGCAAGAACTTGCGCCATGGCTTTCAACCGAATTGTCGATCGAAAATTCGATGCCCTGAACCCCAGAACCTCGGACCGCCACTTGCCAGCCTCCATCATATCATTGACCACAGCTTGGACGGTTTGCTTGTCAGGCGGGCTGCTATTGGTCCTGGCCGCGTGGCTCTTGAATCCCTTGTGCTTCTACTTGTCGCCAGTGGCGCTATTCATGGTGTGCTTTTACTCCGTCACCAAACGGTTTACTGACTATACCCATGTCTGGCTCGGCTTGGCTCTTGCCCTGTCGCCTTTGGGAGCCTGGCTTGCGGTGCGCGGGCAGATAGCATGGTTTCCTATCAGGGAGAGCATTCTGATCCCTCTGATTCTCGCATCGGCGGTCGTGTTCTGGCTGATCGGATTCGATATCATTTATTCCCTCCAAGATTACGAATTTGACAAGAAACAAGGGCTGAAATCTTTGGTCGTCGCCTGGGGGCCCAAGAACGCGCTGAAAGCCGCTTTTCTTTCCCACCTCATCACCTGGGGCATCTTGGGCCTCTTCGGTGTGATTTGCCGTTTTCGCATCGCCTATTTTGTCGGCCTTTTGATAATTCTCGTGTGCTTTTTGATGGAGCATTGGCTGGCCAGAAGGCGCAGCCTGAATTGGGTAAACATTGCTTTTTTCAGGCTCAATGTCCTGGTCAGCATCGTTTTTCTTGTGGCCACGGCGACCGAAGTTATTTTTCCATGGGTTCGATTCAAATTCTTCTAAGTAAAGCGGTGGAGGGCAGCGGCCTGGAGGACCTGTTCGACAAGGTGGCGGCGGGTCAACGGATCACCGAATCCGACGCGCGCAAACTGTTCGAGTCGATAAACTTGAATGCGATCGGAGCCATCGCCGATTTTGCTAATCAACGGAAGAATGGGCTCCGCGCGAGCTATATTCTGAACCGATACATCAACTATTCAAACTACTGCATCCTGAGCTGCCAGTTTTGCGCCTTCGCCCGCAAAAAACGAAACGCGGACGGGTTCCAGCTCAGCATCCCCGAAATCGTGGACAAGGCGCGGGAAGCGTTGAAGTTCGGGATCACCGAACTGCATATCGTCGGCGGCCTCCACCCGAATCTTCCCTTTGGACATTACCTAGAAATGTTGACTGCACTGAGGTCGCTCTCCCCCGCGCTTCACTTAAAATGCTTCACCGCGATCGAAATATTGCACATCGCCTGGCTCGCGCGAAAGTCTGTGCGCGAGACCCTTCAACTCTTCAAGGAGGCCGGACTAGACTCGTTGACAGGAGGGGGCGCGGAAATCTTCAAGAACGAAGTTCGATCCCAAATCGCGAAAGGGAAAGAATCCGCTTCTGAATACTTGGATGTCCATAGGCAATGGCATCTCATGGGAGGTCGAAGCACATGCACGATGCTTTATGGGCATGTCGAATCTCTCGAGGATAGAGTGGACCACTTAAGCCAGCTTCGGTCATTGCAGGATGAAACGGGAGGCTTTACGGGTTTCATTCCGTTAGCTTATCAGCCGGGCAATAACTCGATCCCAATCCACCACGGTCCAACCGGATTTGATTCCCTGCGAACACTCGCTATCAGCCGCATCTTTCTCGACAACTTCGATCATCTCACCGCCTACTGGATTGGGTTAGGCACACGGCTCGCCCAAGTCGCCCTCCACTACGGCGCGGACGACCTCCACGGAACGATCCTTGAGGAACATATCTTCCATATGGCGGGCTCGACTTCCCCCCAATTGCAAACGGAATCGGAAATGATCAAAGCCATCGTCGAAGCCGGAAGAATTCCGGTCCAACGAGATACTTTCTACGAGGCGCTTCGAATTCATGAGTCGTTGTCATTCTAAAAGCGACGTCATAAATTATTGCCCATCAGAATTGAGGTATGTCCACGAGTTCAGATGATCCATTGCCCAAGTTAAAGCTCGCTCCCGCCGAATCGGCCGAGGAATTGGCGGTCAAGTTCAACCGAGAGAAAAGGGCCGTCCAACAACAAAGAGAGAGCCTTCTGACCGAGGCGCCCACTCGGTTCAAGATTGGCTCGGTGCCCTATCTCAACGCCATCCCGCTGACACGCGGACTTGAGGATGACTTGAGGATTGCTCCGCCTTCCAGGCTGGCCCGCATGCTCGATGCAAACGAAGTCGACGCCGCGTTGATCAGCATCGTGGAGGTTCTCCTCAAGGATCGTTATGATGTGCTAAACGGGATTGGAGTGGCCTCCCTGGGCGAAGTGAAGAGCGTGTTCTTGGCTCATCAGCGCCCCTTGGAGGAATTAGAGACCGTGTTCTGTGACACGGCTTCGCTGACGAGCGTTTGCCTCCTTAAAGTGCTTCTCGCAGAGCGAGGACTGACCCCTGTTTACAAGCCCTTTGATCCGGGCGATTCGGCGGTTATTCCAGAAGCGGTGCTCTTGATCGGGGATCCAGCCATTCAATTCCTCCTGGAGCAGCGGACGCATCAGATTTGGGATCTGGGAGCCGCCTGGTACGAATGGACCCGGCTCCCGTTTGTCTATGCCGTCTGGGCTCTTAAAAGGGGCGTTGAGAACACGGCGTTGAAGCGACAGCTGATCGAGGCCAAGGATTTCGGATTGGAGACCCTCGAGCAGATCATCGAGTCAAGGACTGAGTTCGACGCCACTTTCCGCCAGGACTATCTCGGATGGCACATTCACTACCATATCGGCGCGGACGAGCAGCGCGGGATAGCAAAGTTCATGGAGCTCCTCGCCAAGCACGGGCTCGGTCCAGTGTTCCAGCCCCGCTGGGTTTCCTGAGGCGGCGAAGGGGGGTCGCGGAGGATCAACTGCTGGCGCTCGTGTAACGCCTCAGCGAGAACCTCCAGACGCCCTGGGAAATGACAAAACACGCGCAACACATTGCCACGAGCAACAACACGCTCTCGAGAGTCGCCAGCTTGCTCGCAAGAACCCTGGCTGGCACATTGGAAACCAGCAGCATCGGGAGCACGAACGTGAAAACTCTGCGGTAGGCTCCATGAAATATTTCGTCCGGAAGCCGCGCGATATTGAATAAGTTGTAATAGCCCCAAATGATGCCCTGCGCTCGCACGGTCCAAAAACTGATGCTCGCCATCATGAACATGAGCGAGTAGTGGATCATGACGCCGATGCCGCAAAGAAAAAGGAACAGCGCGCATTGCCCCGCGGAAGGGCGTAATTGAAGTTGCCAACCCGCGTAGCCCATCACCGCCAACGCGCTTCCCGCGTTCACAAAGCTCCCGAGATCCACCTGCCGCAACGAGAGCAGAAACCGCGTGCTGGCGGGCAGCAACAGGATGAAGTCCATGCGCCCCGTTCGAACATGCTCCGAAAGCTGAGTGCAATTGTTCAAGAAAATCGCGGCGAATAGTTGCTGGATGAAAT
Organism: Verrucomicrobiales bacterium; assembly: GCA_005805305.1. Classification (GTDB taxonomy): domain Bacteria; phylum Verrucomicrobiota; class Verrucomicrobiia; order Limisphaerales; family F1-80-MAGS106; genus F1-80-MAGS106. Next base: position 13,174 of record SYMW01000033.1, read on the forward strand.
GGCTCACTCCCATCAGCAAGACGACCTCCCATTTCGTCCACGACGCGATTTCGTCAGTCTGAAGATACAGCACGTGGATGAAACTGAGTTGCAGCACAAACCAAATCATTTCCACCACGATCCACATCGCGAAATTGGCCTTGAACCCCATTTCACGAATGATCGAGTTCTTCCACAATGCGGCGTAGATGCGCGCATAACGCGCCAGCGAGCGGCCAACGACAGCCGGAGTTCGCGCAACCCGGGGGCCGGAGTCATGGGAAAAGTTCGTGTTCATCGCTTAAAGTCCACGGTTCAACAACCCGGCTTATCCCCCAGAAGCCGTGTAGCGCCTGATCCCGCGTCGCCACACAAATCCGGCCGCCAAATAGGCGATCCCCACCCAAGCCGCCTGCATGGCCAATCCCATCGCCAGCTCGGGGCCTTTGGCGCGGCCCAGGTAAACGCTCACCGGGAAAAAAAGCTCATACGGAAATGGAGAAAACTTCAACACGGTCACGACGGATGAGGGCAGTATATCGATGGGGAACAAATGGCCTCCCGCAATATATTCGAAGGCAAAGAGTATAAAAATAAACGTGGACACCTCGGCGACCCAAAATGCGAGAAGTGCCATTGTGTAGGAGATGAAAAACTGCAGCAGGCCAGCCATGACGGTCGACAAACCGAAGGCCGCAACCGTCATCAGGTCCTCCGGAAGAACAAAATGAGCGCGCTTGATGTATATGAAAATGGCGATTGGCCCCAGAGCCGCGATCATGTAAACCAGACGGCCGCCGAAGAATAAGGTCAGCCTGTAAGCCATATAATCGATCGGTTTGATCAAGAATTGGCTGATGTTGCCGTCCTTGATGTCGGCGGCTATCTGCCAATCGTCCTCGGTCACCGCCGTCAGTCCGTCCACAATGGTCACGATCAAATAATAAGACACCATCTGGCTCAACAAATACCCAGAGACAGCCCCGCCCGCCTCCTTGGATCGATAAATGGCTTCCCAGAGGAAGAGCGTGGCGCTCAGGGGAATGAGACCAAAACACGCGCGCACCAGAAAATTCACCCTGTAAACCAGGGTGTTTTGGATGCCGATGTTCAGAACATTCCAGTACTTCATCGCGGGTTTGGTCAAAAACGCTAAAGCTTTGGCGCTTGCGTGAAATGAGGAAACGAAAGTAGAAACTCCGCGTGAAAAAGCAACCAGACAACGTTTCCCCGATCGCCATGTCGCAGGGTCTCAGGCGATATCTTTATTTTACGGCGGCTTGCACCGGCGCGGCGATCATGATTGTCGAAATCCTCGGGGCGAAAATGCTGACACCTTATTTCGGCGCCTCGCATTTCGTGTGGACAGCCCAAATCGCCGTCACCTTGGCTTCCCTCGCGGCAGGTTATTACGCCGGAGGCGCTCTCGTGGACCGTTCTCCAGCCCTCCATCGCATTTACGGGTTGATATTGGTTGCCGCAGTCTATCTGGCCGCGATGATCACTCTCCTCGAGCCCCTCTCCAAGCGCTTTCTGGCATTCAATCTGGCCGCGGGAACTCTGGTGGCCGCCAGTGTTTTGTTTTTTATCCCGCTGGGAATACTGGCCATGGTGGGCCCATTCTTTGTGCGCGTGCTGCTCTTGTCGCCGGGCAACGTTGGAGGCGCCGTAGGGAGGCTCAGCGCGATCAGCACCGTGGGGAGCATGATCGGCACGATGCTCATCGGTTACGTCCTGCTTCCGCTAGCCCCAAACTCCACCACCATGTTCTGCACGAGCTTATTTCTCGCCGCCCTTTCGCTGGTCTATTTCCTCGCGTGGTCGCGCGGCCGCGCCCCGGGCGCAACGGCCTTGATGGTGGCGACCGCCGCCGTCGGAGCCGTCGGTGTTCGCATTGATCACGTCGCCACCTACCCCAACTCCAAAATTCTCGCGAGAAAAAACTCCGACTTCGGAAGCATGCATGTTGTGGAAGTGTCCGGGGGGATTCGATATTACATGAACGATTTCCTGATTCAAAACAGCTACGATCCCGCCACCAAGGAAAGCGTGTCCCTTTTCACTCACATGCTGCAGCTCCTGTCCCAAACCTATTCCCCAAAACTGCAAGAGGTCCTCTGCATCGGCGTGGGGATTGGAATCGTCCCCATGAAACTCGTCGACGCCGGCGTGAAAGTGGACGTCGTGGAAATCAACCCGGAAGTCATTCCTCTAGCGAAGGATTATTTCAATTTTCGTCCATCGGAACTCACCGTGCATGTGGCGGATGGGCGGCAATTCTTGAACCATAACAGGCGCCATTACGACGCCGTCGTCCTGGACGCTTTCCTGGGAGACTCCTCGCCTTCCCATCTGCTGACCGCCGAAGCCTTCGGCTCTATGCGCCAAAGTCTCAAAAAGGAAGGCGTCCTGGTCATCAACTGTTTTGGAAGCTTCACCCCCGGGGAAGACTTCTTCCTCGCCTCGCTGGACCAAACTTTAAAAACTCAATTCTCCGATGTCCGAATACACCACTCCGGACACGGCAACGTGTTCTTTGTCGCGTCTGCGTCGCCTCTCGTCGTTCATCACCAGCCGAATTTCGCGGGCCTGCCAGCTTCCATCCAGAATGAGGCTCGACGGGCTTGGGAAAACATTGGAACGACGGATCCTAAGAATGGCCGCGTCTTGACGGATGATTTCAATCCCGTCGAATTCCACGATGCCAAAAACCGCGAAGGATTCCGCAGGTCATTGGCTTCCGCCATGCTTCGGCGCAATTAACCTCAAAACGGCCGTAGAACTTGGTGCAGATTTGCAAAAGCCTGAATGAGAAAGGTTTGACGAAGAGCGAGCCCTATCCGTTATGGAGCTGGTGAGTGCTTCGTCAAAACTTTATCGCCAGGGGCAACTGCCGTATTAATGTTTAACTCTTCACGGAGCAGGCCGGCTATGGGACGGACGGTTTCACCAGAAAAATCAAACCTGCATCCCGCGGTGGCAAACAACTCGGGCAAAGGCCGGCTGCCGCCCAGTTTCAAAGCGGCCTTGTAACGCGCCAAGGCTTCGGCCCTGTCGGTTTTGGATCGGAGCCACACCTGGAGGGCGCCAAGCTGGGCGATCCCATACTCGACGTAGTAAAATGGATACAAGAAAATGTGCAGCTGACGATGCCAGAGGCTGTCTCGAATCCCCTCCAAACCCGTCCAGTCCACATCGCCTTGAAACCGCTTCATGAGCTGGGACCAAGCGGCCTCTCTTTCCGATCTAGAATGATCCGGATGGGTGTACAACCAATGTTGAAAAGCATCCACCGTCGCAATCCAAGGAAACACTTCGACGACACCCTCCAAATGGTCGCGGCGCGCACGGCAAGCGTCGGAATCGGAATAGTACGCACCGAGAAACTCTCCCCCAAAAAGTTCCATGCTCATCGACGCCACCTCGCAAAACTCGATCGGAGCGCCACGGTAAGCCAGCAACTCCTCGTCCCGGCAGCTGAGAGAGTGAAACGCATGCCCCGCCTCATGGAGAAGCGTCTCAACATCTCGCTGAATCCCCACCGCATTCATGAAGACAAACGGCAACCTGGATTCGGCCAGACATGATTGATAACCTCCCGGGGCTTTTCCTTTCTTGTTCTCAAGATCTAGCAGCCGAAAGTCCCTCATTTTCTTGAAGTCCCGGGAAAAATCCGAATCCAACGAGTCAAAAATCCGTTGAGCTTTTTCCACCAATTCCGAAGCTTGCTCGAACGGCCGGAGAGGGGTTTGATTCTCAGGATCCACGGAAAGATCCCAAGGGCGCAGGCTGGGCAGTTGCAGCTTTGATTGCCGGATTCTTTGAAGTTCTCGAAGCACCGGCACGATCTCCTGCTCGATGGCATCGTGGAATCGGAAGCATTCTCCCGGGCCATAATCGAATCTTCCTCTCATTCGAAAGGCGTAATCCCTATAATTGGCGAAACCGGCATTGAGGGCGATCTGATGTCGAAGTCTGAGCAGTTGATCGAACTGGGCTTCGAACTGCTCCTTCTCTTGTAACCTGCGTTCGGAAACCAGGCGCCAGGCTGACTCCCGCAGCCCGCGATCCGGCTCTTCGAGAAAACGCCCCATCTGGGCAAGTGTGAGTTCTTCCCCCCGAAACGTGACAGTCAAACCACCGCAAAGCTTCTGGTACTTCTGGCCCACGCTGGCTTCCTCAGTCTCCAGAGCCACGTTTTCCACTCGGAACAACGACATCTGCAGCGAGGTCAACCGATCGAAAACATAGTACCGCTCCTGACACAACGCCTGGCGCAATGGATGTCCGACAAAGATTTGCGCCATGTGGAACTGCCGTGGTTTGATCAGTGGCTCGATCTCTTCGACGAACCGCAAATAAGCCTTTTCCGCATCCTCGTCATCCGTGTCGCACGTCATGGCGATGTAGCGCTTGGAACCTTCCTCCTCCAACGCGGCACTCAACTCACTCCAATCCAAAAGCCATTGTTCAAACTCCCGAGTTTCGGCGCACTTCCCGGCGCCCGCTTCAAGTCGGTCAAATTGGGACGCGACGGAAGCCCAGTCTCCCAAATCCAGGTTCTCCGGCAAGAAACGGCGCTTGGGTCCAATTGGCAAAGGTTCGAAAGGCAGCGCTTTCATATTCATTCAGCTGTCGGTAAGACGCTCCACGGTTCCAGTCCCCGACAAATTGTGAAGCAGTTGAACGACAGTGGCCGCGTCGCCGGGAAACACAAACCACGGCATGATCTCAGCCAGTGGCTCCAACACAAATCTTCGGAGCCGGGCCCGAGGATGCGGCAAGGTCAGTTTCGAGGTCCGCATCACGCGATCTCCATAAGCAATAAGATCTAAATCGAGCACTCTAGCCTCGTTCGTCATCCGCTTCGGAAGCCGGCCCTTTCCCCTTTCCACATCCAGCATCCATTCCAACAAAGCAAGAGGCGAGTCATCCGCTCTTGGCGTGAAAGAGACGACCGCATTGATGAAGCAAGCCGAGCCGGGAGGACAGTCCACCGGAGCCGTTTTGTACAAAGGGGAGGATCTCCAATCGCCCGCAGCCCTGCTCCGCAACAAGGCGATGGCCTCCAAAACCGCTCCACGAGAATCCCCTAAATTAGAGCCTACCGCGATGACCACAGGTTGGGTCACGCCAACCCCAACACTTCCTGCATCGAATAAACACCCGAAGGCTGGCGCACGACCCAGCAAGCCGCCCGCAATGCTCCATTGGCGAATGTGTCGCGGCTGGACGCTTTGTGGGTCAGTTCCAATCGCTCGCCGTTGGCGGCAAAAATGACGGTGTGATCCCCAACAACATCCCCTCCCCGCAGTGCATGCATGCCAATCTCCGCGTTCGAACGGGCTCCAACGATTCCTTCCCTTCCATGCCGAACCACTTCCTGAAGCTGCTTTCCCCGCGCCGCAGCGAGGATCTCGCCTAACGTGGTTGCAGTGCCGCTGGGAGCGTCTTTCTTAAGCCGATGATGCATCTCCACGATTTCCAAATCGAATCCCAAACCCAAGATCTCCGCCGCTTTGCGGGTCAGCCAGAACAACGTGTTCACCCCGGTGGAATAATTCGACGCCCATACAATTCTGACTCGATCTCCCAACGCTCGAATGAGTTGTTTGTCCGCCTCGCTTTGCCCCGTGGTTCCGATGACCAAAGCCTTTCCTCGATTGGCGCAGAGCTCGGCCACGCCCGCTGTGGCGCTGCGGAAACTAAAATCGATCACCACATCACACTCATCAATCACAGAGCCGAGATCATCCCCCAGATCCACTTGTCCCACAAGCTGGACGCTTGGCAACCTTGACGCGCAAGCCACTAAAGCTTGGCCCATCTGGCCCTTGGATCCGTTGATTAGTATTTTAACCTCATCTGCCATGGCGCTCTAACTTCCTTTCTTCGAATTCCACCCGTTACCGGTTCGCCGAGACTTCAATCCGCTGCTCCAGAGACTCGCAACAGTCCTCACCTCAGATTTCTCATTTCATTTTGACCTTCCAAGGATCCCACAAGCCTTCAAAGTGGCGCTCAAGAGCTCTCGGCTCTTCTCGGAGACAGGGACGAGGGGGAGCCGGCATTCCTCGCGAATGATTCCCAGTTTGGCCAAGGCGAACTTGACCGGGGTGGGATTGCTTTCCACGAACAGATCTTTGAACAAAGGATAATATCGCGCGTGGATTTTGCGTGCCATCCCGACATTCCCAGACGAATAGAGACTCACCATCCTCGCGGTTTCTCGAGGTATTACGTTGGAAGCGACGCTAATCACGCCCTCCGCCCCAACCGCCATGAACGGCAAGGTGAGCGAATCGTCCCCACTCAGAATCGTGAATCGAGGTCCAAGAGCCTGGCGCATCTGACTCACACGATCCGGATTGCCTCCGGCTTCCTTGATGCCAACAATTCGCTTGCAGGCTTTCGAAAGCCGAACGACGGTCTCCACGCTAATCTCGATCCCGCATCGGCCCGGAATGCTGTAAAGGACCATCGGCAACCGGCTCGACGCCGCAATCTCGGTGAAATGTCGGAACAAACCTTCTTGCGTAGGTTTGTTGTAGTAAGGCGCCACTTGGAGAGATCCATCCGCCCCAGCGCGCTCCGCTGCCTGGGTCAGCTCAATCGCCTCGCGAGTCGAGTTTGCCCCCGTGCCGGCCAGAACTTTTATTTTGCCCGCCGCAGCCCGCACCGAAACCTCTACCACGCGGATGTGCTCGTCAAAATCGAGGGTCGGCGATTCCCCAGTCGTCCCGACGGGCACGATGCCATCGACTCCGGCTTTTACTTGTAGTTTGATCAACCGTTCCAACGCGGCTTCATCCACCAAGCCATCCTGGAACGGTGTCACGATCGCGGTGTAAGTTCCTGTGAACATGAAAACCAAGGATAAAAGCTCGAACTAAACGTTGATCACCCCGGAAAAAGTAAAGTCCGCCGGCCCGCTCAAGCGGACATCTGAAAACTCCCCGTCGCGAGACTCAAACTCCACCTCCAGCGCAGCCCCACTCTGAACCCTCACTTTCACGGGCGACGGAAATTGATGCACTCTAGAGGCGATTAAGGCCGATGCGGTCACCCCTGTCCCACAGGCCAAGGTCTCCCCTTCGACGCCCCTTTCGTAGGTCCGCACTCGAATTACCGACGGCTCTTTCAACTCCACAAAATTAACGTTGGTTCCACGGGGACTGAAATGGCTATGGTAGCGGAGTTCGCTGCCGAGCTTTCCCACCATTGCCAGATCGGCGTCCGGCACGAAAACGACCGCGTGCGGAACTCCCGTGTTCAGCGAATGCACCAGAAGAGGGCCGGAGGAGGTCAAGATCGTCTCTGAAAGTTTTAATTCAGTCGGAGAGGTCAAACTCACTATAACGGAACTCCCCGCGAAAGCCGCTCTGATGACACCTGCGCCAGTTTCGAAAGAAACCGCGTCTCTGACGCCGGTCAAGCTTTGGATAAACCGCGCGAAACAGCGAGCGCCGTTGCCGCACATCTCGGCGCCGCTGCCATCACTGTTGTAGAATCTCCAAGCCCAATCCGCAGCGCCACTAGAGCAAGGGGTGAGAAGCATCAACCCGTCCGCGCCAACACCCCTCTGTCGGTCGCAAATCAGGGAAATCTGTGAAGATGACAAGCATACCTTCCCATCCCGGTTGTCAACCAGGACGAAATCATTGCCAGCACCGTTCATCTTGGTGAAGTCCAACCGCACGAGATCGCAAGGTATAGCGTCAACGCCGATTTTCAAGCACCTTTGCGATTCCGAATTCAACTTTACTCCTGCTGCCAGGATTCGCAGAGTTAACCCTCAAAATGGCAATCGAACATTGTGTAGATTTGCAAAAGGCTGGATGATAATGGTTTGACGAAGAGCGAGGCATATCCTTTATGGATCTGGCGTGTGATTCGGAGAAACTTTATCGCCAAGATCTTGCGAAGATTCAACAGGGGCAACTGCCGTTTTCAGGTTTAAGGTTTACTGAATGACACCAAGTTCCGAGTCCCTGGCACTCCGGGCCGCGCAAGACACGCAGGATCTCTCCATGCCCTATCACAAAAACAATCGATCGCACAACACCCCTCGCCCATGAAAGTGGAGCGCCAAGACGGTCCTTCTCGGCAGGGCCGCGTCCTCGTCTGTTTCGCAGTGCCCGATGAAGCTGTTCCATTCAAGAAACAAATCGTCGACGGTTTGCTCCCTCCGATTGATCTGCTTCTCACCGGCATGGGGAGGGAAAACGCTATCAAAAGCATTTCTCAAGCACTGGATATCTCCAGGCCTTCCCTGGTGATCACGTCAGGATTTGCGGGGGCGCTCGACCGCGCGCGGAAATGTGGAGACATTGTTGGAAGCTGGGATCCGGAATTCCCAAGTGCCATCGTCGAGAAAGCAGGCGTTAGAGTAGTCCGCTTTCATTGCTCGAACACCGTCATCAGCGATTGTGAGAGGAAACGATCGCTCTTCAATTCGGGCGCGGGCGAAGCCGTGGAAATGGAATCCCAATTCATCCGAGAAGCGTGCGCCGCCAGAAGAATTCCATCCGCCACAATCCGCGTCATTCTGGATGCTGCCGAGGAATCTCTGCCTATTGACTTTGAGAGTGTCTTGGATGCAAACAAGCGCATCAATTGGGGGAAGTTCTCGATCTGCCTCCTTAAGAATCCCGGCGCAATTCCAAAACTCGCCGCCTTGGGCAGAAACTCGAAGGCTTGCGCCGCCAAACTGTCAGAAGCACTTTGCGCAGGGCTCCAGGCGGGTCTCACCCCGGCGCCGACACAGATCAACCCAGCCAAAACATGAGGATTAGCTCGCCCAGAATGAGGAGGAGCATTGCTGTCCAAAGAATGAACTCGCGAAATGCGAGTCCACGCGGACGCGACGGCGGGAGCTGAAAACAGATTCGCGCCCTTCCCAGTTCAATCATGTCACCAACCTTTATCCGCTCATCTTTCACGGGTTCGCCGTTCAAATAAACGATGGCCTCCTTGAGAGCCACCAGTCGAAAGAACCCGTTGGGAGTGGCATCAATCGATGCGTGTGAATCCCAAACGCCGTCGTCCTCCAATCTGAGTTCGTTTTCGGCTCCCCTCCCTACTCGGACGGGCAGGCGGTTTGACACTAAACTCATCCCAGCTCCCCGGCCGCCCACTATCTGCAACTGGATCACAATCTGGAACTCAAGGACGCAAGCGTAACGGATGCCTCAGCGCGCCGGGACTGCCCTCAGAACAACCGCCGAGGAACCATGATCTGGTCGCCGGGATAGACCGGAATGTCCAAGTTCGTATCGCGTTGAGCTCGAATGCAATCGACCGTAAATTGCTCTCCGTTGGCTCGCGTCAGGACCACGTTTCGCTTGTCCGCAAAATCCGTGAAGTCACTCGCCGCGGCAATCGCGCGAAGCACCGTCATGTCGCCCGCATAGGGCAGCAAACCTGGCGCTCTGACCTGTCCGCTGACCGCGTAAAACCGGGAATCTATTTTCACCGTGACAGTCAGCCTGCGGTAAAGCTTCGGAACGTAAAGCGAATGGATATCCTCCTGCAGCTTTCCTGCGGTTTTACCCGCGGCAACCACCTTTTCCTTGATGAGAGGAAGCGAGATCTTGCCGTCCTGCAGCACCCGCACCTCGTGATTGAACGGATTGGGTATGTCCGAAAAATTGATGGCAATGTGATCTCCCGTGCTGATGATGTCGGGAGAAACGACCATATTCGATTTGTTCGGCGCGCCTTCAGGGGTTCCAGTCACCGGCCTGGCAGTGCCGCACCCCGTATGCAAACACAACCAAGACAAGGTCAGCGCCAATAATAAGCCGCTTCTCAGCCATTTCACAAAGTTCAACATAGCATCCCAACCCGAAACGGATCAACCCGCCGATTTCGTCACAGATTGTGAATATTGCCCTTGTCCGAAGGGCTCAACAACTTGCAACCAGCGCGCGGCATATCAGAATACATCTTCACGGGACCACGCAAGTCAGTACTTCGGTTTGATATCGACATCCCCACGATCCATGGCGCCTTTCCTTTTCTTGTCGCCATTCTTCTTGCTCACAGCGTCGTCCTCGTCCCGCTTGGAGTAGTAATCGTAGTAATAGCCGCTGTAGTAGTAGTAGTAGGAATCCTGAGAGATATTGATGTTGTTCAGGACCACTCCCAGCAATCGGCCCCCCACCTTCTCGACCATTTGCTTCGCGCGAATCGTCATCGCTTGGGGATACTTCCGATACTGCACCACAAGCAATGCCAGATCCACTTCGCTTGCCAAGATAGAAGCGTCGCTGACACCCATGATCGGCGGTGAATCAAAGAATACAAAATCGTAACGAGTCTTGGCTTCCTTGATGAATTCCTTCATTCGAACCGAGTTCAAAATGCCCATAGAGCTGCTCGGCAGCTTTCCGCTGGGCAGGAAATCGAGGCCCTGCAACTGCGTGGTTTGAATCACCTGCTCGAGCGAATTCTGCCGAAGCAAATAATTCGTCAGACCCACAGAGTTGCTCACGTTGAGAATCTTATGCAGACTGGGACGGCGCAAATCGGAATCCACGATCAAGACCCGATGCCCATTCTGGGCAAACACAATCGCCAGGTTGAAAATCGTCGTCGATTTGCCTTCCCCCGCCCCGCCGCTCACAACCGTCAGCGTGGTGAGAGAATCGTCCTTCCGAGAGAAAATCGCATTTGTTCTCAGCACTCGATAGGCTTCGGCGTGCGGACTGTCAGGCCCCTCGAGCAGAAGTGAACCGACGTTCTGGGGAATGACCGCGAGAACAGGCGCCTGGACCGCCCTCTCAACGTCGTCAATGGTCTTGATGCTCGTGTCGAGATACTCGATGAAGAAAGCTAGACCCACTCCGAGAACGAGGCCTACTATCACTCCCAGCGCAATATTGAGCGCCACTTTGGGCCGCACCGGCTGGGACGTCACCTCGGCCGGATCGGTGATCTCAACGATGGATTCCTTGGGGATATCCTTGTCGATGCTCTCCTGCAAAATGCGCAGCACCAGCGCGTCTCGCACGCGTTGAAGGCTTTCCAACTCTCTCTTGATCTGAAAATATTTCCGATACTTGCTGCCGGCGCTGATTTCAAGCTCCTTGGCGGAAGTCACCTTGTTGGCCATGTTTTTCCAAGTGGCCTCCGAGGCCTTGGTCCTCGAACTCAATCCCGCGATCACGTCCTCAACGCGCATATCGATCTGCTTGTTGATCTCCTCCAAAATTCCTTTGGCTTTCAGGATGGTGGGGTGCTGATCACCCAAATCCGGGAGCAATCCAACCATCTGGACTTCGGCTTCCAACTTTTTCTCGAACAGCACCGCCAGTTGGGTGTCATTGTAAGCCACGGCGATCGCCGCCATCTGCTTCCTATCCCGCTTCGCAATCAGCTCCTCCAACAGGGTCTTGCTCGCGATGTAAGAGGCCTCCGCGGAATTCGCCTCCCCTTCCCATCTCGCGACGGTGGCTGGCTCCAAAGTGTAGGTTGCGGAACTGCCCTCAGCGACGGCATCGCTGATTTGTTTCTCTTCACGTTCCTGTTGCAGCGCGGCTTGAGCCTCTTTTACTTGTTTAGTTTGCTCGTCAAGACGTTTCCTAAGCGCCAGAATGCCGCGATCCGACATCTCCTTTCTGGTTCTCAGCCGGCTGTCACGGTAGACGAGCGCTATGCGATTCGCTATGTCCGCTGCTAACTTGGGATCGTGGTTGAACACGCGAATCTCAATCAAACTAGTGTTCCGGGACTGCCTCACGTCGATCAACTTCAACAAATATTGATACGAGTCGGCGGTCTTGAGCGGCTTGGAGAGCTCGAGATCTTTCGCGAAGCGCTCGTTTAGCTTCAAACTTTCCTCCTGACCCATGCTCTCCCCGCCTGGAAGGGCCTCCTCGGGGGTAGGCCCCTCGATCACTTTATACAGCACGCTGCGCGACTGGATTCGCTCAAACTCCGTCTGAATAAAATAAGGATCGTAGGCCGCCGCGGCTTGCGCACCTCCCAGCAGCGCGATATCGCTCGTGTCTTTCTCAACGGCGATCCTCACAGTGCTCGCGTACGACGGCTTCAGCATCAACGTCACCGCGGTCGTGGTCATAACCACGAGGAGAAACACCGTTAAAATGACCGCCTTGCGAATCCTGATAATCCGCCAGTAGTCGAGAAAGTGAAGTTTCGATTCCGGTGCGCTGTTAGAAGGCGGTTTCGCGGCTTCCATAAAAGAGAAAAAAGGGAGGCCGGGCCCAGTCACCCAGCCTCCCGTGATTATTTCAAAAAGTCACCAATTAGAACGTCGCTTTCAACCCTGCGAAAACGCGGTTTCTGGAGAATGAGCGGCCCGTTAGATCAGAATCTAGGCGATCAAAACTATAACCCACATCGGTGGATAGAAATTGGTTGATTTGGTAGCGTAGAGTCATGCCCACGAGGAACAAAGCATCGGCCCTGCCGTCAACGCCGGGACCGCCGCCGTTGAATGTGGAGTTTTGGTACTGCCCCAGCAGCGTCCCCGTGATCTTGGCAGTAATCTTATGATTCAACGTCCCGTAAACCGTAGTGCTTTCCTGGTTCAATGTCGGATCCACGCTGCCAAGCCCCAGGAACACCAATCCCACGTCCGTTTGATTCAACGCGTGGCGAACACCCAACTGCACATAGCTCCCCGCCGTGTAGGTATAGCTCAAAGACGCATCCGCGTAGGGAAGCACGTTATCCTCCACGACAATGTTCGGATATGAGGTCACTTGAGCGCCAACTCTCAACGAGCCGTTCAGTTGCTGATTGAAAAAGTGATCAACACCCGCGTAAGTGTAGTGCGAGCGGCTGTCGCGAATGTCCGACTTGAGCCCAGGCACCAACGCATCGTCGCTGGTGTAGTTGACCACCCCGTATTGATAGCCCACAAGCGTGATCGTAGAAGGCGCCACTTGCCATCGGAAATTGGCCAGCAGCATATGCTCCATTCGATCCAGCAAGGAGGATCGACTCCCCGATCCCATCGGATTATTCACTGGATCTGCAATGTCGTCCGCGTCCTGCTCATAATCCCAAATTGAATTGGCGTAGCTGACCACGGTGCTGAACTCATCGCTCAATTCCGTGGTGAGCGCCGCGGTGGCTGTATTGCGAATGTTATTTCCCTCGGAACGCAGCGGGAATGTGATGGGTCCCCGGTCTTCCAAAATCGCCGGTTCCTGGGCCGAGATAAAGGTCTCGCTCACATCCAATTTCACGCGCTGCGTGAAAGCATGGCTGAGGTTAAGCCGCGCTTGGTGGCTCTGATCCCATTCGCTGGAGTCCTCATAGAACTTGGCGCCATAGGTGTAGCTGAGACCAATGTAGGTTTGGTCCAATGGCAGGTTCAGACCAACGGAGGGCTCGATTTCCGTCCCCCAGGTCGACCGACTCAAAGCACTTGGAGAAGTTGTGTAGTTGTCATCATAGAACCCCCTCAATGAAGCCCCGACGCTCCACGACTTCGATGTTTCAATTGAAGTCAAGCCTGGCGCATGAGCGGCTTGGATGCCGGCTACCCCAAGTCCCAACAGGCTCGCGGAAGCGATAATTTTTTTCATAGCTTAATAATTCCTTCTAGAACAAGTGCCCGAAGACAGTAACGTTAGTCGAAAATTCTCGATCTTTGTAAGGGGAAGGTCTGATGATGTCAATTAGAAATCTCCTCGATGCCAATGGTCGAAAACCGCGATAGGAAAATTCCCCAGCAGCACATCGAACCAGTTTGTTGTCAACTACTTTTGGATGTCGTGGATTCATCGAGTGGAACGTGTAGACCAACGGTTTCGATCCGTCAAAAAGATTTGCCCGGATTCCTGAAAATCGCGCCTCCCATGCTTCAGCGGGAAGCCCGTGGGAAGATTGGTTCTAAGGACCGCATCCATGGCAAAACGCTGCCATGCAAAGTCAGCTCCCAAAAGCACCTCGGAACTTAGTTTGGTATCCGTGGTTACCTGGGTCAGATAGAGGCTTTTCACAGGTTTGGTCAGATCATTGATCGTGTAAAAATCCGGGACCACCGTCAACGTGGTCCACACGCAAGGCCTCCTGCCGTACCAGGCGATGGCCCAAGGAACGTCGCTCATCATAAGGTCGTCCTCAGCCATCCAACTCGAGGCTTGCTGGATCACTGGCGGATGATAAGGAGGATACGCCACGGGATAGATGCGGGGCGGAAGCAAAGTCAACAGCAGGGGCAGAGAGGAAACGAGGATCAACCCTCCTGTCACCAGATGACGCGCCTCCGGATACGGGAGCCGGATCTGCTCGAGCAGCGTTTCATACATGGCCACGCCAAAAATCGCCACCAAGGGGAACATCAACACAAGCAGATTGTCCCCGTTCACAATCGGCGATTCATCAGTCAAATGGGTCCGAAGCAGCGCCTGGGAAATAAACAAAACCGCCAAACAACCAATGCTGAACCATCTCAAACGCACTAAAGCCACCCCTTGGAACGGAATGAGCATTCCCACGAGAAAAAAAGCCGAAATCCAGTTCTGACCCAAACGCGGCAGATCATTCTGGATGAGTTCCGAGGCGTTGAGCAGGAATTTCTTCAGCACTTGCTCGGGGCCGAATTGGCTGAAATCAGGATTCAAAGAACGCTGCAATCGGGTGTCTGGAAAGCGCTGGGTCTCCTCGAAAATGGCGTAGCCCGCGGTGCCAAAGAGATTGCCGCTCAGGTTGAAATTGCGAACCAGCCAAGGCGTCACAACGATCACAAAGACCAAACTCGCCAATGCTGACATCATCAGTCGCCGTTTCGGAAAAGCCAAGGCGAGGTAGGCAACGGACGGGACGGCCAGCACTCCAAACGAGTAGCGAGTGAGCATTCCAATCCCCAAGATCAATCCAATGCCCAGGGCCGCCGCTGCGAATGGAACCGACCGAGTCTCCTCATTCTCAGCCAGTTTTTCGGCCGCCACGAAACAGCTCACAAGCCCCAGGAAAAGCAGCAGCAATAGCATCGTGCTAAGCCCTGAAACACTAAACCGCCACATCACTTCGGTGAATGCCACGAGGATGCAGGAGATCAGCCCCACCATGGGGTCGAATAAAGAACGCCCAATGAGAAATGTCAGCAGCAGCACGCCGAAAAAGAGTGTTTGATTCAGAAACGCAATGATCATTTCTGGTTGATAAACGCGAAACGAGTTCCCCCGGTGCAGGAAATAATCCATGGGCATTATTTTCATCCAACCAGCCAGAAGGAGGGGGTAAACCGGGGGATTCACAAGATCGGGATGGGCGCTTCCCAATTTCATGTCCCGGTCGGCCCTCTCGCGCTGAACCAAAAACAGGCTGAGAGGACGGATGCACTCGGTCACGTAGCCTTTCCCTTCGGAAAGATTGCGCGCCAGTTGAGAAACATCCATCGCCTCGCTCGTGGAAAAATTCCTAAACTCGCGGATGTCATAGACCGCGAGCAAGAACAGAAGGGTCAGGAGTGTGCCAGCAAGCTTGACATACCGCCTCCCTTCGCCCACCTCCAAGGAATGAACCCATTCTTGGATCGGCATCATATCGTTGCGCGACTGGTGCGGTTGAAACAGCTAGAGATCCCCAAGGCCATAAGTGTGAAGCTTTCGATGCAGAGTGCGGCGGCTCATGCCCAGTTTACGCGCGGAGGCTGAGCGGTTCCCCGCCGAGTCTTTCAAGGCCTGGACAATCATCTCCTTTTCCACCTCTCGCACAGTACCGGACCCCGAGGTCTCGCGCGGAGCGTTGGGGCCTGCCTCCGAGAGAGCCCCTCCCGGGAGGGCTTTCATGCCCTGCACAGCGGGAGGCAAGTCTCGCAGGGCGATGCGCCCGCCACGAGCCAGGACCACGGCGTGCTCAATGGCTGTTTTCAGTTCCCGGACATTTCCTGGCCAGGCGTATTCGGTCAGGGCTCGCATCACCTCAGGTTCGAAGGCACTGATGGTCTTGGAGTTCTCTTTCGCAAATTCGTTCAAAAAACTCACCGCCAGCATCGGAATATCTGAGGACCGCTCCCTCAACGGAGGCATCCAAATCTCCACAACGCGCAGCCGAAAGTACAAATCTTCTCGAAAACGCCCTTCTTTCACCATCGCTTCCAGATTCTTGTTCGTGGCGGCGATCAGGCGGATGTCCGCGTTCAGCGTTTTGCCTGACCCCACCCTCTCGAAGGTTCGCTCGCTCAGAAATCGCAGCAGCTTCACTTGCGTCGACACATCAATCTCGCCGATTTCGTCCAGAAACAAACTTCCCCCTTGAGCCTGCTCGAAGCGGCCAATCCGGCGTTCGTGAGCGCCCGTGAATGCCCCGCGCTCGTGTCCAAACAACTCGCTTTCCAGGAGCGTGGGCGACAAAGCGGCACAGTGAACGGTGACGAGCGGATTCCGCGCCCGCGGACTGAGCTGGTGTATCGCGCGCGCGATCAATTCCTTGCCAGTCCCACTCTCCCCGAGAATCATGACCGTGGCCCGCGAAGGCGCCACCTGGCGTGCTCGATCCAGCACTTCCACCATCACGGCCGATTCGCCGATCACGTTCTTGAGCTGAAACTTGCGATCAAGATGCTCATGAAGCACACGGTTCTCCTGCTCCAAACTCTGCGCCCGCAAAGCCCGGGCGACTCGCATCTCGAGCTCGTCAATCTGCATCCGGCCCTTCGCGATGTAATCGTCCGCCCCCTGCTTCATCGCTTGCACGGCGATTTCCTCGGAACCGTAAGCCGTCATCAGGATGCACACAGGCGGCGAAGGAAGCGATTTGGCCCGGGCGATCAGCTTGAGGCCGTCTTCCTTGGGCAAACGAAAATCAGTGAGCAACACCGACACAGCCACCGACTCCATCAATTCCATGGCGCTGCCCGCGTCATCGGCGACGTACACATCATAACGGTCCTCCAGCGCCGCCCGAAGCCCCTCGCGGGTCGGCTTTTCGTCATCGACAATCAATAATGCAGGTTTCTCCGCCATCAATGCGCCAAGTATGGAGGGCTGGGCTCCCAAATGAAAAGGCCGAAAACGCGGCCCAGCGGCACAACCCGCTAAAAACACCCGGACACTCTTATCGAAGCGACGACAGGCAATCAGTCCGCCGAGGATCTGAAAGACCCCTATGGTTGGGCGGAGCCCGCCTCAATCAACCGCGTCAACTTGTCCCGCAATGGGAGCCAAACCCGAAACCGGGCGCCTTTTCCAGGATGGCTCTCCAGTTCGATCCGCCCGCCATGCTCCCTCACAATTCGTTGCACAATCATCAATCCCAGCCCCGTTCCCTTCTTTTTCGTGGTGTAAAAAGGCTCGAAAATGCGGTTGGACTGGTCTTGGGAAATTCCAGAACCCGTGTCTTGCACACTCATCCAAACCCCATCCATGTGGCTCCCGGTCTCGATCGTCAAAAGGCCGCCCTTCGTCATCGCCTGCATCGCGTTCTTGATGAGATTGACAAGGGCTTGCTTGATTTGCACCGCGTCAAAATGGACTCTGGGAAGCTGCCTCGCGCACCGCAAATCCACCGCGAGGCCGCGGTTCGACAGCTCCGGGCGCAGCAGCTCGATGGTCTCGTTCACGACCTCGTTGAGGGAACCCTCCATAAATTGGGGCGGCGAAGGCCGGATAGCCTGCAAAAACTGCGTCACGATGTAATCCAATCGCGTGATTTCTCCCTTGGCGACGCCAAGGTACTTTTCCAATTTGTCGGCGCTTTCAACCACGGTTGGGTCGGGGGCTAGGACTCGTTCACCCTCCGATCCCCTCACGGCTCGCCGCGAGGGCGGGGTCTTGGCCTGGAATGCCGCCGCCACACGCAGTTTCTTCAACTCTCGTTCCATCAATTGAAGATGGATGTGGAGGGCGTTGAGCGGGTTTCCGATCTCGTGGGCGACGCTCGCCGCGAGGAGCGTCAGGGCCTTGATGCGCTCGCTCTCAATCGCCTCGAATGTTTCCTGCCGAGCCAGCGTCGCGTCGTGGATCACAAGCGCCAGACCGCCCCCCCCCGCGGCCTCGTCGCCGATGGGCGATGCATACAACCTTAGAAATCGCCTCTTCGGATAATGGACTTCAAATTCATGCCTCACGATCGGCTGCGCCCCGGATTTATCCAAGGCGGCTAATTGTTCCCAGTCGACCTCGGGCAAGATCCTGCTGATGGGCTCCCCTTCCACGTCCTGGGCCTGCCACCCGAAAAGCCTTCTGACAGCCTGGTTGAAATAGACCAACCGCCGCTGTTCATCGACAACCAGCACGCCATCCTCGATGGTGTTGAACAGGGTTTCCAAGAGGTTGCGTTCCCTGGCCAGTCGCTGCACCACGGTGCGCAACCCGTGAGTGTCCAGTCTGCCAAGACGGCCCAAGACCTTTTCAAGGAATCCAGACTTCGATGTGCTGTGGCGGCTCATGGCGGATAATCGCAGATCCCGTGTGGGGCGCGGACAATGTCATCACAGCCATTTGCGCCGCTTGAAATAAAGATAGGTGAGGAAAGTTGACAAGCAGGTCACTCCGAAAGCCACGGGATACCCATGCTCCCACTTTAACTCGGGCATGTCGCCAAAGTTCATCCCATACCATGTCCCGATCATCATCATCGGTGTCGTGATCAATGTCACCATGGTGAGAAACTTCACGACCTCGCCGGTTTGGTTCGAGGACATGTTGAGATAAACTTGCAAGACGCCCGTCAACGAATCCATGTAGGTTTGGGTCAGGTCGGAGATGTGATTCAACCCGTCATAAACGTTCCGGTAGTACGGCACTAAATGTCCCCGGATGAGCTTGAATTCACCCCTCGCAAATCGCGCCAGCACTTCTCGCTGCGGCCCGATGATCTGCCTGAGATGCAACACCTCTTTCTTGATCCTGATGATCCGATTCAGGATGTGTTTGGAAGGCTTCTCCAAGACCTGCTGCTCCAGTTCGCCCAATTCACACGCCAGGTCTTCCAAGGCGGGCTTGTAGTTCTCCACAATCGAGTCCAGCAGTGTGTGGGCCACGCGATCGGGCGCGCGGGCGACATGAACGTTGCTCTTCAAACAGCGTTCCTCCGTCACCGACACGCTTCGCAGCGGCATCGCATGACAGGTCACCAAGAAACTCTTTCCCAAAAAAAAATTCAGCTCGCTCGTGGCAAACACACCGTCCTTCCGGCTGTAGTCCACCGCGTGAATCACGATGAACAGGTACGGCGCAAACCGGTCCTCTTCCTTGGGCGTGTATTCCTCCACCTTGGGGGTCGAGTTCTGCGCAGCGCAATCCTCAACCGAGAGCGGATGAAAATGGAACACATCCTCCAGGATGGCCTTCGACTCCTGCGGCGTCGGATTCTCCAAATCCACCCAAAGAAAAAGGTTGGTGTCGGCAAGCAGCGTCGGCATCAGGAACAATTCGATGTTCTTCGAATGAAGGCGGCCCTGCGTGGTGAATGCAAACGAACGAACCATGGCTCAATCCTATAGTGTCCCCCCGGGAAACAGATAGTTTTTTGTTGCGCAAAGAGGCCGGACCGGTCGATCCACGCATTGTCGGTGAGCGCGACCGTGCTGGAAGCCAGTCGCAGCAGCATCTCAGGCTCGCAGCCACGCCGAACCTGCTGCGGCTGGTGCTTCGCACACAACCGCGCTCCGGGCTGCCAGCCAAATTCACCGACAACTTGTGGATGCACCGTTCGGAGATGGAAACAGGCGCGCATCCGAGTTGTGTGTAGATTGAGTTGCGGCGGGGTCAAAGTCATGATTTCTGATGGCTTCATCAAAGGCGAGCCGGCAAGGGGGCGCGGTCCGTGGCGGGAGATAGACAACCTAAGGCGCATTATCCTTAAAACGGCAGTTGAACCTCGTGGAAATTTGCTAAAGGCTGGATGAGAAAGGTGCGACGAAGAGCGAGGCATACCCTTTATGGATCTAGTGAGTGATTCGGAAAAACTGTATCGCCAGGATCTTGCGAGAATTCGCCAGAGGCAACTGCCGTTTTAAGGTCTCCGGATGATTGGGTATGAGTGGCCATCGGCCACCGAGCCGCCAAAAATCCCAGCTCGACCGCATAAATCGCGAAGCCCAGACCGCGCTTACAGGTTTCCAATCAGCACCAACTCACGGTGGGACGAAATTTCTAGAAAATCCAACTCGCGAATGAGTTTCCCGTGTCACTCCCTAAGCCGTCACAATTCAGCTAAAGGTAGGGCCGCGCGGCATCGCAACCCTACCAAGTATTGCGTAACGACGGCTAAGTTCTGAGGGCCGCCTTTTGCAAGAGCTTGCTCACGACCTCGCCATGCACATCGGTGAGTCGAAACTCTCGTCCTTGGAACCTGTAAGTGAGCTTTTCGTGGTTAAAACCCAGCAAGTGCAGCAGCGAAGCGTGGAGGTCGTGGACGTGGACCGGATCGCGGGTCGCGTTGAAACCGAACTCGTCCGATTCTCCGAGAGTGATGCCAGGCCGGATGCCGCCTCCGGCCAGCCAGATCGAGAAGCAATTCGGGTGATGATCGCGCCCGTCATCGCCGCCTTGAACCATCGGGGTTCGTCCAAATTCCCCTCCCCAAATCACCAGCGTATCCTCCAACAATCCGCGCTGTTTCAAATCCTTGATCAATGCGGCGCTTGCCTGGTCAGTGTCCCGGCAATTCCTGGCAATTTCCTTCGTAAGATTGCCATGTTGATCCCATGCCTCATGGAATATCTGCACGAATCGAACCCCGCGCTCGACCAAGCGCCTGGCCAGGAGGCAGCTCGTGGCGAATGTCCCCTTCCCCGGCTCCGCGCCGTAAAGATCCAGCACATGCTTGGGCTCGTGTGACAAGTCCATGAGCTCAGGCGCGCTGGATTGCATTCGGTAGGCCATCTCGTACGAAGCAATTCTTGTGGCGATTTCAGGATCGCCGACCAAGCCTAATCGCTGCTGGTTAAGCCGTTTCAACGTGGTGAGAGAGTCGCGCTGTATGAAATCGTCAACCCCCTTTGGGTTCGAGAGATACAGCACCGGATCGCCGGTGTTGCGGAATGCCACCCCCTGATGGACGGTTGGCAGAAAGCCGCAACCCCAGTTTGAAGCGCCGCCACTCGTTCCGTTGGTCCCCGTGTTGAACACCACGTACGCGGGCAGGGAGCTCGATTCGCTTCCCAAGCCGTAAGTGCTCCACGCGCCCAGGCTGGGTCTTCCAAACTGCGTGCTGCCGGTGTTCATCAAGATCTGCGCCGGAGCATGGTTGAATGCGTGCGTGTGCATCGACTTCACAATCGCCACGTCATCCACGATAGAGGCCAAGTGCGGCAGCAGCTCGGACAATTCCGCGCCGGATTGGCCGTGTTTCGCGAACTTGAATTTGGGCCCCAGCAACGATGAATTCGGGTTGATGAAGGCGGACCGGTAACCCTTGAGCAGATCGGCGGGGGGCAGCTTGCCGTTCCACTTGGTCAGTTCCGGCTTGTTATCGAACAACTCCAGATGGCTCGGAGCGCCCGCCATGAACAAATAAATCACCCGCTTGGCTTTCGGCACAAAATGCGGACGCTTGGGAGCCAATGGATCGGCCGTCCCGGCCGGAGAGGCGGAAGCGGATTCTTTCAATAGTGTTCCCAATGCAATGGCGCCAAGCCCCACGCCGCACTCCTTGAAAAACCATCGTCTCGTGACGTCTCTTCGATGTTCCCGGGCGAAATGTTCTTGTCGAGTCATGGGATTCATTCCTTGGTTATAGCTTCATCGAGGTTCAGCAGCACGCGGGATAATACTGTGTAAGAAGCGAGATCCGCCGGCGTCGCGCCCTTTGGAAGATTAGCCGGCGGTGAATTGGCGCCGGTTCCCAATTCGGCAACATTCACCCATCCGTCCGCCATGTGCCGTCGTTGCCGGGTCAGCAGCCCGAGCAGCTCCTTTCTTTCAGCCGCCGTCGGCCAGCGGGAAACAACACGGCGAAAAGCGTACCGAACGCGTTCCGCATCCGTGTGGCCGCCGTGGACCAAGGTCTGCTTTGCGAGGGCCTGCGCGCACTCGACGAACAGCGTCTCGTTCAAAGCGGTCAAGGCCTGGAGAGGCGTGTTCGATCGAACTCGTCTCACGCAAGACGCATCGCCGTTGGGCGTGTCAAAAGTTTGAAGCATGGGATACGGCGTCGAACGGCGCCGGAAAGTATAAAACGCGCGCCGATACCGGTCGGGACCTGTCGCGTCCTTCCATGGGAACGACATGTAGCTGCTCGGAGCAACAAAGAGGAATGCCGGAGCCGGAGCGTAAATGGAGGGGCCCCCAAGGTTGGTGTTCAGAAGACCGCTCGCAGCCAGGGCGATGTCGCGCACGATTTCTCCATCAACCCTGAGACGGGCTCCGCGAGCCAGGAGCCTATTGAAGGCGTCCTTGGCGTAAAGCTCGGGGCGCACACGGCTGCTTTGCCGATACGTGGCACTCAGCACGATCAAGCGGTGAAGGTGCTTCACGGACCACGGGAGCGATTCCACAGGTGATTCCAGAGTTCGCCGCGCTTTGATGGTCGGTTCCATGAATTCGCACGCGAGCCAGTCTAGCAACTCAGGATGACTGGGCGCCTCGGATTGAACCCCGAGATCCTCAGACGTCGCAACGATCCCCGTGCCGAAATAGGATTGCCAAACGCGATTGACAAAAGCCCTCGCCGTGGTCGGCGCTTTCTTGTCCACGAACCAACGCGCCAATCTCAATCGCCCAGGCTCCGCAGAGGGTCGCAGGGGGTGGAGGAATGAGGGCACGCCCGATTCAACCGCCGGGCCAGGCTGCAGCCAATCCCCCCGCTTCAAAAGCGAAGTCACTCTCGGCTCAGGGCGGGCACTCAGCGCAAAAGTCTGCCCGCTACGCTCCGGAAATTGCTTCCAAAGGGCTTCAATGCGGTCATTGAACTTGGCGAACTCAGGCACGGTGGTTCTCCATTGACTGAACACCGCCGCCGCTTGCTCGGCAGTGCGCCGGTCGCTCGGGATGTCTAAAATCTCTCGCGCCAACTTCGGCAACGGATCCGCCACAGGATCGCTCGCACCCGTGACAGACAAACGAAAGCGACCCACTTCGTCCTGGCACGCAAGGTCGAATCGCAATTCCGTTCCTTCCCCAAAACCAAGGTTTGTCGACAATTGAAAGACGGCTTTTCGAGCCGCATTGCGACGCCCCGGCCCGGCGTCCACGGTCCAGGAGGTCTTAGAGTTCCCATCGATCGCGAATCGCACCGGGCCTCCAAACGTTTTCTCTTTCTCCTTCTCCGGGTCCCCCGCAGGATTCTGTGATTCCTCGAAATCCGCTGTGGCGGCTGAAATCTTCACGGAAACCAAATTCGTCGGACTCGTGGCGGGCGCCGCTTTCAATGTGAACTCTCGAAGATGGAAGAGACCGTTGTCGCCTCGACCCGGTCCGCGCATGGGCAGATTGCCGTCGTTTAATACTTCCAACCTCACCGCGGTGATATTCGTCATCGCCGTTTTGGCCTTCACGAACCAGGTGCCGCCAATAAAACGATGCCCCCCCGCGAGCAACGAATGGTCCTTCTGCAACTGCAATTTGGAGAGGCCGTCAGGGGCGCCGTATTCCCGTGGTTCCAAAACAATCCATTCCGGCAAGTCCTTTTGAACCGAAGCTTCCCAACTCTTCAGGCGGCTGGCCCAATCGGGAAACCGGCTCTGTATTTCGCGCTCGATGGCTTTGATCTCACTCAACACGCGATCCCTCCTCGAAAGCTCTTCGTCCGAGTATATTGGCGCCGTGAACTCGTCCACGTCGTTGAGATAGGAAAACATCCGGTAATAATCTTCCTGGGACAAAGGGTCATACTTGTGGTTGTGGCATTGCGCGCATTGAACCGTGAGCCCCAGCACCCCCTTCCCAACCGCCTCCATGCGGTCGAACATCGCATCCATTCGGAACTGTTCCGGATCGATGGCCCCTTCCTCGTTGATCATCGAGTTCCGCAGAAAACCAGTCGCGATCAGATCCCGCTGCGTGGAGCCAGGGAGCAAATCTCCCGCGAATTGCTTGATGATGAATTGATCGTAGGGAAGGTCCTGGTTGATCGCTTCAACAACCCAGTCTCGGTAATGCCACATCTCACGGGCTCGATCTTTCTCATATCCATTCGAATCCGCGTAACGCGCCGCGTCCAGCCAATCGCGCGCCCAGCGCTCGCCAAAATGCGGGGAGTTCAGCAAGCGCTCCGCCTGCCTTTCGTAAGCGCCTTCCGAGCGGTCGCTTAAAAAAGCGTCGGCTTCCTCAGGGGTGGGGGGAAGCCCGGTAAGATCCAATGAAAGACGGCGCAGCAACACGATCCTATCCGCTTCGGGAGATGGACGCAGACCCTCTCGTTTGAGCTTCTCGAGGATGAATTGATCGATCGGGTTCTTGGCCCAGCCGGACGGCCCGGGCACGAGCACAGACGGCCGCGAAGGACTTTTGAACGCCCAATGGTTCTCCTTAGGCGTGGACATTTCCTTGCCGCGCGACGAAGGAGCTGCCGCGGTGTTCTCTGTGACGGAACTAGAAGCTTCCAAGATCGCGGCGGCAACCAGCGCCAGCGAAACGGCAAAGCCAATCGAAGCCGGCCAGGGCCGCGCCCGCAGCGCTATCGGTCCGCGGGTTCGCGGTTTCTCGAGTGTGGAGTTCATTTGATGAAGTTTAACGAAATTGAAGCGCGCGGCCAGAATGAAAAGCGGAGCAAGGATCGCACCAGTGCATCCACAAGTTGTCGGCGAATTTGGCTGGCAGCCCGGAGCGCGGTTGTGTGCGAAGCATCAGCCCAGCAGATTCGGCGTGGCTGCGAGCCTGAGATGCTGCTGCGACTGGCTTTCAGCACAGTCGCGCTCCACCGACAACGCGTGGATGCACCGGGATCGCACCACCCGGCCTGGAACGGCGGCATGCCCTCCAGGGCCCTTCGGCGCCCCGCCCGAATTTTCAAACCAAAGCCGGTGAACAACTAAATATTTAGTTGACTGAACCTCCCTCGAGGAGTAGTTAACAACTAATTCTTTAATAACTCGCGCGAAAACGCCCGGTCAACACACACAGTTTCCATGGCTAGAAAGAAATCACCCACGCTCACCGACGCGGAACATCGCATCATGGAGGTGCTCTGGGAAAAAGGCTTTGCCACCGTGGCGGATGTCGCGGAAGCCTTGGCTGGGAAAGACGGCACGGCCTACACGACCATTCTCACATTGATGCGGATCTTGAGGGAAAAGGGATACCTGGATTGCCGGAAGGAGGGGCGAGCCCATGTCTATCAACCCAGGATAAACCGCGAGACGGCGGCCCGGAAGGCGGTCCGCCAACTCCTCGCAAAGTTCTTCGCGGGATCACCCAGCGAGCTCGTGCTGGCGTTCTTGAAGGACGAGGATCTGAGTCCCGACGAGATCGATGAGTTACGGAAAAAAATCCTCGAATCGGAGGAACCGCGAAGATGAACACCGACCTCGAAGTCCTCAGCAGTCGATGGCTTGCTGCCAGCCTGAACGGTGGTTACCAGGGGCTGTTGTTAACCGTCGGAATCTGGCTGGCCCTCAAATTCCTCCCCAAGACCAACGCCTCCACGCGCCACGCGGTGTGGATCTCCGCCCTGGCGCTGGTCGCGCTGCTTCCGGTGATGCACTTCACCGCGGGCCGCGGAGCTTTTTCCCCAATCGAAAAACAGCTTTTGAGGCCGCCCCCTCCTCCCCAGGATTCTCAGCGAAGCGCGGGAAGTTCAGGGGGCGAGACGGATTCAACGGCCCCTCCGACCGTGGCGCCTTCGACCTGGCTCCCGACGCCCTTTGGGCCGCCGACTTCCTCGGTTATCGCCAATGCAGCCCAGGATATGGATGTGCCGCCTAGTTGGCCGCCTCACGCCACGACCATCACCGA
This sequence comes from Verrucomicrobiales bacterium, assembly GCA_005805305.1. Taxonomy (GTDB): domain Bacteria; phylum Verrucomicrobiota; class Verrucomicrobiia; order Limisphaerales; family F1-80-MAGS106; genus F1-80-MAGS106. The sequence goes on from SYMW01000033.1 coordinate 38,976, forward strand.
GGATGCGCGGTCCGAACCTGCGGGGAGCGGAGCGACCAGCAGCCCTGCCGGTGTGCCCCTCTCTCGCGCCGAGTGGTCCCTCGCGTTGCCGCCAAGGGTGGCGGCGGCGGTGGTCGGGCTTTGGCTTCTGACCACAGTGGCGCGACTATGGGGCTTGGTGTCCGAATGCGCCGCCCTCTTCCGTTTGAAACGGTCGGCAACCGCTCCAGACGAAAGAAGCCGCCGGATTTTCGAGAAACTTAAATTGGAACTTCGACTCTGCCGCGACGCCAGACTGAGCATCTCACCCCAAGTCGAAACTCCGATGGCCGCCGGTTTTTTCAGGCCCATGATCGTGCTCCCAACGTGGATCGAAGAGAGCTGCACTGACGAGGGAGTGGAGCAGGTGCTTCGGCATGAACTCGCGCATCTGGAACGTCAGGACGATTGGAGCAATTTGATCCAGCAGCTAGTGCACGCGGTGTTTTGGATGCATCCCGCGATCCGGTGGATCTCGTCACGATTATCCATAGAACGAGAGATCGCCTGTGATGATCAAGTGTTGTCCGCGATCCGAGCCCCCAAAGCCTATGCGCTTTTTCTCACTGAATTTGCCGGCCAAATGAAGAACCAAAACTGGACTGTCGCTCCGGCAGCGTGGACCAGCAAAAACCAACTCAAGGAAAGGATTAATATGATACTCGATTCGCATCGGGACAGCTCTCCACGGCTTGCCGGGACGAGCGTCGGACTACTCACCACGGCAGCGGTGTTGCTCGCGTTTCTGGGCCTCCAGGCTGGTCCCCGCCTCGCCTTCGCCCAAGCCACCAAAGCGGACGTCAACGAAGCCACCGCGACGGCGGGCGCCAAGTCCGAACAATCGGCAAACGACGCCCCAGCAGAACCTCACCCGGGCGGAGCGGCCTCCGCCTTAACCGGGACAGGCGGGCCCCGAGTGAAAGGTGGAGCCACCCTCGCCGCACCCGCAGCGGACCCCGCGCCGGAAGCTCCGCCGCCCGCCACGGTGGAGCCAGTCAAACCCGCTCCGAAGCGCAGGATGGTTTCACCTGTCCCACGCGTCGAACCGGTCCCGGCAAGCAAGGCCCGGATTTCGGAGGCCGATTCCCTCGAACGCCGGCTTGCAAGGCTCGAGCGAATGGTGGAATCCCTTGCCGATCGCGAACATCGGAAACCCTACGTTTCGGGATTCGAATTCCAGGGAAAAGGTGGCGAATCCTGGCCCAGGGAGGACGCCCAAACCAGCGCCGTCAAACCACGGAAACGCGCATTTGTCGAGCTGGACTTCGAGGACCCCAATCGGAGCGAGGAGAACGCGGACATAATCAAAGAGAAGGCCGAAAAGGAGGCGAATCGAGCGCGTCGCGAGGTCGAGAAATCCTTCAAGGAAGAAGTGAGAATCTCGATCGACGGATCGCATCCGGGGCTTCTCGCGCATCGTCCAGGAGGGACCCTCTTGAAAGATGGCAGCCAATCCTTGGAAGCCGAGAGAAAGGCCATTGAGTCTCAGCGCCGGGCCTTGGAAAAGCAAATCCAATCCTTGCAGAAACTCCACCAATGGCTCGAGGAAAAGGAGAAAAAAATGGCGGAAGAGAAGATCTCCGAGCAGAAAATAGAGGAGAAGCAACTGAGACGCTTCTAGCTGTTCACATCGCGATCTATCGATGGCTTTAAGTTCAGATCCCGTGAGCCAATTCTCCAGCAAAGAAAGTTCCGGACTCATTTCTCCGGCGGTCCACCTGGAGTTCATTCAGAACCAGGTCGGATTGCCGGAGGAAGCGGGCATCGAAGAAATTCAATCGTATCACAAAGCCGTCTTTCTTCATCACCACGCCCAAGACCTCGAACGGTTCCAGCAACTGGCACGGGTTCATGGCGATCGGGTCGCCCATCTGGAATCACGCCTGACTGAGATCAGATCAAAGCTGGCTGGCATGGACAGGTTGAACACGGTGAGGATGGACGGCGAATTGGATGCCAGCCCGGGCTCTCCTTGGAATCCATGGGACGCGAGCATGTTCGTCGCTGCGCTTCTCGGCATCGTCACGCTCTTGGTGTTTGGGGTGCTGAACATTTCGTTCAATCTACTCGAATCCGGTTTGGTCACGTTCACCGACAATCCCATTCGCGCTTACCTGTGGGCCGCGTTGTTGCCGGTCGGCGCGCTCGGGGTGAAAGTGGGTTGGGACTCCATCCAAGACCGACGTCTCAGGGACAAATATCAGTGGAGTTGTTTGGCCGCGGGACTCGCTGGAGTAGTCGTTTGGGTCGCCTCCTACGCGGTCATCTACCCCACTCTTTCGAAGACGACCAAGGATCACATTGAGTCTTTGAGTGTCTTTGATGATCGCGCCGGAGGGAATGCTGTGACGGCATCCGGGGCGAAGTGGTTGGATACCGTCATCGTCGCGGCGCAAGCCACGGCGGAAGTGTTTCTATCGGCGGTGCTGGGCATCTACATGACGTTGATCTATGCCAGACACCGGCCTGTCCGATTTGCCGGAAACCCCTTCTTCACCCAGTTGGACGAGGAACGGCACTCGCTGGAAAGTTCTGTCGCCTCGGAACGTATTGCCCTCGCCGACGCCGAGGGCAGCCAAAGCCGCCTTCAAAACCAGCTCTCCGCCCTTCTTGCCTTCGCCAAATCCATGTACCAAAAGGAAGTCGACCTGCGCCGCGATCAAAGCCAGCAAAAGCGGGCACTGCTGGATCAAATTTCCGATCAATTGCGAGCTCAGCTCCAATCCGTCGAAAACGGCGACCCCCAAAGCCGCAATCAGCTCTCGCGATCCACCATCGTCGGCGAGTCAACACACCGATGACCGCTTCAGCCGCACAGATTATCCTGTCAAGCGCCGTGGCCGCTTGGATGTTGAGTGCCTCCGTCAGCGCCGGGGAAATCTCCAGCCCATCCAAGCCGGCTCTTCGATACGTCATCGGGCTCTCTCCATTCCTGGGGAAGGAGGCCAAGGACTCGGTTTACCGCCGTATCGCGGGTTTCCTGATCGAAGACATGCCCATCAATTCCACGCTCGCGCTCTATGACGCTTACCATTTGACGAGCATTACTGAAATAACGATTCCCGAGGCTCGCGCCTTCGCCAGCGCCAAGACCAGGGCCACCCAGTTCCACGCGGACATCCGCAAGCTAAGGAACTTTCTGGCGGCCACCCCAGCCCCTCACGACTCTCCGATGCGTGGCATGGATCAGGCCATCCGTTTGCCTCAGTTCCTGGATTTCATCGAGGAAACGGTGACAAGTCCCCATACGCAACTGATTGTCCTGGTCATTGGGAGCCCGCTTTACATGGATCCCAAGGAACCCCAGTTCTCGATGGTGGATGGCTACTTCCCATCGGACGGCCATCTGGTGGCCACGCGCGAACAGTCCGTGTTTGGATTAAGACCTCGCCCGGCCTCGATGAAAGACTTCGCAGTGCATTTCGGTTTTTTCGGCGACCCTTGGGTAAACCAAATCCATGAGGAGAAAGTCCTCCGGTTTTGGTCGCTCTATCTCAAGCAGCGCGGCGCCAGGCTCGAAAGTTTCTTCGGGGACTTAACGTCGCTATTCAACGCGGCGCATCCCTTGGCGACGCCTGCCCGAAGCCGCCCTTTTGACATCGACCCGTCGAAAACAAAGATCGAGATGGTTCGCGTCCGGCGCGATGTTGGCGCGTCCGACTGGATTACCCGGGACGTTCTCACCAAGGTGCAATCCGGACCGCCTTCGTCAACTAAAGGACCCATGAAAATCGGCATCCGATGGCAAGGAGCACTCGACCTGGATCTCTACGCCAGCCCGAACTCACGCGGTGAAACTTTGTTTTTCGAGAATAGCCGCAGCGCCGAAGGCTACTATTTCAAAGATCACCGAGCTTCCCCAGATCGGGAATACGAATTCATCGAGTTCGAATCACCGGTCGATGTAAGGCAAGTCGAGGCGATGATCAATTTTTATGAAGGCGCCAGCGATGCCCCACCAAAGGGAGAGATCCGCATCGAATTCGAGAACAAAATCTTCAGCGGGCGCTTCGAACTGCAATCCCTGCGGGGAAATCAAGCGCGCTCAGGCCGAGGCCAGGAGAAGCATTGGACCCAGATTGACATCCCCGCCATCCTACAACTCACGCAATAGGGAAATAACGCGGCTATCACGAGCTCGATGTAGATCTTGAGAGGAACACAATCCAACGCATTGCCAGCGGTTTCTATCGTACGAGAGTCGCAGCCGAGCCGGTTCCAAGTTCACGGCTCGAACAGGTTGGCGATCAGGGTTGGCTTCCTTGAACGCCTAAGAAGGGGTTCGAACGGAAGTGCGGAATCCATCATCGAAGCTTCATTAAGGAACCGTGCAAAAATTACTTCCGAACTAAAAAGCGGATTCACAACATAATCCGCAACTATTCGAACCCAGCAGTTCCGCTCGGTATGACTCGGAACGCTTGAAATGAGGCCTTGGAATCACTTTCGGCCGAGGG
>SYMW01000034.1 GCA_005805305.1 Verrucomicrobiales bacterium
TCCCACGTCAGAACTTGAACCTTACAACGGCAGTTGAACCTCGCGGAGATTTACAAAAGCCTGAATGAGAAAAGTTTGATGAACAGCGAGGCTCCTCCCTTGTGGATCTGGTGAGTCATTTGGAAAAGCTTTATCCCCACGATCTTGCGATGATTCAAAAGGGGGTAGCCGGCGTTTTGAGACTGAAAACAAAGGGCCCTGGGATTCGCTGGGAGGGGGAAATGAACCAGTAATCGCTGAATCCAGAAGAAGAGTCGGCTTGGACGCCGAGCGCCCCAAGCGCCGGTTCAAAGTGGTAAGTTTCTCCTTCCGTCGCCTCCCGCCATCCTCCAAAGTTGGATGTGAAGCGCCTACGCGCCCGTCAATCCTTGAATCAACGTCATGACGCAGCTTCCCCATACCCTCTCCTGCTTTGCTTGTGGCGAGAAAAATCCCACGGGACTCAATCTCCGTTTTGAAACAGACGGGACGATCGTCCGTTGCCGTTTCACGCCTCGGCGCGACCACTCGGGATTCAACGAGACCCTTCATGGAGGCATTACCGCGACGATTCTGGACGAGGTGATGGTTTGGGTCGTGGGGGTGCGCGCCAAAACCTTCGCGTTTTGCGCGGAGTTGTCAGTCCGTTACACCCGGCCAGGGAAGCCCGGGGTTGCGTTGATCGCCACGGCTCGGCTTGTTCAAAACAGGCGTGACAAAATTTTCCAGACTGAAGCTGATATGCGAACCACGAGTGGAGACCTCATCGCAGCTTCAACTGGCAAATATTTGCCTATCCCAGGCCAACCCCCAATGGCGGCGCTAGCCGATTTTATCGGCGGCGACTCGGAGTTCGCGTGGATGACCGGCAAGCGGGGGCATAGCGAATCCTGATCGACGGGATTCCAACGCTTGCAGCACCTCTTCGGCGGTGGTCAGATGCCTCTCTCTAAGATTGTGGGGTGAGAACCCATTACCCTTAAGACGGCAGTTGAAACTCGCGGATATTTGCAAAAAACTGGACGAGAAAGGCTTGACGAGGATGGAGGCATATTCCTTGCGGATCTGTCGGGTGATTCGGAGAAACTTTATCGCCAGGATCTTTCGAAGATTCGCCTTGGGCAATTGCCGATTTAAGGATTATCATCCAATAGTCACTTCTTGACGCGACACCCGTATGAGCATGGAATCATGACGATCTTCGCCACGCATTCACCCACGACTGCGAACGACGTTTAATCGCATGCGACATTCAAAAGTTTCCGATTCTCCATCGCCCGAGCAGGAGGTTTCCGCCCCCACTGTCATCGTGCGACCCGGCGAATCGGAGCGGCTCCTCGCTGGGCACCCATGGCTTTACAAGGGTTCCGCGATGCGACTCACGAGACCGGCGGCGGACGGGGAGCTGGTTCAAGTGAAGGATCATCGGCAGCGTTTTCTTGGGATGGGTTTCTACAACTCCCGATCCAAGATTATCGTTCGGCTCCTCTCGAACGATAGGATCGTGGCCGACGCCCAGTTCTTTCGTGATCGGATCCACGCCGCTCTCGCTCACAGAAAAAAGCACATGCCGGGCGCCTCCAGCTTCCGGCTGGTCAACGCGGAGAGTGACTTTTTGAGCGGCCTCATCGTGGACAAGTATGAAGACACAGCGGTCATCCAAATCTCCTCCTTGGGTATGGAGCAGAGAAAAGCGATGATTGTCGAAGCTGTCCATGCGGCGATAAAGCCAGAACGCATTCTCGAGCGAAGCGATGCCTCGGCCCGCCGGTTTGAAGGGCTTGACTTAACCTCTGGCATTTTGAAAGAGGCACACCAGACGGACTTGGAGAAACTCGTCTTGAGCCCCGTGTTGAACGGGTTGCGATTTGAAGTGCTTTGGTCCTCCGGCCACAAGACGGGGTTGTACTTGGACCAGCAATCTAACTACCTATTTGCCGGCGAACTAGCCAAAGGCGCCCAAGTTCTCGACTGTTTTTCGTTCCTCGGAGGGTTTGCTCTCCACGCAGCTCGAGCGGGCGCCACTCATGTTCACGGCATTGATCAAAGCGCCGACGCTGTCGCCGCGGCGACCCGCAACGCACAACTCAACGGACTCCAGGACCGTTGCTCCTTCGAGTCGGCCAATGTGTTTGACTGGCTCAGCGCCAAAACTCAATCCCGACCACACGAGAAAGTGCTGCCTCGATTCGACCTCATCATTCTCGATCCCCCTTCATTCACTCGCAGCCGCGATTCCGTCGCGGACGCCCTGCGGGGCTACAAGGAAATCCATCTCAGAGCTCTTAAGCTCCTCAAATCAAATGGCACGCTTCTCACATACTGTTGTTCGCATCACGTCGATCGCAACACGTTCGAAGAAGTCATCATGAGCGCCGCTTATGACGCCCAGCGCATCCTCCGTCGTGTGGCCATGTTCAGCCAATCCTTGGACCATCCAGTGATCCCTGCAATTCCCGAGACCGAATACCTCAAGGGATTTGCTTTCGAGATCGCCCGTTGATGGCTTATCGGTGCGCCCTGTAGACCTTCAGCGGATAAGCCTCGGCTTCCTTGGTGTTCTGGAACAATTTTCCATCCAAGTTTTCAAAGCGTTGATCGCGATCCAACTCGGACCCCAGCGGGTCTCTCCGAGTCACCACCATCAAGGCGGCCCCAGACGAGGCGATCTCGTCGGGCGTTGGTTTCAGCCTGTCACCGAGCCATTGGCGATCTAGCAAATAAGCGACGTAGAGGCCAGCGCGGCCCCCCGCCACGATTGCGCTGCCGGCGACTCCTCCCGGAAGGTCCAGTAAACGAAGGCGCGCCGCCAAATCGCGAGCATACGAAGAGGCAGGATCGGGTGAGCCATCCAAGGCTGTTGCCAGCGGGCGGAAGTTGGGTGCGACAAACAGCAGGAGAAGCAGCCCCGTCGCCACTCTCGTCCACTGGGGGAGCGGGCTGGCCGCCAGGCCAGTCCCGGTTAATTCTCCAATCCGTTCCACTCCACCGAAACAAATGCTGAGCAGGAACGGGAGCGCCATATAGAAGTATCGTTGATCAAACCAGCTCAGGTAGACCGGCAAGTACAGACTCGCGAGGCAAGCCACTGGAATCCAAGCCAGTTCCCAGAGCAGAATTCTACCGCCCGACCGGTTCCTTCTGATCCTGAACGCCAAGCCTGCCGCAGCCCCAAACAAGCCAATGGCACCCACACCGACTGAGTCGAAACTTCCCAGCAACCCCACGGCGGTTTCCGCATTTTTTTGTATCAACCCTATCTGGTGAGCTCGATACGAGGCGTTTTCAAGGGGTGACCAAAATCGGTACTGCATCGTGCTCGGATCTTCCCATGACGTGATGCGCCCCGGTTCTGGTGTGTGGAACATACGGGCGAAAGGATGATAGCGATCCACGTCGTTTGGCCCCACCACGGCGTGCGCGATTTTCCCCGCCGTTGAAAAGGTGGGGTGGCCGTAATGAACGGAGAGGACGATGATCCAAGGAAGGCTCACCAAACCGGTTACA
>SYMW01000035.1 GCA_005805305.1 Verrucomicrobiales bacterium
CGATGATCAAGGCGTGATATTCGCAGAGCAGGGGATCCGCTTGAGTCTCGGCCAGGAGGATGCCGTCGGTCATGAACTTAATGTAGGTGTCGGGGCTTGAATGGTCCTCGAAGCGGATTTTGCAGCCAACCTCCTTGCCCCAGGGACGCCCGAGTTCCTCCGCGATTCGACGTGAAATCGACTGCGCGGCGACTCGGCGAGGTTGGGTGCATCCGATTTTCGCTTCCATCCCGAGTCCGGCCTCGAGGCACATTTTAGGGATCTGAGTGGTTTTTCCGGAGCCTGTGTCCCCCGAGATAACCACCACTTGATGGTCGCGGATCGCGTTGATGATGTCCGCTTTCCTGGCCGTGATGGGGAGTTCGGAAGGATACGTGGGCCGAGGGGCGTGATCGACCCGCTGTCGCCTGAGGGCGATTGATTTCAGGGCCTGATCAATCAAGCGATCAAGGATCTCGCCGTGTTTTTCCAGATGCCGGTTGTCTCTGAGAAGCCGGGCCAACCGCGAGCCCAGGCGCACCCAGTCCGGCAGCATGCATTGGGGCAGCAGCGCCTTAAGCTTTTCGAGGCGCTCGTCAGCCATGGTATTGCCCGAGATGATTCGTCAAGGCGCGAATTCTAACTCCCGGAGCTGGGTTGGGGAAGCCTCCAGAGGAGGGGGCTATTGAGGCTGACCGACGCGGGCGCGACGGATTGAGATTGAGATTGGCGACCTTGCTTGATTGGCGACTTGCTTCGACTTCAGCGGGATAGTATTGTAGCAGAGCTCAAGTGACTGCTTGAATATGAAGTCCCTGATCCTCAAAGCGACCGCGATGGCGTTCCTCTTGCTCAATGTGTCCTTGTCCGCGCAACAGAAGTTTGGGACGATCGACTTGAAGAAAGTTTTCGACGGCTATTGGCGGACGAAGTCGTACAGCGAGCAACTGAGGATTGAAGCGGCGGAGAGCAGCCAGGAACTGGAGCGTCGCGCCGCGAAGTTGAAGGCGGAGTTCGAGGAGTACCGAAAGTCGGTTCAAGCGCTCACCGATTCAAAATTGCCGAAGGATCAGCTGGAACGAAACCAAGCCAAGATTGTTCAACGCGGAGACGAACTTAGGGAGAGTGAGAAGGAGCTCAATACGAGGACCCAGCAAGCCCGCGAATTACTCTCGCAACGCCAGGATAATGCCAAAGCCAACGTGATGGAGGATATCCGAAGAACAGTTTCAGAGAAAGGGAAAGCCTCCGGCTACGACATGGTCTTCGATGTCTCAGGGGGCACTTCGAACGGCGCTCTCTTGGTGATTTTCCACAATGGCAAGTACGATCTCAGCGACGCGGTTTTGGCCCAATTAAATGCCAATGCGCCGGATCAATCGGCTGGTGGGAAGATCAAACCAGACGCCAAGATCGAACCGGCATCGGCGCCGAAACGACCTGGATCGCCAGTAGGCAAGAAACCTTGATGTTGCTTTGGAAACGATGCATGTGGACTGCTTGCTTCGGACAGTTTTAGAGCTCACCTTCGACGAGTGCTCGAAAAACACAAACTCACCGCAGTTCGTTGGAAGAAGCTCGGTGTGGAAGAATCCTCGGGCCGGCCATCCCGATGCGTGAACCTTAAGACGGCAGCGGCCCAACGCGAATCTTCCCAAGATCCTGGCGATCAACTTTTTCCGAATCATTCACCAGATCCACACGGGATATGCCTCCCTTTTCGTCGAGCCTTTCTCATCCAGGCTTCTGCAAATCTCCACGAGGTTCAACTGCTGTTTTAGGGTCGAATTTTCTGCTCGTGAAGGTCGGCCACGGTTGAGATCATTTGGGGATTATGCCGGTTGAGTTCAAAGATTATTACACGATACTCGGGATTCCTCGCGATGCCACCGAGGGGGACATCAAGAAGGCGTATCGCAAGTTGGCGAGGCGTTTTCATCCTGATGTGGCGAAGGACAAGAAAGTTGCGGAAGAGAAGTTCAAGCAGATCAACGAGGCCAACGAGGTTCTCAGCGATCCCGCCAAACGAAAGAAGTACGACGAACTAGGATCTCACTGGGAAGAGTTGTCCCGGGGAAAGCCTGCGCCGGGATCGGGAAATTATGAACATTGGGGTCGACCCTCGAGCGGAACCTCGAGGCAGCCTTTCGAAGAGAGCGGGTTCAGCGATTTTTTTGAGCAGTTCTTCGGTGGTGAGCACCGCGGAGAGGCTTTCGATGGCCGGTCCCGTCCGGGAGCGAACCGATTCACGGAGGAAATGAAGGGGCGGCGGGGCAGTGACATGGAGGGTAAAATCTTGGTAACCATGGAAGAAGTCATGCGCGGAGCCGTCCGAACTGTCTCCTTAGATCGTGCGGATCCTGTCACTGGTGATCTCCGCGAGCATCGGTTCAAAGTTCGCATTCCACCCGGCGTCTTGGAGGGGCAGGTGATCCGCGTGGCCGGCAAGGGGGAGGAAGGGCATGGGGGTGCCACCGGTGGCGATCTATTCCTCAAGGTCCGGCTAGCCTCCCATCCTGATTTCAAAGTACGCGGCGCTGATCTTCACCGGGATTTGAAACTGGCTCCTTGGTCCGCCGTGTTAGGAGAGAATGTTTCAGTGCCGACGCTTGATGGAATGGTGACATTGCGGATCCCGCCAGGGACTCAGAATGGCCAAGTGTTGCGGGTTCGTGGGAGGGGCCTACTCAGCGGACCCAAGGGCGTGAGAGGGGACCTTCACGTCACCATCGCCATCGTGCTTCCTTCGAGACTCACCGAGGACGAGCGCGTGTTGTGGGAGAAATTGAAGAAGGGCTCCCGTTTCACTCCCGGGGAATCTTGAGCCAGCAACCGCCGGAATTCTCGGCGAAAACAAACAAAGGCGTTCGGTTCACTGTCTCACGCTGTCGTGATGAGTGACTTTGTTCCGGCCGTTGTGTTTGGAGGAATAGAGAGCGGTATCCGCTTGCGAGATGAGATCCTCGGCGGTGGTGAATTCCGAAACTTGGGTAGCCACGCCCAGGCTCACTGTGATGCCGCGCTTTTCCCAAGGAAACGACTGGATCTCAAAGCGCAGTCTTTCAGCGAGGAAAATCGCTTCGGCTTTTTGCGTCAAGGGTAGGAGCGCCACGAATTCCTCTCCGCCGTATCGTGCCACGAGATCGGTATCCCTGGAGTTGTCCCTGAGCAATTTCGCGACGATTTTCAGCACTTCATCACCGGCCGGGTGTCCAAATGAATCATTGAATTGCTTGAAGTGGTCCACATCGAGCATGACGATGGAGATGGGAAGGGCGTAGCGGCTGCACCGATGGTACTCTTCTTCAAGGCGCTCTTTGAACACCCGGTGGTTTTTGATGCCGGTGAGTCCGTCCAGCGTGGCAAGAGCCTCGAGCATGGTGTTGGCTTCCTGGAGGCGCGATTGCTGGTCCTTGATTTTTTGCTCATCGACGATTCGTTGGGTGATATCACGCAGAGAGACGAGGGTGGCAAGCTGGCCTTCCCAATCCGTGGACACGGCGCGGAGATCGAGGTGGATAAGCTCGCCTCCTTCAGCGGGCAGGCTCATTTCCCTGGCCTCACCCGGGCTTGCGGTGAAGGGAAGATAAGTGCCTAGGAGTTCTGCCGAGGCTCTTCCGAGCAGGCGTTCGCCTGCTGGGTTCACGAAGCGAATGATGCCGGCGGCGTCCATCACGAGTGTGGCATCACCGCTGTTTTCGAGGACGGCCCTGAAGCTTTTCTCGGAGATCTTGAGCTTGCGGGATTGGTCTTGGAGTTCCTGGTTGAGGTTGTTGAGCTTTTGCTGCGTCTTGATGAGCTCTCGATTCTGTTGGACCGCGTTTTCGTATGTGGAGAGGAGAAGGTTCAGCATCTGCCGACGGTCCGCGTTGACGACGTGCCGGCGCCCTTCAAACGTGATTTCCAATCCGGCGGGGGTCTCGACGCAATGAGCCATGCTCGCGTCGACAAGCAAGGACTGGACGCGATCAAGCAAGTACTTCGACTCGTAAGGTTTGGTGAGATAATAATCCGCTTTGCACTTGAGGCCCTCGAGGATGCTCGTCGAATCCGAAAGAGTTGTCAGCAGGATGACGGGTATGGCAGCTGTGGATGCGTCGGATTTGAGGGCGAGGCACATTTCATAGCCGTTCATGACGGGCATGTTGACATCGCTGAGAATCAAGTTTGGCGGCTGCTTGCGGATGAGTGCGAGTGCCTCGGCGCCATCGCTTGCCACCGTCGCGCTGTAACCATGGTGCTGTAGGAGTTTCTTCAGGATAAACGCCTGAGGAGGGCTGTCCTCAACCACGAGGATCGAAGCTGGCACCGCGCCGCTGGGTTCGGATGGATTCATTGACAAGCGATGCCGTCAGAAACTCTAGCCGCTCAGGTAGCCTGATAAAAAGCCAGCGTGCGTTTTAGTCCTTCTTGCCATGGGACTCCGACTTCGTAACCGATCGCAGATTCGATTTCCCTGATGTTCGCCAGGGAGCATCGAACATCCCCGGAACGGGATGGCATGAATTTGGGCTGGAGCGTTTGGCCAGTCAGTTTGTTCAGTTCGTCAACCAACTGAAGCAGATTGATGCTTTGTCCGCCCCCCACGTTAAAAATCTTGCCCGCCACTTTTCCGGCAGGAGCTTCGGCTGCCAGGATATTCGCGTTCACGACATTCGCCACATAAATAAAGTCCCGTGATTGGAGTCCATCGCCAAAGATGAGGGGAGACTCCTTCCGCAGCATTCCGGTGCAGAATTTTGCGATGACACCCGAATAGGGGGAGTTGAAGGATTGCCGGGGGCCAAACACATTGAAGTAGCGAAGTCCGACGGTCTCGAAGCCGTAGAGTCGGTGGAACATTTGGCCGTAACGCTCCGCGGCGTATTTTTGCAATGCATAGGGCGAGATCGGATCAGGCGCCAGTTGTTCGTGTTTGGGAGAGACTTCGGCCTCCCCATACACCGCGGAGGAGGAAGCGAAAACAAGGCGTTTGACTTTGGCATCCCTGGCCGCGACGAGCAATTGCAGGGCCGCATCCAGGTTTTGCTGGTTTGTCTCGACCGGTTTCTCCACGGACAAAGGCACGGACGGCAGGGCTGCCTCGTTGAAAACGACATCGCATCCACGGATAATTTTGGTGACAAGGCCAACGTCACACACGTCTCCTTCCACAAACTCCAATGCGTCGCCCGGCCCACGCCAAGCGAGATTGTCCAGAGAGCCGAGGCTTAAATTGTCCAATACGATGACTTGCCCGCCTCGCCTGCAAACTTCTTCCGCTATGTGCGAACCGATAAAACCTGCGCCGCCTGTGACCAGTGCCTTCATAAATATTTTTTATAAACGCGGACGGTACACAGGTCCCCGCTCGAATGCCAGATCGCAGATGGACGATCGCATGGTTTGCGGGCGAGGATCGCCGTTTTTTCAAAGTTGTCTTGCGCGAGCCAAACCCAAGACTCGCACAGATGACAAACATCGCTCCGAAATTCTCGGTTTCTGGATGTTCCAAAGTTCGAGGAGGGGTGCGGCGACGTGGACGACTCGTTGCTTCTGGATCCTTCAGGTCCGAGACGAGATTCCCTCAGTCTACTTCGATCGGCCATAATCAGAAACACAACTATTTGGTGCGGCGCGTTTTTGAATCAATGACCTCAGAGGGCATTTGATTACGCTACAAGGCTGACGGTCACTGTTTGGTTTTTGTTTACGTTTGTTTGGTCGGACTTCTGCTTTCGATTTTCTTCTCTGCGCCGACGTCGCTGAGAAA
>SYMW01000009.1 GCA_005805305.1 Verrucomicrobiales bacterium
AAGGTTTCCAATACCCAAATGCGTCTCCTCAACCTCAAAACCCACTCCGTTCTACCCGTCTGGAACTACACACTTTCTCCCGACCAAAATCGGAATTAATTTCTGCACGGTTCCTTAGGTTATACTGAGGCAAGAATCATGGTCTTTCCCAAACGCACCTTTCGTGTGGCAGCGTATTTCCATGAAAAAGATTCGAAGAGCCTTGGAACGCGGCCACGCCAAACATGGGTGGCTGGACACGTATCACACTTTCAGATTCGCGGACTACTACGACCCGCAATGGATGGGCTTCCGCAGTCTGCGCGTCATCAACGACGATCTCGTGATGCCAGGGATGGGCTTCGGAATGCATCCGCACCGCGACATGGAAATCATCACCTGCGTTTTGAGCGGGGCTCTGGAGCACAAGGATTCCATGGGCAACGGACGCATCATCCATGCGGGAGAGGTGCAATACATGTCCGCCGGCACGGGGGTGCGGCACAGCGAATACAATCCCTCAAGCGAGGAAGCGGCGCATCTGCTGCAGATCTGGATTCAGCCCGACCGCAAGGGCGTGACCCCTCGTTACGCGGAGAAATCTTTCGCGAATGCGCCCGCTGGCGCGCTGCATCTTGCCACGAGCAAGACGGGCCGCGATGGTTCAATTGCAGTGCATCAGGACGCCGATCTCTGGCTCGCGAAGCTGGAGCCGGGGCAAACTATTTCACACCTGCTCGCGGGTGACCGACACGCGTGGGTTCATGTTGCGGAGGGAGAAGTGCAACTCAACGGCGAAACCCTTTCCGGCGGCGATGCCGTCGCCCTCAGCGGAAAAACCTGCCTCCAACTCGCGGCGATCCAACCGTCGCAAGTCCTGCTGTTCGACCTGAACTAAACAAACACCAACCTGGAAACAAACCGAATCCCATGACCGCAGTATCCATCATCTACTTCTCCGGCTCAGGCCACACGACCAAACTTGCCGAGGCCGTGCGAAAGGGGGCGGCGTCTGTCGACGGAGTGAACGTCAACCTCATCGCCATCAGCGGCGACGACATCACCAAAGGCCGGTTTGCGAACGACGCGCTCCTCGCTCAACTCGACGCCAGCGAGGCGATTATCTTCGGCAGCCCGACTTACATGGGCGGCCCGGCGGCGCAGTTCAAGGCGTTTGCTGACGCCACGGGTGAACGCTGGTTCAAGTCTGCCTGGCGCGACAAGCTGTCGGCGGGCTTCACCGTCTCCAGCAGCCCGAGCGGGGACAAGTTCAGCACACTCCAATACTTTCACACATTCGCGATGCAGCACGGCATGATTTGGATTGGCCTCGGCGAAATGCCGATGCAGTCCAACGGCGTCAACCGTCTCGGCGGTTACAGCGGCGCGACGGCCCAGGCCGGTTTCGATTCGCCCGAAGTCGCGCCGAGTGTGGAAGACAAGCTGACTGGCGAAGTTCTCGGCCAGCGCGTCGCGGCCTTCGCGGCCAAATTGAAGAAGTCATCCCGACAAACCAACTCGAACAGCAGCAAGCAGTGAGCATGGATCGATGAACCGCTTTGAACTTATTGACGAACATGACAACAAAAGCCCCCTCAAGCGCTTGGGATTCGAACGTCAGGATCGGCCACGTCCATTTGAAGGTGTCTGACCTCGAACGGTCGCTGGTCTTTTATCGCGACGTCCTCGGTTTTGAAATCACTCAACGATTTGGCACGCAAGCCGCGTTCCTCTCCACTGGTGGTTATCATCATCATATCGGCCTCAACAGTTGGGAGAGTGCGGGCGGCCAACCGCCGCCGGCCGGCGCGACCGGCTTGTATCACACCGCGATTCTTTATCCTACTCGCGCGCTGCTGGCGGAGGCGCTAAGGCGCGTACTCGCGGCTGGCATCAAATTCGAAGGGGCATCCGACCATGGAGTGAGTGAAGCGCTATACCTCCGTGACCCCGATAACAATGGCGTAGAGCTTTATTGGGATCGTCCGCCCGAACAATGGCCAAGAACTGCTAACGGAGAACTGGCGATGTTCACGCGCCATTTGGATTTGGAAGGATTGCTCACGGAGCCGCCAAGTCTGTCCTGAGAGACGCGCTGAGTTTCTCGCGAGAGCTGAACCAGCCAAGCTAGAATCAAGCTCTTGGGCCCCAAGCCATCGCGCAGATCTCTCTGCCCTTCCAGGTAAACTCGCGTGGCTTTTCTCCTCTTCCATTTTCAATGCTTTGAAGTGGGCCCAAAGACTGGACCGGTTTTACCCGGAATTAACCCGACTAAGGGTCCGTGAAAAATAGATTCGGGATTTGCTGGCGGAATCATGACATTATGGCGAGGCACGAATGAGGAGCATGCCCTCCCGGTCTGTGACGAATGAGTCACAAAGGAATAATGTCATGCTGTCATGAGGCCACAGCCCTTTGGGGCGGGGCGGTGCCAGGCAGCGCTCCCGCCAGAATCCGAAGTTATTTTTGCATGGACCCTAAGCGGATTGCACCCGGTTCTTAGCTCTCTCGGCCGATATCCCCGCTGAATTCAAGACGAGAACCGGACACTCAAAAGGGAGTGCGAGATTCCGTCGAGCCAGGCTTGCCTTCTTCCACACGCTCACCCGCCTCAGCGCAACCCCATCCGATGCCATTTCGAGGTTCGATAGGATTCCCAATCTCCTGCTTGAGGGTCGCCAGATCGACGCTTTCCGCGGTGTATCTATCCCCCTGCCTCGAGACCGAGCGCAAGTTGTTGAGAAAGGCTCTCGGTTCTTGGCTTGTCGGGCCGATCGAACATGTGGGAAGATCAGCGATTCCATGAATGGCCGCCAAACCTGCCATCGACATTATGGCTGCAGTGGAGACCCTCGAAGCCTCCCGACCCGCCAACGGCCCGCTCGCGAGCACGGGCTGCGTTCACTATTCGTATCGCCCGGGCAGGATGCACTGGCTCCGAAAACCTTCGGCCGCGCTCCGAACTCACTCTCTCCATCTCGTGGCGTTGTCCGGGAAACGGCGGGCCGAGTGCCTGACCTTCCTCGATGCCCTCCTCGGCGACTCAACGATGGCGGCCGAATGCCCCGCGTTGAAAAGCCGGCTCGCGGAAGAGTTCAAGTTCGACCCCGAAGCCCACACAGACGGCAGGACGACTTCCGTCGAGCGCGTGCTGAGGTCAGCCCACAAATCGCAAATCAAAATTCACCAAACGGCTGTTGATCATGAACAATCTTGAAGAAGCTTTTGTCGGTTCCACAGAAGGTCACTGTTTGGAAGACATGCGTGCCATCCTGGATGCAGGACTTTCCCCCCAATCCGTTATCCGCGGCCGATCGCTGATCAACTGGCTGACCGAGATGTATTCGCGGAGCGACCGATTCTCCGATTGCCTGCGGTTCCTGCTGGAGCGCGGGGCGCCTCTTGACGATCCGGCGATTGCGCCAGTGTTGCTGAATGACGCCGAGGCGATCGCGTCAGCAGTCAGGGCCAAACAATTGTTCCTGGAACAGAGGACAGCGCTCGTCTCGGCCTTCACTCCGCTCATCGGCGCTTCGTTGCTGCACGTGGCCGCAGAATATGGCAATCTCAAGGCCGCGCGCGCCCTTCTGGAATTGGGAGCCGACGTGAACAGCATCGCCGCGATCGATGAATTCGGTCTCAACGGACATACGCCGCTGTTCCATACGGTGAACTCCAGCTTCAATCGCTCCGAACCCATCATGCGCCTTCTTCTTGAAGCCGGCGCGCGCGTGGACATCCGACTTGCTGGGATCACTTGGGGCAAGGGATTCGAATGGGAAACTACATGCTTTGATGCGACCCCCCTCTCCTACTGTCAAATGGGCCTGCTCCCGCAATTCCACCGTCGTGAGCAGGACATAGACGGCAACATCAGGCAACTCCTGGAAGCAGCGAAGCGACGAGTTCCCCCGTTGGAGAATGTGCCGAACCGTTATTTGAATCCTATAAAGGGCGACAGAGCGAAACCATGAGCGATCTCAAATTCGCTATCCATCAACTGCCGAAGAATCCCGTGTTCGCCGTCCGGCCTTCGCGAGGGTGCTGCGGCGGACAGGCCGTGGCCATGCCCACGTTCGTGCGAGATCGGTATTCGGATGGCCTTTGGCGCTCAACTCGGCGATGCGCCGCGTCTCATCGTCGGACGAAGGTTGCAGGCGGGCGCGGCTGTGGTGAACCCAATGGTCGCGCTGCGGACGGAGTGAATGAAACAACAAACTGATGAACACCAGATTTCTCAAAAGAATCAGCCCCTTGTTCCTGAAACATCAACTCGACGCCGAGATGGAAACAACGTTGCCCTCGCGCATCGAGATGCGGCCGACGACGAAGGCATCCCGCGCATCACCGGAAGAAGCGCGCGAGGCGCGACTGCGGCATTTCGGGCAGACAGATCATCGAAGTGCCACATCGGTGGCAGCAAACAGGTTGTTATCAGTTGTCCGGGGTTGGTGGAGAGATTCATTTTGGCTTCCACGAATGACGGCAGACCTCCGTTTTAATGGCCGCAGGCACATCGGCTCTCGCGGTCAGACTTCCTTCAAACATCGCACGTTCGGCGCAGAGATTATGAATGCGATGCTTTGGCTTTATGCTCCCCTAGTGGTGCTTTTCGTCCAGCCACGGGGGACTGGACTTTCGATTACGATCCAGCGGGCGCGGGTGGTGACGGAACGATCACGGTCACGTTGGGTGAGCACGCCGTGAGTATTTCCTTAAACCCGGGTGTCAAGGAGTCGGGAACACAGTTCGATCGATTCGGCCTGGTGACACCTTGGGTCGACGGCAACGGTCAGCATCTTTACTTCGATGATCTAAGTTATACTTTCGAACAAGATTGAGGGCACCATGAACGATCTCAAAAATGCTTTCCACCAGTTTCTGAAGAATCCTGGCTTCACCGCTCACCCTGCGAAGCCAAGCTGTCGCGGAGGACGAGCCGTAGCCGTGCTCACGCTGGCGCTCGGCATCGGGGCGAACACGACCGTTTTCGCCCATCCAGGTTCGGGCATTGTCGTGGATCGCAGGGAACAGATTTATTTTGTCGATACCGGCCAAGGAATCTGGAAAATCGACGTGTCAGGCCGGGTGAGCTCCCACGAAGGTCCGGCTTATCATTGGATGACGATCGACCACGATGACCGGCTGGCTCGGACGCGCTGGCCGGGATTTCAAGAGCCATCGACTGAGATCCATCGGGTTGGGGTGAATCCGACGCTTCTCATCGCCAGCGATTTTCCGCTGACGACCGGTCGGGACGGGAGTCTTTATTATCCAGGCCTGGGGAAGGATGACCTTCTGCGGGTCTTTCGATTGACGCCAGCGGGAGAACGCAGCGTGCTGGCCATCCTTCCATCCGCCATCGATGGCCAGCCTCTCAAGTGGCTCAATGGAATGGCCACCGGCCCAAACGACGCGATCTATTTTTCTGAGAACGCGGCGGTTCGACTTATCACTCCCCAAGGAGAAGTTTTGACGGTTGCCAGCAACATCGCTGTGTCAGGTTGCCTGCCCCTGCCAGGCGCCAGCCACCGTCTCGGCCCGTTCCTGCGCGGACTGGACGTGGCCTCCGACGGCACCGTGTACGTGGCGGCCAACGGCTGCGGCGCGTTGCTCAAGATCACGGCACGGGGGGAGGTCACGCCTGTGTTGAGAACGACCAGCCCCTGGTCACCGACCGGAGTGGCCGTCAGCGGCGACGCGGTTTTTGTTCTGGAATACTTGCACACAGCGTCGGGTGACCGACGGGAATGGACGCCGCGCGTCCGGAAACTGTCACGTGGCGGTGACGTGAAGGTTCTTGCCAGGATCGAGCGGGCGGGCGACGGCACTTCGCGGGTCGGGCTGGCCCAGGCAACTGGGCCCTTCATCGGCTCAAAAGCCGGGGATGTGATCGAAGTCGGAGGTTTGAAGCTTTGCTGGTGTCCACCGGGCCGGTTCCAGATGGGCAGTCCGTCTGGTGAAGCCGGGCGACGCGCTGATGAAGCCCAGGTTGAGGTGACTTTATCGAAGGGCTTTTGGGCCGGTAAATATGAAGTGACGCAGGGCCAGTGGAAGCGGGAGATGGGTGCCATCCCTGGCGAGCTGATCGCCGGTGAGGGCGACGACTTCCCAGTTTATTGGGTCAGCTTCATCGAAGCCGAGGAGTATTGCCGCCGTTTGACCGAACGCGCCCGAGCCTCCGGCGAGCTGCCGGTTGGCTGGGAATTTCGTCTCCCCACCGAGGCCCAATGGGAATATGCCTGTCGTGCAGGAACGACGACCCCATTCTCTTTCGGCGAATCGTTGACCAAAACCCAGGCGAACTTCGGGAAGCCTTATGACGGAACGCCGGATGGAACTCCGGGTGCGGCTGCGGTCCGGGTCGGAACCTACGCAGCCAACTCGTGGGGCTTGCACGACATGCACGGCAACGAGTTTGAATGGTGCCGCGACTGGTATCACCCACGGCTGCCCGGCGGGATCGACCCTGATTTGGGGGAAATTCAAGGAACCCCCAACCGCGATGGCACCTACTCGCGAGTCCGACGCGGGGGTGCGTGGACGGATGATCCGAAGTTCTGCCGATCCGCGCTTCGGTTGCGATACGAACCACCACGCCGCGCCGACCACATCGGTTTCCGCGTGGTTGTCGTTGAAACTGGACCTCAACGACCGACTGGAAAATGACCACTGACGACTGCCTTATGACGCAGGATGAATTTCGCAAGCTCGCTCTAGGATTCTTGGGCGCCGTTGAATCAGCGCACATGGATCATCCGGACTTCCGCCTCGGCGGCAAGATTTTCGCGACTTTGGGGTTCCCGGACCACGAATGGGGGATGGTAAACCTAACCCCTGATCAACAACGTGAGTTTATCGCCAAGGCTCCCAGCGTCTTCAAGCCCTGCAGTGGTGCGTGGGGTCAACGCGGTGCGACGCATGTTCATCTGCCGACCGTGACTCGAAAGCTGCTTCGAGCGGCCCTGGCTGCCGCCAAAGACAAAGTGAGCAAGCCCCTCAAAAAATCCAAGCCATGAATCCGGCGGGCTTCCTTCGAGGCACCTGACAATGAACCGGCCTGACGAACTGAGGACGGATAAGCCACTCAAGTGGTCGGCAGGGAAAGGCTCTGATGTCTGGGCGATGTTCCAGGCCTGCATCGAAGGCGACCTGAAGGCCGTCCGAGACCTCGTGGCCAAGGACCCGGCGCTCGCGCGTTGCCAATACCATTATCGCAAGCCGCTTTATTTTGCGGTGCGCGAGAACCGCCTCGCGGTGGCAGCCTTCCTGCTAGCCCGCGACCCTGACCCCATCGGCCTGGCGGTCAACGACAGCCTGTTCGAGATCGCGCGGGACCGTAGTTACTCGGAAATGGGCCGGCTGCTGGAAACGGAGTTGGCGGAGCGACACGGGATATCGTCTCGTGGCGAGCCGGTCGCGGCCGCGATTCGCGCGGGAGATCTGCAGCGGATGAGGGCATTGCTGGAAGCCGCGCCCGAATTGATCCACTCGGGCGACCTGCGATCCAATCAACCGATCCACTGGGCGGTGATGACAAGGCAGCCTGATTTCATCGTCGAGTTGCTGAGAAACGGGGCGGACATCAACGCCCGCCGCTTCGACGGCGGGCGGCCGATTCACTTGACCAATGGCGATTACCACTACCGTGGCTGGCGTGACGTGCCAAAGGACTGGCCGACGACGCCGCCAGACGTTTGCCGGCTCTTGGTGGAGCACGGCGCGAGCGTGGACCTAGTGTAGTGTCTCTGAACTGTCTTTACTAAGTCCGACTTGGCGTGCCAGAGTTTCACGGGCCCGCTGAATCTTCTCCAGAATCGTTTTCCCGTCCGCTTTCCACTCATACCGTTTCGGATTCAAATTCCGATCCGC
>SYMW01000036.1 GCA_005805305.1 Verrucomicrobiales bacterium
GTGCCAAACGTTGTTCCTCACCCTCCCGCGCCCTCGCGTTCGACTCAATGTCCCAAGCCACCTCTTCTCGGAAATTTAAGGGATTTGGACTTGCTCGCCTTTTTCCCCTCCAGGGGTCGGTTTACTGAGGTCTGAGCATGGCGGGACCGTTCGAATCGAGAGCGAGGTGGGACGAGGAACGACTTTCACCGTCCTGATTCCCAGGGTTTCGGTTGCCGCCGACAAGGTCGAGACGACGGGCGAATCTCCTGTGGAGGCAGCGGGGCGGATCGGCATCCTCGTCGCAGACGACGAAGCGGACCTTCGATCCATCATGAGCAGACGGCTGAAGCACAGCGGCTTCCACGTTTTCGAAGCCGTGGACGGGCAGCATGCGATGGAGGTCTTTCTCGAGCACTCAGAATCCATCGACTGCGCTCTCCTGGACCTCAGCATGCCGAGGCTCGGCGGTGTGGAGGTCGCGCAGCAGCTGCAGGCGATTCGGAAGAACCTGCCTATCGTGCTGATGAGCGGCTTGAGCGAACAGGAGGTCCTCGATCGAATCGACGATACCGGAATCAAGGGGATTCTGCAGAAACCCATCACGGCCCAGGACCTCCTGGGCGCGATCGGCAAGGCGACCGCCGCCGTGTGAGCTTTCAGATCATTGGCCGGACCAGCATGCACAAACACGATTTGCTCCCTCGCCGCCGCGTCACATCGTGCGCTGCTAGTTTTGCTTCAAAGCCATGCCTGCTTACGAAGCTGAGAATGTTGGCATTGCCGGGATAATCCTTAATCCTTAAAACGGCAGTTGCCTGTGGCGAATCTTCTCAAGATCGTGGAACCAACTGATTGTCTGACTCGGGGAATCTTTACTCAAATCTGAGCGCAGACTTTTCATGGACGGCATGGACATGGACAGGCACAGACATCATGGGTGCGCCATGAGAGAGTTGGAGAGACTCATCCCGCCCCACGGGGGCTACCGGAAGCTGAAGAGCTTCCAAGTCGCGCAACTCGCCTACGACGTGACGGTGCGTTTCTGCGACCGCTACATCTCGCCGCGCAGCGGCACTCCCGACCAGATGGCGCAGGTGGCCCGCTCGGGCATGCAGAACATCGCGGAGGGCAGCCAGGCGAGCGGAACTTCCAAGAAGACTGAACTCAAGCTCACGAATGTGGCACGGGCCAGCCTGTAGGAGCTCCGGCTGGACTATGAGGACTACCTGAGCCATCGCGGCTTACCACTCTGGCCCGAGGATGACCCGCGCCGCAAGGCGCAGGTGACGCGGCGCTGCGCCACGGCAGACAACGTGGCGGTTTGGGTGAAGGAGGTGCATGCACCAGATCGACAGAATGGACCGGATAGAGTGTCGAAGCGAAGTTTCCCATCCATAAAGTCTATTCCGTCTATAAAGTCCACATACCCGGAAATCGCCGCGAATGCTGCACTGGTGCTTATCGGCGTGGCCTGTGCGCTCCTCTCTCGCCAAATAGCCACCTTGGAAAAGAACTTCGTGGACGAAGGCGGTTCCACGGAGCGCCTCTACCGCGTGCGTAACCAGCGCCGCAACTCCCGCCCATAAACGAAGCCGAGATTAGAGATCCCTAGATCCTCCCCGTGCTGTAAGCGGCGGCCTGGGGCGCAACCTCCTCAACAAACTCAAGACGAGCAATGAAATCTTCGATGGCTTCCGCGACGTCCTTCCGTTTCACGCTGACGATGGTATTCAGATAACCTTCCAGAACCTCGCCCCGGGCGCGCCCGGTGAATTGGATCGCTGCCTCGGATAACTCCGAGACGGCGGCCAGGGGGGAAACGCACCGGCCAGTGGATTCGAAGAGGGATTCCAGCTGATCAAACGCGGCCATCGCGTCACCCTTAAAACGCCAGTTGAACCTAGCGGAAATTTGCAACAGCCTGGATGAGAAAGGTTTGACGAAGAGCGAGGCATATCCCTTGTGGATCTGGTGAGTGATACGGAGAAACTTTATCGCCGGGGGGCAACCGCCGTTTTAAGAATCACGGGCCTGGATCGAGCTTGGCGCAGTGGACACCTCGTTTTCTACAGCAAAATTGGCTGTCCGACATGGATTCGAACCATGACAAATGCCTCCAAAGGGCATTGTGCTACCATTACACCATCGGACACCGCGCAGCGCAATCTAGCCAAGGAACTAAGGCGCGCAAAGAGAAATTTTGACGTCGCCCCTCGTTCTGGCAAAGATTTGGCTCAAATGACAAGAACGAGCGCTTGCCTGCCAAGGATTCGAGAAGCGGACGAACGCGACGTCCCAACCATCATTGGCTTGGCTCATCGCATTTGGTCGGCGCACTACCCCTCGATCATTGGGCAAGCGCAGATCGATTACATGCTGTCCCGCATGTACGCCCCCGACACCATTCTTAAGGAGATGACGAAAACGGGGATACGATACGATATCGCGGAGGTGGACGGCCACGCTGTGGGCTATAGCGCCTACGGTCCGGGGCCGGCGCCGGGCGAGATGAAGTTACACAAGCTTTACGTTTTGCCGGAGCACCAGGGGCTGGGCCTCGGAAAAGCTTTGATGCGACAGGCGGCGGCCTGGGGCTCCGCCAACGCACTGCCAACGATCATACTGGCCGTCAACAAAAGGAACGAACGCGCGGTCGCCGCTTACCGCCGCTGCGGGTTCTCCATCCGGGAATCCGTCGTGGTTGATATTGGCGGCGGATTCGTCATGGACGATTACATCATGACTTCTCCAATAAGCAACTTGTGCCGAACGGCCTCGATGGTCTGAGGTGCGGCCACATGGTGGATGACCTGCCACCCGCGCCGGATTCCCGCCTCCACGTTCTCGATGCGATCATCCACGTACAACAGCGCGTCCCCGCTTAACCCAGTCATTTCCTCCACGGCTAAGTAGATAGGTTCCGCTGGTTTCATCGACTTATGCTCGTAAGATAAGATGAAGCCGTCGAAATTCCTGAAGAACGGAAAGGTGCTTAGGATGTGGTGGATCGCGAGCTCGTTTGTGTTAGAGAAGATGTACGTGGGGACTCCCGCCAGGCGCAGGTTTTGATTGAGCCGCACCATGGACTCGACCTCGAAGAACATGTCGGCGAACAGGGCGGAAAACTGCTCCAGCGTGCCTTTGAAACCCGCGCCGCGGACGGCTTCGTAGAATTCGCGAGTGGAGATGAGGCCGGTTTCGTAACGATACAGAAGGGGAGACTGGTCTATCAGCACGCGCAACTCTTCGGCCGAGGCGGAGGAATTCTCGGCGATGCCCCGGATTGCGATGCCGTAGTCGAAGTCCAGCAGCACTTTGCCGAGGTCAAAGATGACCGCCTTGGGGCGCGGGGCAGGGAACGTATTCAAGATGGGGTTATTGGGCTGGCAGGGTTCGGCGTCCTTCGAGAGCCCTGCCGAGGGTTAACTGATCGGTGAATTCAATGCCGGTGCCTGAGGGCAATCCTTGAGCCAGGCGGCTGATGGTGAGGCCTGGCCTGTGCAGACGTTTTGCGAGATAGTAGGCGGTCGCGTCGCCCTCCACATCCATGCTCAGCGCGACAATGATTTCGCGCCGCCTTGGATCAATGGCGCGCCGCTCCAATTCCTCGATTCGCAAGTCTTCGGGTTCCACGCCATCAATGGGGGAAAGCCGCCCTCCGAGAACGTGGTACAGTCCCTTGAATGCCCCTGCTTTTTCCACCGCCAACACATCGACGGCGCGTTCGACGACGCACAAAATGGACTGATCGCGGGTCGTGTTGGAGCAGATCGCGCAGGGTTGTTTCTCCGTGAGCGCTCCGCAGTCCTGGCAATGAGTGACTCGCTCGCGAGCCGCCACAATGGCCTGGGCGAGCCCCCGAGTTTCCTCTGGGTCGGTTTGAGCCAGGTAGAGTGCGATTCGCTCGGCGGAACGGGGCCCTATCCCTGGAAGCTTATTCAACGCTTGAACCAGGTTCAACAGCGGCTCGGGAAGGGTGAGCATGGGACTGTCCTGGTTTGCGATATCCTCGGCGGATGTTGGAAAGACACTGAGCTGTGAAGCCGTGACAGCTCCCGGGCGGGCTCAACTCAAACCTGGAATGGAGAGGCCACCTGTCAGCTTTCCCATTTCTTGGGAGGACATTTCCTTCGCTTGAGCCAGCGCCGCGTTCGCCGCCGAGAGGATCATATCCTCGAGCAACTGCGAATCGGCGGGATTCAGCGCTTGGGGATCAATCTTGACGGCGGCGAGTGTGCCGTCGCAACGGGCCACCACTTTGACCGCGCCTCCGCCGCTGGTGCATTCGATCGTCTTGGCCGCGAGATCGGCTTGGACCTGTTCCATTTGCCGCTGGATGCGAGCGGCCTGTTTCATGAGTTTTCCGATGCTGGACATGGTGGGATTGTGGGTGGATTAGCTTGAAATTCAAGAACTCTGACATCGCATTCAGGAGCGGACATCCACGATCTGGCCCCTAAAAATCTCCAAGGCCTGGCGGATGAGGGGATCCGACTTGAACTCCTCCATGCCAAGCGAAAGAGGTTTTGGCGCCAACGTCTTGTCCGATGTCGATCCAGGTGTGGAAGCCTTCGACATCCTGGCCGTCGCGGCCGGCTGAGGGGATTCCGGAGCGCTCGACGGCGAAGAAGGTGGCGCGGATTCTGTCGGGGCTCCCCGCCGGGCGGCGGGTCGTTCGCTGAGTATGAATTTCACCTGGCCACGGGCGATTCCAGCCTCTTCCAATTTGGTTTGAAGCAAGGTTCTGGTCTTTGAATTATCCATCAGCGCCAAGTGCTCTTCAAATTCGGGATCCAAACCGATCGTGAGGACATTCTTGACGAGGGAAACTGGATGGGCTTCGAGCAAATAGGTTTTCACGAACGGGCTCGCCTTGCCGACTTGCTCGACCAGATCGGCCCAAAAAACGTCAAGATCACCCCTGTATTCCGCGTTGACGGGGTCGGAAAGGCTGGGAACCCGAGCCTTGGAGGGTGCGGATTGGAGGTTAGATGGGGTGCCGCTCCTTTCAAGCACCGGCGACGACGGCCCTGGTGAGCGCGGGGAGGCAGGCGGGGTCTCCTTGTTTGGATCAGCGGAGCGGGGGTGGCGAATCTCACGGTCCTGTGGCGGAGAGGAGATCGTGGAAGCGCCCGAGCCGGTCCCGGAATCTTCGGAGGGAACCGATTCGGGAGGCGCCGTCTCGGCTCGAAGTTCGCGAAGTTTCTGCATCACGGAATCGATCGACACCGCGTTTCTCGCTTGAATCGCTTTCAGCAGGGACACTTCCAGAAAAATCTTTTTGGAAGCCGCGTCGCGGAGCCGGCCTTCGGCCTCCGTGAGCACATCCAGAACCCGGATGACGGCCTGAGTATCGATTTCATTCGATTCGGAGGCCAAGTGCGAGGCTTCGAATTCCGAGATTTCCAACAGGCTTTTATCGCCTTGTGTCACACGGTAAACGAGCAAGTTGCGGAAATGCCCCAGAAGATCCGACAGCAATCTCCCGAGGTCCTTGCCGCCGCGAGCCAAATCGTCCAAAAGTTTCAAGCCCTCGGCGAACTGGCCCTTGACGATCGCGTGAGCCAGGCCATTGATATGCTCCCGAGCGCTGAGCCCGAACATCGACAGCACATCGTTCTCAAGAATTTGCTCCCCGCAAAAGCTGATGAGTTGATCGAGTGTGGATTCGGCATCGCGCATCCCCCCATCGGCTCCTCGCGCGATGGCGTAGAGGGCGGCTTCCTCGACTTTGACCGCTTCGCGAACCGCGATGTGCGCGAGATGTTTGACGATGAGTTGTGTGGGAATGCGGCGCAAATCGAATCGCTGGCACCTCGAGAGAATTGTGGGGAGAACCTTTCCGGTTCGGTGGTGGCGAACATGAATTTGACGTGCGCCGGGGGTTCCTCGAGTGTCTTCAGGAGGGCGTTGAACGCCTCCTTGGTGAGCATGTGCACCTCATCGATGATGTAGATTTTGAATCGGGAGGTGGCTGGAGCGTATTTGACGTTATCACGCAGTTCTCGAACCTCCTCGATGCCGCGGTTGCTGGCGCCGTCAATCTCCAGGACGTCGAGCGCCCGCCCTTCCGTGATCTCCACGCACCGTTGATCGTCGTCGCTAAAATCGATCGTGGGCCCGTTTGAAGCATTGAGGCACTTGGCGAATATGCGTGCCATCGTGGTCTTGCCAGTGCCGCGCGGGCCCACGAAGAGGTAAGCGTGGGCGATTCGATTCTGCCGGATGGCGTTGGCCAGGGTCTGGGTGACGTGATCCTGGCCTACAACCTCGGAGAATCGTTGCGGACGATATTTGCGGGCAATGACCTGGTAAGACACGTCCGATAATAGAGAATGCCAGGGTTACCACGGCAGATGCGGAGCAGACTACCGTTGCTGCATTCCTGCCCTGGCGGGGTTCGTAAGTCCGCATTCCATGGGCCCTGGCAAAAGTCGGGTTTGGTATAGACCGAGCCCGGCTGCGCATCAAGAACATTGTGCTGGAACCTTTTTTCCAGCGGAAGCCCTTGCGCGGCCAATTTTCAGGGGGCGTTTTTCTTCTGCGGACTCGCGGCTTTCGCCCAGGAATCTCTGAGAGTCACGGTGCGGTTAAACACCGGGCTTCCGGGCTTGCTGTCCTTGGAGTCGGCGCAGAAATAGCCTTGTCTCTCGAACTGATAACGCGCCCCAGGTTGGGCTGCGGCCAGCGAAGGTTCCAGTTTGCATGAGTGAAGCCTTTGCAGCGAGCGCGGGTTGATGAGCGCTTTCCAGTCGCCCTCCTGTTCCCCGGGTGTTTCCACGTTGAACAAGCGGTCATAAAGGCGGACCTCGGAGTCGATCGCATGGGCTGCGGAGACCCAGTGGATGGTTCCTTTCACTTTTCGTTGAGGCTGGCCCGAGCCGCTGCGCGTATCGGGGTCATAGGCGCAGCGCAATTCCTGGATCTGGCCGGTCACGGGATCTTTGATCACCGAGACACAACGGATGATATAGGCGTAGCGCAGCCGGACTTCCCCGCCAGGGGTCAATCTGAAGAATCCCTTAGGCGGGTGCTCCAGGAAATCATCCGCCTCGATGTATAAAATTCGCGAGAACGGAATCTGTCGGGATCCAGCGGCGGGAGCTTCCGGGTTGTTGATCGCCTCGAGCTGTTCGACCTGGCTTTCCGGGTAGTTCTCAAGCACGACACGAATCGGGTGGAGAACCGCCATGGCGCGCGGAGCCGTCTTGTTCAAGTCTTCCCGAACGTTAAATTCCAGCAGGCCGATGTCCGTCAGGCCGTTGAATTTTGTGACGCCGATGCGGGCACAAAAGGCGCGGATCGATTCGGGCGAATAACCCCGGCGGCGCAGCCCCGCGATCGTGGGCATGCGCGGGTCGTCCCATCCGCTCACCACGGCTTCTTCGACGAGTTCAAGCAATTTGCGTTTGCTCAAGACGGTGTAGCTCAGGTTGAGGCGCGCGAATTCGATTTGCCTCGGGCGATGGGGCATGGGGAGCTGGTCCAGAATCCAGTCATAGAGCGGCCTGTGGACCTCGAGCTCCAGCGTGCATAA
>SYMW01000037.1 GCA_005805305.1 Verrucomicrobiales bacterium
CCCCTCTCAGCCTACCTGCCATCTACAATGCCTTCACCACTATTCCAAGGGATTTGGACTTGCTCGCCTTTTTCCCCTCCAGGGGTCGGTTTACTGAGGTCTGAGGTTACTTTGGCGTCACACACCCGCGTGCGCGGCGCTCTCCTAAACACGGTTGGATAAAGCATTTTAGCGAGGAACTTTCCGAGCAACGCCACGGGGACGACTCCAACTGCAAAGCGCCACCTTACCCGCTCGCACCCCCGGTTTTCTGGATCAAGCTCCTCGCTCTGGCCAGCGCCTCGTCCAATTTTCCAGAGTCGCGGCCTCCTCCTCGTGCGCTGTCCGGACGCCCTCCTCCCTTGCCTCCAACAACCGATGCGATGCCTTGAATGACCTTCCCTGCCTGAATTCTCGAGGTGTAATCCGGAGACACGGTCGACATCAAGTGAACCATCCCCTCGCGAATGCTCCCGAGAACAACCACTCCTTTGAAAGATCCGCGCAAGGATTCGCCAACCTCCTGAAGCGACTCCGCTCCCAAGTCCCCAACTCGGGCGATGATAACGGGAACATCTCCGACCATCTCAGCGCCGGCGAACACCAAGCGGGCCGTCTGCGCGGCTTCCCGCCGCGAAGAGGCTTTCAGAGCCTTTTCGAGTTCCCTTAAATGATGCTGCGTCGCCTCGATCTTCTTTTCGAGATCCGCCGCTGGCGTGTTCAGCGCGCCGGCGAGCCTGCCAAGCAACTCCGACTGCTCCCGCATCAGTCCATAAGCTCGCATGCCGCAAACAGCCTCGATCCGGCGCACCCCCGCGGCGATGGCACTCTCGGAAACAATCTTAAACAATCCAATCTCTCCGGTCGCGCGCGCATGGGTCCCACCGCACAGTTCCATGCTGTAGCCGTCTAATCCTGAGGGCTTCCCTCCAATCTGCACCACGCGCACGGATTCACCATATTTCTCGCCAAAAAACTGCATGATCTCTTTGCGATGGCGAACTTCCTGAAAAGGCCAGTCGCTCCAGGTCACCGCCCCGTTCTCAAGGATTCGCTCGTTCACGAGGCGCTCGATCGCCACCACCTGATCCGCCGCCAAGGCGGCGGCGTTGAAATCAAACGTCAATTTCTCAGGCCCGACAAAGGACCCCTTTTGACCCGCCTCCCGGTTCACGACCTCGTGGATGGCCCAATGCAACAAATGGGTCACGGTGTGATGTCGTTGAATCGCGGCGCGACGCGCCCCGTCGATCCGCACGACGACTTCAGCCCCATCACTGGGAGCGTCCTCTCCCTCCAACAAATGAAGCCACGTCGCGCCCGACTTGATCGTATTGACAATTCGCCAGAGCTGGCCTTGCCCCACGATTTCGCCCGTGTCTCCTAGTTGCCCGCCCATCTCCGCGAACAGAGGCGATGTGTCCAACACCACCGCCGTTTTCTCCTCCATGACCAGAGCCTCCAAAACGCGGGCGCGACACTCGAAATGCTCGTAACCTACAAATCGCGTTGGCACGGTTGATTCGATTTGTGACAGTTGGATAACCTTTGTCTTCCGAGCCGCGCGCGCTCTAGCCCGTTGATCTTCCATCAGACTCTCAAACCCACTCACTTCGACCGTCAACCCATTCTCTCGAGCCATGAGTTGGGTGAGATCCAAAGGAAACCCCTGCTCGTCATAAAGCCGGAAGGCGAATTTTCCTGAAATCTCGGTCCCGCCCTCCTGCCTCAGCCGCGCCAGTTCCTCGCCAAACAAGGCGATCCCACGATCCAAAGTCCTGTTGAAAGTCACTTCCTCTTGCTCAAGCACCTCGCGCACGTGCCCCTGTTTGGCGCGAATCTCCGGAAAGACCTCACCCATGGCCCGCGCCACCACACCCACAAGCTTGTAAAAGAAGGGCTCTCGAAAGCCAAGGGTGCGCCCATAACGAACGGCTCTCCTCAGAATTCGCCGCAAGACATAGTTCCGGTCCGTGTTGCCAGGACGAATGCCGTCGGCAACCGCGAAGCTCAGTGTGCGAATGTGGTCGGCCACCACTCGAAACGCGACGTCGATCCGTTCCTGTTCCGTGTCGCCAGTGCTCCCGGCCCTCGGCAGGGTGGACCCGTACTTCAACCCGCTCAAAACTTCGATCTCATCGAACAAGGGCCTGAAGAGGTCGGTCTCATAATTCGAGATTCGGGCGTTCGAAAAATCAGAAAATCCCTTGGTCCCCTGAATGATGGACGACACCCTTTCAAATCCCATGCCGGTGTCGACGTGCTTCGAAGGCAACGGAGAAAAGGTTCCATCCGGGTTGGCGTTGAACTGAATGAACACTAAGTTCCATATTTCGATGCACTCGGCGGAACCTTTGTTGACCAGCGCTCCCCGGGTGTCTCCTTGGGGCGTCAAATCCACATGCAACTCCGAGCAAGGCCCGCAAGGGCCCGTCTCACCCATCATCCAAAAATTGTCCTTCCTGCCGCCTCGAACGATGTGCACCGCGGGATCCAATCCAGCCGCCTTGAATTTCTCCTCCCAGAACCCCCAGGACTCCTGGTCAAATTCCGATGGATCGTCCCGGAGTTTGTCGGGACTATACACCGTCGCGTAAAGGCGGTCCTTGGGAAATTTCCACACATCCACCACCAATTGCCAAGCCCAGTCAATCGCCTCGCGTTTGAAATAGTCCCCGAACGACCAATTCCCGAGCATCTCGAAAAACGTATGGTGGTACGTGTCAAGCCCCACGTCATCGAGATCATTATGCTTGCCCCCCGCCCGGATGCACTTCTGGGTGTCCGCCGCGCGTGTGTCCAAACCAGGAACCGCGCCTCCCCAACGCGACACATCGGCTTGTCGCTCCCCCAAGAAAATCGGCACGAACTGGTTCATCCCCGCGTTAGTGAAAAGCAGATTCGGAGAGTCCGGCATCAAGCTCGACGACGGGACGATGGTGTGCTTCTTCGACGCAAAAAAGTCGAGGAACGACTGACGGATTTGAACACTGGTCATCACGGAGCGTTGCATTGGCCTTCCCTGAACAGCAGGATCCCGCATCAGGGGGGGAGAGGATAGGCAAAACCCCCAAGCGCTGGCTAGAATTGTTTTCGAGATCCCTGCGGCCGGTCAAATCCAGGCTGCTTCCAAGATGCTGCTTAATTCCTCTTGCGTGAGCCCGATGGGGTTGGCCTTCATGCTGCTCGCCATCGATGCCTTGCGAACGATCTCAGGAAACTCCGCGGCCACGACTCCCAGCTCAGCCAGCGACCCCAACCCGAACGGCTCGCGCAAAGCCCGAACCCAGGCAATGCCATCCTCCGCGCGAGCCCGTGGGTCTCCGGTCAGCAACCTCGCGATCGTCTCGTAGCGACCAAGCGCGGGATGCATTGGGGATCGGCTGCGGAGGGCGAGGAGATTGGCCTCCATGACCGATGGAAGCAAGGCGGCGCAAACCGCGCCATGGGCAATGGGATACATGCCTCCAAGCGGTCCCGCGAGGCCGTGGACGGCCCCTAACCCCGCATTCGCGAGCGCGAGGCCGCTGAGGTGGCTCGCCAAAGAAAGGTCAGCGCGTGATTCGAGATTCCCGCCGTCGTGGTGGGCCGTTCTCAGCGAGTGCGACACTCGCCGCAACCCCTCCGCGCACCAAACGTCCGTGATGGGATTGAATCGCGCGCACACAAAAGACTCGATCAACTGAGTCAATGCATCCAACCCGGTTGTTGCCGTTAAATCAGGCGGCATTCCAACCGTCAGCGTTGGATCAACCACGGCCACTCGAGGGAGAACCCAAGGACTGCGCAAACTCACCTTGACGCGATGACTGGACACGCCGATCACCGCGTTGCGGGTGGCTTCAGCCCCGGTGCCTGAAGTGGTCGGAACCGCCACACATGGAATGCCTGCCGCCTCGATGGCACTTCCCGCTCCCACGCCCTCCAAGTAAGTCTCCACCGGGAATCCGGTCCGGGCCAATGCGCCAATCGCCTTTCCCAAGTCCATCACGCTCCCGCCCCCTATCGCAACGACGACCTCCGCCCCGGCCATCCGCACCGCGGCTACCCCCGCGCGAACGGCTTCGACATCGGGTTCTCCGGGAGAAGAAAAAACGGCGACCTCATCGCACGCCTCCCGGATTTTTGCCTCGATTTCCCCGTGGCACCCCGGGCGCGATCCCGTCAGGAGGAACGCGCGCCGTCCCAAGGACCGGACTACTCCCGGAATCTCGGACGCCGCCCCGAGACCGAACACAATTCGGGAGGGGATGGATATCTCAAATCGAGTCACCGATTCACCACCCATCCTCGGCAGGAAACACGGACTCGTATTTGACGCTCGCCCTCGGCGCGGCCATCATTGACGCCACCGTGTCGCGCCACGCGGCGTAGTGCGTCGTTTCCTTGTGCCTTGCCGGCGCTTCGGCGTCCCGATAAACCTCCACCAGGACAAAGCTTGTGGGATCATCCATCTGCTGCCCCACATCGAATCGAGCGATGCCCGCTTCTTTGAGGCTGGCTCGCGCATTCTCCAGAGTTGCCCGCTTGAAGGCCTCAATCGCCTCCGGCTTCACCCGTGCGTGGACATGAACCATTAACATCGCGTTTTCCTTTCTTGCTGCGGCAGCATTAGTACGTTCGAACAAATCGAGGCTGATTTCCGATGAGTCAGAACATCGGCCATAACAAACAAGCCAAGCGCGACACGGTTGGATCAAGAGTTCTGGCTCAAAGAAGCCCGCCGGGTCGCGGTCAGGATGTTCCGAATTTAGGCCCTGGAAACTGATTCGCGCAATCCAGTTCATGAGTCCCCTGCCGAACCAGAAATCGCCGGCTCATCTTTGACGGGCATGAACACCGTGAAGACACTGCCCTTCCCCACCTCCGAATCCACCGAGACTCCAAAACCCATTTCTTTGGAAAGCTCGTAAACCATGGACAATCCCAAGCCGGTTCCCCGCCGCGTAGAGAATGATTTGGTGGTGAAAAACGGCTCAAAAATGCGGCTCAAAATCTCGGATTTGATGCCGGCGCCTTGATCCACAACCCGGGTGTAGACGTAACGCTCGGCGGAGGCAGGTTCCAATGCCAGCGAGTGCGGCAATGATCTTGTCAGACCGCTCAGAATCGCCACTTCTCCTTTGCCCGGCGTCATGGAGTCGTTGGCATTGATGATGAGGTTCAGCAAGATCTGCTTGATGAAATCCCGTTGGCCCCAAACGCCCGGCAAAGGCTCGGCAGCCTCAAACCGCAAGGCTATTTCTCCGAGCGCTTGATCGCCTAAAAGTTTCAGAACCTCGTTCACCAGGGCGTTGATGTCGCATAAAACCAGCGATTCGCCAGTGGTGCGGCTCAACCCCAGCATGGCCTTGACCAACCCGGATCCCTGATCCACCGCTGTTTTGATTCGATTCACTCTGGTTTGAACCTTTTCGTGCTGCTCCGGGTGTATTTCAATCAACTGCACCGATCCTTTGATGATGGAAAGGATGCTGTTGAAATCGTGCGCGATCCCGGCCGCCAGGGTTCCCAAGGCTCTCATCTTCTGGCTGTGCAAAAGCTCCCGATTCGCCAGCTCCAGCTCGGCGGTTCTCGTCGCGACAATTCGCCCCACTTCCGCGTAGCTCCTCACCAGCCGCCGGTGGCGGTTCGCCGCCAAGCCAGCGAAAACAAGCGCCACCACGGCGCCAGCCAAGCCGACTGCCAGCACGCGCGGCTCGCGATGCCAGGGGACAATCGTTGAAAAGACCAGGCTCGCCGGGATCGGCTCTTCGTTCCAACTGCGATCCATCGCGCGAACATCGACCCGGTGCTCCCCAGATGCCAAATCCCTGAACACCAGTTCGGAGAGCTTTTCGTAAGGGGACCAGGAGCCCCCGTCGGTGCGCCAACTGAACAGCAATCGCTCGGACTCCGTCACTTTCCACTTGTCGCGTCCGATCACCCGCACAACGAACGATTCATCCGTGGAACCTACTTTCGAAGCGTCCTCGGCACTCAAAAACGTCTTTGGCGGCTCGACGTCAGCCTCAGGGTGGTAACGAGAGACGCCGGACGGAGTCAATGCCCAGAAACTTCCTTTCTTGTCCTCCCAAACGTTGTAAACCACGGATCCCGGCAATCCCTCAACGGGTCCGTTCGAGAGCCAGGTGCCCTTGTGAAGTCGCCAGACGCCGTTGTTCGCCGCCACCCAGACGCTGCCGTCGCGCGATCGCATGAGGCTGTTCACTCGATCGAATCCTGTCGCTATCACCAACCATTTGCGTCCGTTATAGCCGAAAATCTGGTCTCCAGCCCCGAACCAAACGCTCCCGTTCCCAACTTCAGCGAAGCACGATCCCCGGTCGGAAGGTGAATCCTCGATTCGCTTCAAAGAATCCACGTGCCCTGACTCACATTTGAAGAGGCCGGCGCTGCCTCCCATCCACACCACGCCGTCAGCGGCTTCCTCCACGAATTGCATTTCACCGATCCCCCCTGTGAACACACTCTTCTCACACCAAGGCACCGGCGCATCCCCAGTCCATTTGGCGACGGTTGACCAATCGCCAACCCCGGAATGGCTGGTCAGCACCGCAAGCGAGGGTCCCGCGAATCGTCCCACGACTTTTCGGATCGTTATCCCATCAAAATCCTCTACAAATTGAAACCGTTCCGTCCGTGGGTCAAATGTCGCAACCCTCTCCGGAGTGTTCAGAAGCAACCGGCCGTCAGGCAGTGAGAACAAGGATTCTCCGGGCCGAAATATGGCCTCAAAATCCGCCGGCCACGGAATGTGCCTTGA
Source organism: Verrucomicrobiales bacterium (assembly GCA_005805305.1). Taxonomy (GTDB): domain Bacteria; phylum Verrucomicrobiota; class Verrucomicrobiia; order Limisphaerales; family F1-80-MAGS106; genus F1-80-MAGS106. Next base: position 6,746 of record SYMW01000037.1, read on the forward strand.
ACCCGAAGAACCGGTTTGGATCATTCCCCCTGAGGCCGCAATCCAAAAATCGCCGCTGGATTCACGAAACAAAGCATAAAGACTCACCCCTTCCGGGATCATGCCAACGGGAATCTGCCAAGGGAGCGGCGCGAACCGCACAGCGCCGTCGGATGTTGCCATCCAATAAACTCCCGTGCCCGTCCCTGCAACGTCAAAGAATTGCCCCGCTGTGAGCTGCTCGCCCTCTCCCTTCGAATCCCCACCGCCTCCACGCATCGATCGCACGACTTTGTTGATCGACTGGGACCATTCCGCGCCATCGGCCGTCTTCCAAGCAAAACGAACCTTCTCCGAGCTCGGAGATCCCGCCTTCCATCCCGCGCCGTCGAAACGAATCACGGATCGAGGCTCGGAGAGGGAACGTTCAGCGATGAGTGTCAGGCCGGCGGCATCCTCGATAGGCCGGTGCAGGTCTCTCAAATTCAGCTCCCGGGGCATCAGGAATTCCTCGGAAGGCGATCCGGCGGTGATCTGCCTCACCGGCCCCGGAATTCGAAGCAATCCGCGCCTGCCAGTCAGCCAAAGGCTCCCATCCTGCCTCTCCAGCATGTCAATGAACAGCTCCAGGCCAGTGTCGGCAGCCCTCAATATCACGGTCTGGCGTCCCGTGGCGGTGTGGAATTCCATGAGACGATCCGACACTAAAAAAAACACATGATCCAGTTCCGCCGGAACCAGGGGAATCTGCCGCACCTGCCGAATCAGATTCGTCTGCATTTCCTTCGCGATGGCATCGATCGGATGCAGAATCCACTTTCGATTTCTCATTTCCGCCAAACCTAGGGAATAGGGAGTCCAAATCTGTCCAGACCGGCTCTCATAAATCCGAACCCCGCCCGTGCCCAAAGAAGGCAAAGTCCGCGTCTCGTACCCGTCGAAAATCGTGAACGAATCAAACTCGCCATGCTTGATCAACACGTTGTTGCGCGGGCTCCAGGTGATTGAAGTGCTGTAGGAATCGTGCAAGCCATCGCGGGAACTGAAAAGCCTCCAACTGCCCGATAGGTCTCCGCGAAGCGAGACACGCCCCGCGCCCAGGAAGCATAGGCAGAGGCTCAGCCAGGCTAGTTTGGTGGCCTTCAGTCTTCGCACAACTCAAACATACGCCCGGCCCGAGTTGTTGCCAACCACTTGCCGATACCCGCCGACATCCCCGCCGTCCCACGGCAGGCCTTTCCCCGCGGGGCACTACTTCGCCATCACGATCTCCATCGATTCGTCCTGAGTTTTCGAAGACGGGGGGGACGTTCCAAGCTCGGAAATTCCGACGGGTGGCACGAGCGGTTGGATGTTTCGACCAGATGTGGGTTCGTCGGTCTTGTGAAATTTCACGCTGACGATCCTGCTGATTCCTTGCTCCTGCATCGTCACTCCGTAGAGAACGTCGGCAATTCCGATGGTTCGCTTGTTGTGAGTGATGATGACGAATTGCGATAATGGCAGAAAGCGCTGCAGGATCTTCAAAAAGCGGTTGATGTTCGACTCGTCGAGAGGCGCGTCCAACTCATCCAGGACGCAGAAGGGGCTTGGTTTTACCTGGTAGATGGAGAAAAGCAGGGCAACCGCGGTCATGGTTTGTTCCCCGCCTGACAGGAGGGCGATGTTGCGCATCTGCTTGCCGGGAGGCCTGGCCACAATCTCGATTCCGCTCTCCAAGGCGTCTCCCTCGTCCACAAGCTTGAGATCCGCCTGGCCTCCACCAAAGATCTCCGCGAACATCGCCCGAAAATTCTCCCGAATCTTGGCGAAAGTCTCCGCGAACAAGTCCTTCGTCTCCGCATTGATCCGATTGATGATCTCCATCAACTGGTCCTTGGCCTTCACCAAATCATCGTGCTGCGTGCTGAGGAATTGGTGGCGCTGCTCGGTTTCCTCATACTCCTCAATGGCCACGAGATTCACAGGGCCGATTTCCTCGATGCGCCGCTGCAGGCCGGCAACCTCCTCGGCAACCATGTTCCAGTCGGTCCCGACCCCCCGCGCGGCCATATCCTCAGGAGTCAGCACCTCGACGCGGGCGGGGCCGCTGTCGGCGATGGTGATGGTGATGCACTCGCTCCTGATGTCCGTGAGGTTCAACTGATGCTTCTCAAACAGGCGTTCGCACAGATTCTGCGCACTCATGGCGCGCTGGGCCAATTCCACTTCCAACGTTCCTTTGCGATGCAGGAGCGACGTGTGGTTGGCGCGAAACTGACGCACTTCCTCCTCTCGCGCTGTCAGGGCTTCTTCCTGGCCGGCTTTTTCTTGAGCGAACACGGCGATGCGCTCACTGGTCCGATCCCGCTCCAAGGCCAGGAATTCATTCCTTTGACGGGCCTCGAGAATCTCAGATTCCGCCTGTGATTTCCGACCAAAAAACGAGGCCGTCTCATTCCTCCGCCGCTCAATCCGTTGGGCGAGCTCACGGATCCGCTGCTCCAGCGGCGCGATCTGGCTTTTATTGGACGCAAATAGTTGCTCCTCGGTCGCGAGCGCCACCTTGACCTCCGTCAGAGCCGCGGTTCCCATATCCCGCTCGTGCCGGAGCTCCTCAATCCGCGAATGCGCTTCAGTGCCGAGAGCCAGTGATTGCTTCTCCCGGCTCTCGGACTCCGCGAGCGCGGCTATCAAAGTCTCCCGTTTCTGGCCGCTTGCGGATTCCTGCCCCCTCAACGACTCCATCTCAAATTGAATGGTTTCCGACTTCTGCAACAGCGCTTTCAAAGTCTGCTGAAGAGCCCGGTATTCCCCCTCCCTCGCCGCCACGGCGACCTCGTGGGTCCGAAGCTCGGCCTGAGCGTGCTGCAGGCTGGATTGCAACTCGGATTGTTCGCGCTGGCAGTCGGCTTTTTTCCGGCTCTGCTCGTTGATCTGATCTTGCAGAAGAGTCACGGACACCCGCAATTCCTCGATCTGGTTCTTCCGGCCCAAGATGGACGAAGGACCTTTTCCAGATCCGCCGCCGTTGGCAGCCCCCCCCGTGTAGACTCCGTGCCTGCTGAGCAGATCTCCTCCTTGCGTCACGAAATCAAACTGGCCTCCCGTGGCTTGCCAAGTCGTCGTGGCCGCCTCCAGATCCGGTGCTATCAACGTGCGTCCCAACAACTGCTCGATCAAGGCGCGCACTGAAGGATCCGCATGCACCACGCTCAACGCCGGAATGAATCCCTCCGGCGCCCCTTGGGGAAGCGGATCGGCGCAGGTTTCCTGAATCAGGGCGCACAATTCCAAACTCGCAATGCTGGCCCTCCCTTGTTTGCGATTCGCGAGCTCCCCGAGTATCGTCCGGGCCGAATTGCTGGATCCTGTCAAGGCAAGCTGCAGCCCCTGCCCAAGCGCCGCTTCAATCGGCGCCACATAGGCGTCGGGCACCCTGATCTTGTCCGCAAGCGATCCCAAAACATCCCGGGTTTGTTTCAAAACCGCCTGCGCGGCTGCGCTAAACCCTTCGTGCGAGAGCTCCAACTGCTCCAGCACGGCCAAGCGCGAGCGTTTCTCCGCCTGCTGCCGCAATGTCAAATCCATTTCTTGGGAAACCTGTTGAAACGCTTGCTGCAACTCGCGCAATCGCCGGGAGCGCTCCTCGACAACGCTCCTCCGCGACGTCACCTCGAGCTTTTCGACTTCAACCTGGCGGGCGAATTCCCGCAATTTCTCCTCAAGCCGATTCGTTTCTTCCGTTGTCTGAGCCTGCTCCGATAGCAGTTTCTCTAGCCGGGTCACGTTTCCCTGGCGATGTAGATCGAGGGCGTTGATTTCATTGCGACAGCGTGACACTTGGTGTGCGATCGAGAATGCCTCAGCCTGGGCGCGGCGGGCTTCCTCCTGGGCTGCCCGAAGGCGGCTCTCAACCGAGGAGAGAGTTTCCTGCCGCGCGCGCATTTGCTCCCGCTGCGATTGCAACACGGCGCTCGACTGCGTGACTCGCTCGTTCAGCAAAACTAATCCCTCCGCAGCGGCACGGCAGCTTTCCTCTGCCTGGACGATATCATGGTTTGCCGCCTCGTGCTGCATTTCCAATTCCCTCAAACGCTGCTCGATAAAGTGCATCCGGCTGTCGTTACGTTCCATTTCACTCTTGAGTTCGAGCGCTTCGCGAGTTTTCTGGTGGATTTCTCCATCCAACGCCGACAAGACGGTCCTCTGACGGGCGAGTTCTTCTTCCCCCCGCTCAATTTGAATCAAAGTGGATTCATTCTCGACCTTCACCGCCCGCAAGGCTTCGTCGCGCTCCGCGGTTTCGAATAAAATCACATCATACTGATGCCTCGCCAACTGGCTCTCCAAGTGCCTCAAATCCGCCATCAATTGCTTGTGCCGCCGGGCCTTGCCCGCCTGGCGCTGAAGGGAGCCAATCTGCCGCTTCACTTCCCGAATCAAATCCGCCACTCGAACGAGGTTCTGGTCCGTATACTCGAGTTTGCGGAGAGATTCTTTCTTCTGCGCCTTATACTTGGTGATGCCTGCCGCCTCCTCGAAAACCAACCGGCGCTCATCAGGTTTGCTTGAAAGAATCTGGGTGATGTGGCCCTGCGCCATGATGCTGTAACTTGCCCGTCCCACGCCCGTGCCCATGAACAACTGCTGGATATCTCGTAAGCGGCACGCAGCTTTATTGATAAAATACTCGCTGGCGCCGTCCCGAAACACACGCCTCGTCAAGGTCACTTCGTTGAAATCCAAGGGCACTCCCGCCGCCTTCAAATGCTCTTGGTCCACACCTCCCAAAGTCAACGAAACTTCCGACATGCTCAATGGCTTGCGGCTGTCGGTCCCATTGAAAATGACGTCCGCCATCTCGGACCCGCGAAGCGCCTTCGCGGATTGTTCCCCTAAAACCCACCGAATTGCGTCCGCAACGTTCGATTTGCCACACCCGTTAGGCCCCACTATCGCCGTGATGCCGGGCTGAAAATTCAATGTGGTCTTGTCCGCAAACGACTTGAACCCTAATGCTGTGAGACTCTTGAGATGCATCTATCGAAAAACAAAAACCATTCGGAGTTGCAAGTAAAGTCAAAACCCACCATATAATGGGGCATCTTCAAATACGGAACACAAGATATTGGATAAATGAGAAAATGATGCGCGATTTAGCACCAAACTACGCCCCCCCGGATGGGGAGCCGATTTCAATGACATTTTCAGCCCGCTGGAAGGTGTGGGGTGCAGCAAGCAATCTTGATCCGGATAGCTCCGTCAGTCACCATGGGAGTCCGAAACGGACAGGTTCAACGATGAATCGTCTCCAACCGCATAAAACGCTCTGTGCCACCTGCTTAACCGTTTTCCTGGGGGCGCTCCTTCCAGACATCTTGGCCCAACATCCCACGGGACGGAAGCCCGCCCCGACCGCTCTTGAGGACCCGCCCCCTATCCGCCGGGAATTCCGGGGCCTTTGGGTCGCGACGGTCGGGAACATCGATTGGCCTTCCGCCCCCGGTTTGCCCGCTGCCCAGCAGCAGGCCGAACTCGTGGCATTGCTGGACAAAGCCGTCGCGATGAGACTAAACGCCGTGCTCCTGCAAGTGCGCCCATCCTGCGACTCCCTCTACCGCTCAAGGCTGGAACCTTGGTCGGAATATCTGTCTGGCACGATGGGCGTGCCCCCCTCGCCTCCCTATGACCCTCTCGAGTTTGCCATTCGAGAGGCGCACCTACGCGGCCTGGAGCTGCACGCCTGGTTTAACCCATTTCGAGCGCGCTACGCCCTCGCCAAATCGCTCCCGGCTGCCTCGCATATCACGAAAACCCGGCCGCAGTGGATCCGGCGCTATGGCAATTTGGAGTGGCTCGATCCAGGGTTGCCTGAAGTTCAGGACTACTCCCTGTCCGTGGTTCACGATGTCCTCCAGCGCTACGACGTGGACGCCGTTCACTTCGACGATTACTTTTATCCTTACCCGGATGCGACTCTCAAGAACGCGGAGTTTCCTGATTCGAAGTCCTACGAAGCCTACAAACAACGGGGAGGAACCCTCAACCGCTCGGACTGGAGGAGGGACAACGTCAATCGATTCATAGAATCGCTTTACTGCCTTGTCAGATGCAATAAACCTTGGGTCAAAGTCGGAATCAGCCCTTTCGGGATATGGCGCCCGGACAACCCTCGAGGCGTGAAAGGCTTGGACGCCTACGAAAGCCTGGCCGCTGATGCGCGGCTCTGGCTGAAGAAGGGCTGGCTGGATTACGCGGCGCCGCAACTTTATTGGCGCATGGATTCAAAGGAGCAGAGTTTCCAAGCCCTCTTGCGATGGTGGACCGAACAGAATGATATGGACCGGCATATTTGGCCGGGGATGGCAAGCGCCAACCTGTCCAAAACGTGGAAACCAGAGGAAATCAAGGGTCAGATCGCTCTCACCCGTTCCCAGAAAGGTTCCACCGGGCACGTTCACTGGGGAGCCAATGTCCTTTTCAGCCGGACCAATTCCTTTGATGGGTGGATCCGAAATCACAGCTATACGGAACCTGCCCTCGTGCCGGCTTCTCCTTGGCTGGACAAAGAAATCCCTCCCAGTCCCGTCGTTGGCGCTAAATTCAACAAGGGCCGTTGGAATGTCACTTGGTCGGCGCCCTCCATAAACACCAACAGCCCCATTTCCCGATGGGTGGTTCAAGTGAGGCGGACCAATTCTTGGACCACGACCATCTTGCCCGCTTCCGCCACAAGTTTTTTGATTCCTCAACTCGCCAAGTCCCAGGCTCCTCTGGCCGTGGCGGTCACTGGCGTGTCTCGGACAGGAATCGCCAGCAAAGCGGAAACGCTCTCCCTAGCACTGAAGAATTCAGGACCCAAGCCTGCGGAAAGCCACACTGACCTCCCAAAAACGAAGTAGTCCAAGGCCCCGCCCCTGCGAAGCCGCCGCTTGAATACCCTATTTTGTGGGGGGCGATGGCAACCCCTCGTTCACGCCGCCAGGCGCTGCGGGCGCGGGCGATTTCAAGAATCTGCCCAGCACTTCTTGAAATCCAGGGTGGGTTTTCGCGTATTCCTGCAAATCCGACACAAAGCGAGTAATCATCGGCTTGCTCACACGCTCGTAATCATTGAGTATTTGAGTCACTCCAGGACGTTGAGTTTGATACTCCCGGCTCACGGACATCACCTGCCATAACAATAAAAAATTAACGCTCCCGCTCAACAATAAAAGCGCCGCCAATCCCGCGAGCAAGAGATTTTGCAGCGACTTCACCTCCGCCCGCAGCGTCTCCATCTCGGGAGTGGGATCTTCAGTCGGTGGGAGATTTAAATCGGTGTCAGACATAAATTCTCAGGGAATGTGGACAAAGAGTTCCAAAAGGGCTCATGGATTCGCTGGAACAAGCGAACCCGAGGTTCCTCCTTTGCCTTTGATTTCGAATTTGACGAGGATGGGATCGATAGATGGATCCTTCTTGCTGTATTCCACGGCCTCCAAAGCTAGTTTGTGGATGACCGACCGGCTTTGTTGGACCGCGTTCACTTGCATCTGCATTTTCTTGAGCGAACGAACCGTGAAAAAATAGCGCGTCGCGAGAAACGCGGTCATGAGGGCGCTGATAAAAAGCAATGTCACCAACAGCGCCGCGATGGGTTTCGTCTTCATAAACAAATTCGGGACGAATGTAGCGGCTGCCTCGACGCCATCCAAGCGGATTCTTCACGCTTGAAACATCCTCTTGATTTCGGTCGGAATCCGGATCATTGTCCCGTCGCTGCCAGGCCCAGGCCAGGCATTTTTCAATAACCATTAACGGAATGGCAAAAGAAGAACCGATCGAGTTGACGGGCGCAGTGATGCAGGTCCTGCCCGGCACGATGTTTCGAGTCAACCTCCCCAACGGGCACGAAGTACTCGCCCATATCAGCGGTAAAATGCGGAAGAATTTCATCCGCATCAGCCCCGGGGACAAGGTCCGCGTGCAGATGTCCCCTTACGACCTTAAGAAAGCTCGAATTACTTTTCGTGAACCGGATGCTCCCCGCGAAGTGGCTAACTCCCAATTCAGCCGGAGGTAACTCCAGACGCCCTGCCCCGAAGTTTTTGACCGCATGATCGCGGTGGTTCAAGAAACCGCGAGGCGAACAGACAAACCGCTTGACTCAGGGCGGCCCGCGTGGTCGGGCAGGTCCGCCCGGAGGCTGCTGAATGCCGCCCAACCACGGCGTCACGCCCGTCGATCCCGTTTCTTCAAACAGATGCCGATCCGCTGTCGACGAAGTTTGACCATCTCCGTTGCGTCGTGCATGTTGCCCCCTGGCAATGGTTGACGGCATCTCGAAACATCTGATCCGGCCACCGAATCGTCCGCTCTTCGTGGCTCTGGGCGTTTCGGTTCTCATTCATCTGTTGCTCGGATTGCTAGCCCATTATGTCCCGCAATGGGAGTGGGCTCGAAGAAACCGGGTCCTCGGGGCCCTTATTTCCCAGGAAGAATCTCTCAAGGAACTCTTGGCTAACTCAACGAAGCTCAAGGACCAGTCACGAGATCCCGAACCCGAATACCCAACAGTGTTTGTTGAGATACCCAAAACAGAGGATCTTGTGGAGCCTCCCAAATCCACAAAATATTACTCGGACAACTCTTCCGTCGCAGCGAATCCAGAACCGGAACCATTGAAGTTAACCGAAAAGCCCAAGCTGGATGGCAGCCAGGATCAAGTCATCCGGTTAGCGGACAACCAGAGGTCCCAACCTGCGCCGCCCACGCCTCCAGCGCCTCCGGAACCGCCGGCAGTTCAAGTTCAACCAGAACCCAAGCCGCCCAGCCCTCCAATTCCCGACCCTGCCCCAACAAAGCCCGAGGAAGCGCCTAAGATCGGAGAGCTCGCTTTGACCACGCCTTCCCCTCCGTTAACCCCACAAACGCCCCCATTGAGTGCGCCCGCCACGCCTCCCAACCCGAATACTCCCCCTCCTTCAAAGCGGGTTCCAAGGCCTCGGACGCTCGCCCAGGCAATTGAGCAGAATCCAAAGCTGCGAGGTGAAAAATTCAAGCAGGCCGGTGGCGTCAAGAAGCGCTCGGTAACCGCCGCGCACGATGTGCGGGCCTCGCTTTTTGGCGCGTATGATCGGGCGGTGATACAGGCCATCGAAGAACGTTGGTTCCAGTTATTGGAGGAGAATTCTTTTTCCGGAGAGCGGGTCGGCAAAGTGATTCTCGAGTTTAAACTCAAATACGACGGCTCCGTGTCGGATTTGAAAGTCATTGAAACGAGCGTTGGAGATGTGCTGGCGCTGCTCTGCATGCGGGCAGTCAAGGATCCCGCGCATTACGCCAAATGGCCTTCGGACATGCGGTTGCTCTACAGCAGCGGCTTCCGGGATGTGCGTTTTACCTTTTACTACAATTAAACAGGACCAAAACTCCCTATTATGCTGGAATTTATTAAAACTGGCGGCCCTTACATGTGGCTCCTTATGATCACCTCGCTGGTGTCATTGACTTACATCCTGGAACGGGCCTGGGCTTTGCGATGGACGCGAATCGTCCCGCAAGCGGTGGAATCCGCGGTTGAAAATTGCCAGGGCAAGCGCGACATCCCCGTTCTCAAGGAAGTGTGCGAACAACATCCATCGGCCGCAAGCCGGCTTTTGGTCGCCGCGGCATCGCACCTCGACTGGCCGATCGCGGAAAATGTCGATGCCATCCAAATTCGCGCGCGAAAGGAAGTCGCGTCCATGGAGCGAGGCCTCGTCTTCGTGGAGGTGGTGGTGGGCATCGCTCCTTTGCTGGGGCTTGTGGGCACGATCCACGGGCTGATCACCATCTTTGGAGATTTCGGAAAAGCCAGCGCCGCGAGCAATGAGGCGCTGGCCAAAGGCATCGCCTTCGCGCTCAACGCGACGCTCATGGGCCTGCTGATTGCCATTCCATCGCTCGTGGCCTGGAGCTACTTCACGAAAAAAATTGAGACGCTGACCATCGAGCTTGAGACCCTCTGCGACGAATTCGTTCGACGGGTCTATAGGCATCGCTGAACCAGCGAGGACCCGACGCTTCAACCTCGACTCGCCGCATGCGTTTCGCCAACCGCAAAAGACGACAAACCCCCGCGATCATCATCGTCTCGCTGATCGACATCCTCATCGTCCTCCTGATCTTTATGATGGTGTCCACCTCTTTCAGAACACGCCCGGCGATCCAATTGGCATTGCCAGAATCAAAGCAAGCGGGCCAGGAAGGGGTCTCTCAAGAGCATTTGGTGATCACGATCGCGAACAAGGAGCCATTCCTCTATCTGGAGGCGCGTCCCATCACGATGCAAAAGCTGGAGGAAGAGGTGACTGCCCGGATCAGACGCAATCCAAACACCACCCTCTCCCTGAGAGCCGACACTCAAGCTCCAGTCGGAAAGATCGTGAACCTCATGGACCTCGCCAAGACTCTAAAGATCAGCAAAGTCAACCTCTTGACGCAAACTCCCGCCAAATGACTTGAGAACCCGAGATAGATCACGGTGGAGATGCGCCGATGCGGCGTCGTTTCCCGGATCTGGTTTCGAAGCAAAAGATGCAGGGAACAGTCTCCCGCCCCGCAGGCTGCCGACCGGGCTTATTTTCCGCCGAAAAGACGGCTCCAAGCGGGCTTGGAGTGAGACACTTTCTGTTGCACTTTCAACTGTCCTAGGATGGATTGCCAGGCGATGTACACTTTGTGCCACTGATTCTCAAGAGCTCGAAGGGATCCATCGCTTAATTCGCTTACAAAACGGATGGAAGGAGCGTTGCTGATCAGGGCGTGGACGTCCTCCTTGGACGGGGCGCCCGCTTCAATGCTCGAAAGGATCATCTCCAACTCCTGGGTGATCACGCTCTTCACCTCAAGGAACTGACTTTCGTCTTCCTGCTCGAACTTCTTGGTGCGGGCAAGGTTCACGTAATGGTTGAATTGCTTCCAACACTCCAAGTAACTCTCCAACTGCAAGATCAACTGATCCAGTTTCTTGTTATCCATAAAATTGCATCCAGGATGGCGCTGACCAATGCCAAGACCCGGCCTGGCACTCTATTTCTGACTCAGTGAACGCGGGTTTAAAAAAACGATGGCCCCGCCACGCAGTTCGCGCGCGGTTAGCCTCAACGATCCATACTCGGCAATCAACTCCCCAGACGGCATTTGCAGCTGCTGCGCTTTCCGGAACGTCGAGAGAATTAATTGCGAAATGCCTCGCATATGCGCCGCCGAAAACGACTGCGGGAGCGTTGACGCCAGGATGCGCCCCTCCGAATCGAAAGTAAAACTCCCGGTAGGCAACCGCGAAAGCACCGGTTCGGCCGGCTTTGAGAACCAATTCAGGAGCCCCATCGCGTCAGGATTGATTTTAAAGTTTCACGGGCTAACTCCATCGACAAGGATCGATGAAATCCTACACATAAATCCATCCCCTCGCGCGGCACGATCGCGAGATGATGCTCGGAGCCCACAATCTCCACGCGTTGGAGGGGACCCGCTTTAAGGCTTTCTCCAAGCGCCCGAAAACTGTCCATCGTGGTTCTCACCCAGTCGGCGGATTGATCTGCGTTCACCACCCCCCATGTCTCGGCGGGTTTCTTGGTGTCGGAGGGCACTGAAAGCAAGAAGCCAACCCCAGACACGCGTGAAAGTTCCGCAAGTTTTGAAAGCGGCCGGTCTCCCGGCCCTTTGTCCGGTTTCTCAAAGTTCGCGGCCGCTCCGGCTGACTCATCA
>SYMW01000038.1 GCA_005805305.1 Verrucomicrobiales bacterium
CCCTCGGCCGAAAGTGATTCCAAGGCCTCATTTCAAGCGTTCCGAGTCATACCGAGCGGAACTGCTGGGTTCGAATAGTTGCGGATTATGTTGTGAATCCGCTTTTTAGTTCGGAAGTAATTTTTGCACGGTTCCTTAGATGGACCTTGATGCGCCGCAGCCACGCGGGGCAGGGCGGGTCGGGCTGGGGCGGACGCCATCCGACCGGGCGCCAGCTCAGGTAGAGAAACCTCCGTGAAGCCTCGCCATGCACGAACGGGCCGAGAAAGTTTGGCGAGCCCGTGCTCTGATGGGGTCGGACGCGACACTCGCATTCAAAGTGAATATCGCCGTTTGGGTGAGCCTGCCCGGCATGAATCACCCAATGAGCAGTGGTCGAGTTGTCCTGCAAACCGAACTCCGCGCAATACCGCTGCGGCGGTGGCGGTTTCTGGCAGACGACGCGCAACCGAACGGTCCGCTCAGTGAGGGTGCTAGGTTTGGTGTTTTGTTTTCGTTTGCTGGCCATTGAGTAACGTAGATGTCCACGTGTTGCCGACTATCGCCGAGCGCAGCCAGGCCGGGCAAGTGCCGTTGTATCGAAACCGGAGTGCCTTAACGGCGTTGGCTGACGCGATGGTTTGTTGGGCTGCAATTGCATTTCTTATCTGAGCACGGCAAGCCATGCGTGCTGCGGCGAGAAACAAACAATGTCCCGTGCAAGCTGACCGCGCGCCGCAGGCTCGAGGTGCGGGAGCACTCGTCGGAAATCTTGCTCGTCCACCTCCCGCAGTCGTGCGGCTTTGTAGAGAAGCGCGATTTCTGGCCGGAGGTGGGGAATGCCATCGCGAGTGCGGGCTCCTATGTGCTCCAGAGGATGCCGAACATCTTGGCAATAACGGAACGACCAGCCATCCTCCTCAATCTCATGGAGCAGAAACTCAAAACGCCAAGGCGAATCCGGGCGCTCGCGCACCCAACTTCCGTGAATCTCGTGACCGAGAGTCTGGCCGGAAATCCATGACTTGAAAACGACTGGATCGCTGGTGCCAGGAACCGCATACTGAAAATCCCAACCACGGAGGTATTCCTGTGCGGCTAACTGATCCAGGCGGGCGACCGCCACGTCTATATCAAAGTGAGGTCTCGACTGACTGCCTGTGAACAAGTCGAGCGCCCATCCGCCTGCAATCCACCATCGGAACCCAGCCGCGCTGAACAGCGACTGAATCTCGCGCGGCTGCAGCGGGTCCACATTCAACGGGCTTCTACAGTCGCGGTTCATCGCCACCGGCGGAGCTTTGCCGCCCAACCCCAATGCCAGCGGCCCGGCAGCGCTGGCGCGTGGCAGTGTGGCAAACGAGCAGCCCCAGGCCAGGCTCGCCGCGCTGCTTGGTTGGGCCGCTCGTTGCGGTTATCATCTGTGGTGGAACCAGTCATAAAACAACAAAGCTCCCAAGAAAATACCGACCGCACCTCCGACACGGAACGCGCTCACCATTCTCTCACCGCTCGGCATCACACGAGGAAGTGCGCGCGGGAATAAAACATAGACCACACTCTTCAGTAGCATCAACCATCCAGCCAAGGTGACAACGACCGGAAGGCCCCATACCCAAACATTGTGCCCCAGGACCACCGCGAGGCCCAGCGGCAAATTAAATAGGGCGAGAATCAACCCACCCGTTTCGAGCTCGCGCAGCGGCAGGAAGAGCGCTGCCCATTTGGCCGGATACAGCACATGGGAAAGGCCGAAGATCAAAAAGCCAATTGCAAACCAGCGTTCGATGAGTGTCTCGATGGGCATCGGGGTTCAAGCGGCCTAACGATGGTTCGTTGTCTTAAGACTCTAGGCAGAGACATTCCCGGCAAACCTGCCCCGCCAATCTGCAACAGATTGCGCCGGGTGATCGCGTCTGAATCACACGCCATGGCACGGCCATTGATTGTGAACAGGCGATGGATGTGATCAAGCCTTACCTGCAATCGCCGATTTTCGCAAGGCCTTGATTCGGATTGGAGTGGATGCTTTGTGAAAGAGAAGCAGAGAATGAAAGAGGCACAGATGAGCGGAAAAAGGTCCGATGCGAAACTGCTCCTCCCAGGTCCAGACCAAGAGGCCGAAAAATCTCCTCACCCATGTCTTTCATACCGGGTTCGGTGTTCTCGAGAACATTTGGTTTCGCGAAGTGGGGGAGGGGGTTCGCGCGGCGCGAATCGGAAATATTCAAAGAATCATTCTCCCCGAAACTCCACGTTGACAATGGATGCCGCAGAGCTGTTTGATAAGGGAGCATTGGAACCTGCACGGGGTTTTCGGTCTGGAACCGGGACGGGGCATTTCGAGCCGCAGCCTTGCAGGAGGGATCCATATGGAAACCAAACGATTCAGAGCTCGGCCACCTTGGTGGCGGAGGCGCGGACGATTCCACGGTTTCACGCTCATCGAACTGCTGGTCGTGATCGCGATCATAGCAATTCTGGCTGGGATGTTGTTGCCTGCATTGGGCAAAGCCAAGACAAAGGCCCAGGGGATTCAATGCATGAGCAATCACCGGCAGCTCACCCTGGCATGGATTATGTACGCGGAGGATCACAACGGCTCGTTTTGCACATCTCGATCTTGGTACACGGCGCCGGTGGATTACTCTTCGTCCCGTTACAATTGGGATCCCTCGGCGAGTGTTTCAAACCCGAAGGTCAGCCCTTTGGCGCCATACTGCAACAGTTCGGGCATTTTCCGTTGCCCGGGCGACCGGTCTGTCGTGCGAGTCAGCCAGGCAGGGCGCATCGAATCCAAACCCCGCGTGTTGAGCATGGCCATGAATAACTGGGTTGGTGGAGGCTCTTGGGGCGCTTCGGGCGATAAGTACCGCGTGTACCAAAAAACCAGCGATATCCAGAATCCCACACAGTGTTACGTCTTGCTCGACGAAAGGGAAGACAGCATCAATGACGGCTATTTTAACGTGAGCATGGAGGGGTTTCCGAACACGCCAACGCTTTGGGAAATTCTGGATTATCCGGCCAGTTACCATAATCGAGCTGGAGGATTCTCCTTCGCCGACGGGCACTCGGAAATCAGGAAGTGGCGGGATTCTCGCACGGTGCCTAAGGTGCAAAAAGGCGGCAGCATCCCTCTGGGCGTCAAGTCGGCCAACAATCAAGATGTGCTGTGGCTGATGGAGAGGGCAACGATCCTCAAGTAGCCGCAGTCCAGCTCTGCTGAGCGCGGGCTTTCAAGAGTTCACTCGCCGCTGGATCATGAGAAAAGCGGGAGGCCGCGAAGTGGCCCGCCGCGGTGTGTCATCCAGGCTGCGCGGCAGCGAAGCCTGGCCTTTAGCCGAATCGTCACGGCTTGGGGTCTGCAGGTTTGATCTTGGGGATGACCCACACGTTGATGTCGCCGAAACACATTGTGTGCTTATCGATGCTCCATTCACCGCTGTCTTCGGAATAGCCCATGGCGCGGTGCCAGTCTTCGTTGAGCACCGTGGCCTGGCGCGCGGCGATGCCTTCCATGGCGGGCAGCTTCATCCGCAGCGAGATATCCGTGAAAACGCCGCTGTTGTTGCTGACGATCAGGTAGTAGTTGGCCTGGTCTTCCAGGGGAAGTGTCGTGATATCGGCCACGGAATCGGTCAAAAATCCGCGAGTGATCTTTTCGTGATTGTGCTGCACGGTGAAGGCTGGTTTCTCCCAACTCCGCTCAAAGGCCGGGAACAAGGATCTCAGCTCCGCATACAGCCGCCCGACATTCTTCAGAATCGCCGGCGATTCCGGGCGGCCAAAACGCCTGATCCAGTGAAACACGCCCCAGGAGCCGACGGTCAAAGAGGAATAGGCCATGTAACGCGTTTCCTCATACAGCGGATCGCGCCAAAGCCCTAGTTCACCGCTCTCGGTATGCAGCCAGCCGACCCCCTGCATGCAGGGGGCGGGATTGCGCAGGTGCGGCTGATCTCGCAGCGCCGCCACGCCGTGGGCCATGGACCACCCCATCATCAGGGGCCCCCAATCGCCACGATGTCCGAAATAGGCCTGCTGTTTGTCCAGGGGGTAGCGGTCCACCTGGAAGGAATCCACCACCGGAAGGTAGTCCACCCAGCTTGATAGGGGCACGAGATTGAAAACCACGGAGATCATGCGGCGAGGATTGCCATCCCAGCGACGGAGCGAATCGCGCAATTTTCCCAACGCGCCGACAAACTCCCGCAGCTGTTGTTGTTCCTCGACCCCGAGCCCCCCGCCCGCGCGATACTCCGGCTCGTCGTAAAGCTGATAGCCAAACAGTGCCGGATGGTCGCGCACGGCCTCCACGAATTGACGCTGCCTCTCGATTTCCACCTGGTTGCCATGCATGTGGGCGCCCCACCAACCCGTTTGCATCAGCACCTTGATGCCGCGCTGCCGCGCATGGTCCAGATATCGAAGCATGCGCTCCTTGTTGTCGCGTAGCTGCTCGTCGCTGTCCACGTCGGTGGGTGTGTTGACGAACAGCACCAAATTTGCCCCTTCTCGGGCCAGGTCATCCAAGTCTTGCTCGTCGCTCTGGTAACTGAACCAGGCGAGAGGGAAGAACGGTTTGCCCGTCTCGGGATCAATCCACGGACGGCGAGGAAAATCGACGGCCAAAGATTGTTGGGCTGAACCAGCCGCCACCGAGCGCACGGTGGGCTTGGCCTCGTGCCCTTCCACGACGCCGGCGACACGAAAGCCAATGCCCGGGACATCGGACCGCGAAGTATGGAAACGATTTGGAGCGCGGACATTGCGGCCGCCGTCGTCCGTGTCGAAGGCTCCGCCCCAGGCGTTGCGCAGAAACGGCGGGACGAAGCCTTCCGTCCACTCCAGCGCATTGCCCCCTTGATCGAACGTGCCCGAAGCGCTCGCAGCTCCGGCGAAGCGGCCCACGTCAGTGAAATAGCGCTTCGCGTCGAGATAGCCTCCGGCGTAGTAGTTCACACCACGAGCCGACGAAAACTCACGGTCGGGTTTCATGTCGCTTCTTACGGGGAAATCCCAGTAACCCGCCCCGCCTGGCTTGCCTGGGTCGTAATACGCGGCCTTGTACCATTCGTCCTCGCTGGGCACGAACCAGTGGGCGCCAGGATTCCGCTGGATGCGGCGAGCGTCCGTACCGTCATAGCCCTTCAACGTGTAGGCGCCGTCCTCAGTGTCGCCCTGGCCCTGCCCATTGTGCAGCCAATTGCAGAAACGGCAGGCATCCAGAAAGCTGACATGCGTGACCGGGCGGTTGGCGAGTGCCTCCGGCACAGAATGGGTGTAATTCCCTTTCTCCCCAGATCGTGTGATCTCGCACCGCACGCCCTCGCCCGAGCGCGTTGAATCCATGTCGTTGTTCCACAACCCGCCATCGGCGTCAGCCTTGGCCTTGGCGTTGAGAAACACGACGTACTGCGCGGTGGTAATTTCGAACTTCGATATCTTGAATGGATAAGCTACCGCCCCGAATCCCGTATCGTCAGGCGCATTGCTGGGATTCCCAACAATGACTGTCTCGAGGCTGCGCTGGCCGGCGGGCATGTTGAATACATCTGCGGCCGCCGCAGCGACACTCGGAATCAAACAAAAGGCACCCAAGGCCCAATGGAATCGCATGCCCCTGACCCTACTCGGATTATCAGGGAATTCACGCACTTTCCCAGCTTCGGATTCAACCTTAAGACGGAAGCTGCTCCTCTTGAATCTTCTCAAGATCCTGGAGCTACAGTCTTTCCGAATCGCTCACCAGATCCACGCGGGATATGCCTCGCACATCTCCGTGATCTTTCCCCATCGGATGGGTTGACGGAGGACGTGAAGGAAATCGAAAGCGATTTGCTGGCAACGAATCTCCCCCTCTTCTCTGGGGTCTGACAATAGGCGCGTGGCGCTCTTCTTCAGAGCCACCACGCGCCGGCCCACCCCCTTGGTTCAAGAGACCTTGAACCCTGTCCTATTCCTTACCAAAAACTTTTCGCTGCCACATCGTCCACATTGACTACGATGTATTTGTTCCGGAGCCGGATGAGCCTGAAAATCCAACGAGACAGATGGCGGAGACTCCCACTTGTGCTGGCTTTATGAGCCTTTTTCGGATTTGATTCGCGCCGTGAACGACTGTTTGCAGTCAAGCCTAGTGAACTGTTTGGACGCGCCCCCCCGGCGAGGGCTCCAAGGCTGCCATCTGGGCCCCATCGCGACCCTGGGCGGCTTCGTGCGAGACTGTCCTAGTTTTAATTGCCTCAAGCCGCACCTCCTTCGTTCTTGGTTCTCGCCGCTTTGGCATCGGGCGTTTGTGATGCTCTTGCTCTTGACTTCCTGGTCCCAGCCGATGGGAGTGGCCGCCGGGAGCGGCGTGAGCGCACCAAGGATTTACGACCCGTTTCGGGTCAGTACGATTTCTGGGTCTAAATCCGGATGGAGAGACGGGATAGCGTCGAATGCCCTGTTCTACCAACCCTCCTCAATTGCGGTGGACCCCGTCGGGCGGATCTGGATCGCTGAATCGGTGATCATCGGCACCTACACCCCCGGAATTGGCGCCCACAGGGTGCGGCGGATTGATCCGGAATCGGGTCTTGTTGTCACGGTGGCGGGGAATTGGGCGCCAGGCAACACGGATGGACCCGGGGACGAGGCACGCTTCAGCGGCCCTTCTGGGTTTGCTTTCGACAAGCGTGGCAATGTTTATGTGAGCGATCGCTTGAATCATCGGATTCGCAAGATTGGGACCAATGGGGTCGTCACGACGTTTGCAGGATCAGGCCCAGGGCTCCGGGATGGCGCGGCATCGACCGCACGATTTCATTTGCCCATCGGATTGGCGATGGACAACGAGGAGAATCTTTATATTGCTGACTTCGGCAATCATCGGATTCGAAAGATCAGCTCGTCAGGCATGGTGACCACCGTGGCTGGGAGCATCGCTGGTTTTCGAGATGGGGTCCATTATTCAGCCAGGTTCAACGGTCCCACTGGACTCGCTGTGACAGGGGATGGAACCCTGATCGTGGGCGACTGGGTGAACGGCGCTCTGAGGAAGGTTTCGAAGGAGGGCGTGGTGACCACCCTGGCGTCAGATCTTGGGTTTGTTCAACAAGTGAAGGCGTCCTCCTCGAGCACTTTGTATGTGATTCATTCGCGGCCAGAGAGCGGCGGGCGCAACACCATCACACGATTCAATTCCGAGGGCGCCGACGAATGGGAGTTCGCGCCTGCCGAGGGGGACCTTGACGGGGTTGCCGGCGGCTACGCTTTTTCCCGCGCCCTGGGCGACCTGGCGTGCTTGGAAGAAGGAAAGCTTTTAATCGCGGACACGTTGAACGACCAACTCCGGCTGCTCGAATTGACGCCTCGCGCGAATCTTCTGCTGTCCCCTTCCTCCGGATTGTTCACCAATCAATTGACCATCACCGCCTTGGCGGATATTCCAGGCGCGGAAGTGCGGCTGACTTTTGACGGCGCCGAACCAGCCGCCACATCGCGCCTTTACACAAGACCGCTCGTTTTCGATGAGGCGGTCGTCGTGAAGGCTCGAGTGTTCGTGGAGGGTTACCCGCGATCCATGGTGGAGGAGCGTCGGTTCGCAAGAGTGTACGCCTTGGACGACGGCCTCTTGCCTGGCTGGCGCGAGGCGTTCTTTGGGGCTGGGTATGTAACGGATCCACGTGTGTCGGCTCAAGCGGACCCCGACGCGGATGGCTACTCCAATTTGCAGGAGTTCGCGGGGCGCACGGACCCGACTGATCCTCGCTCGTTTCCTTTTGAGCAGAAGAAGCCGCTCGATTTCAACGGCGACGGCGAGCCGGATATGTTACTGCAGAATGAAGATGGCTTTTTGGCGGCCTGGTTCATGAGAGGTGAGCAAGTGGTCAATGCCAGCTCTTTTGATCCGCCCACGACCAGCGATCCGGGACTGCTCCTGGTGGGAGTGGGGGATTTCAATCAGGATCAGAAGCCCGATCTTATGTTCCAGCATCGAACCGGAGTGCGGTCGGGGCTTTTGATGGTGTGGATTATGGACGGGGTCCGGTTGGTCAGATCTGCGAACTTGGAGGAAGAGGCGGCGGAACCAGGATGGAATGCGGCGGGCGTGGGGGATTATAATTTTGACGGTTGGCCCGATGTGATTGGGCAATCGGCGGACGGTGTGATGTCTGTGAAGTTCTGCCGCGGCACGGACGTCATTGGTCTTTCCAGATTCCAGCCAGAAGCCGCGCTGGGTTCGAGCGGTCAAATCGATTTGTCGTGGCGGCTCGTGGGAAATGCCGACGTGAACGGGGATGGCCGCATGGATCTCCTCTTCCAACGCGAAGGCGGGCTCAGCAGACCCATGGCTGTCTGGTTTATGAATGGTTTGAGCCAAACTAGAGCGAGCCTTTTGCAGCCAAGTGATCCAGGACCTGGATGGAGTCTGGCGGCCACGGGCGATTTCAACAAGGACGGCAAGCCGGATTTCCTGTTTCAACACACGGCCGGCAGCTACGGCATTTGGTACATGAACGACGTGAACCGATGGCGCAGCTCCCCGCTCTCGCCGGAAACCGCCGGCCCAGGCTGGAGGATCGCCGGACCCAGATGAACAGCCGGATGCCGAGGTCCCAAAGTCGGCCGGCCCGCTCGCATCGGCGGAAACGGATCCGTCTTGGGTTGAGCCTTAAAACGGCAGTTGCCCATGGTGAATCTTCCCAAGATCCTGGCGATAAAGTTTTTCCGAATCACTCACCAGATCCACGCGGGATATGCCTCGCAATTCGTCAAGGCTTTCTCATCCAGGCTTCTGCGGATCTCCACCATATTCAACTGCGGTTTTCAGGTTGAAGCGCATCAGGCGACGATTTCCCGAACCACCTCCCCATACACGTCGGTTAATCGAAAATCTCTTCCGGCGAATCGGTAGGTTAACCGTTCATGATCGAGCCCCAGCAAGTGGAGGATGGTGGCATGGAGGTCATGAACGGGAACCGGGTTGTGGGCGGCTTTGAATCCAAAGTCATCCGTCGCCCCATAAACGGTCCCTCCTTTGATCCCGCCTCCGGCCAGCCAGACAGTGAATCCGTAGTGATTATGATCGCGGCCGTTGAGCGCCGGCAGTTCCGCGACCGGAGTTCGTCCAAATTCTCCGCCCCAAAGAACAAGCGTGTCCTCGAAAAGGCCCCGTTGTTTGAGATCGGCGAGGAACGTGGCGATCGGATGATCCCACCCTTCGGCGAGCTTACGATGCTGAGCCTCAAGGGTCTCATGATTGTCCCAGGGTTGCCCGGCGCCGGACCAGACCTGTATGAAACGCACATCTCGCTCAAGCAGCCGGCGGGTGAGTAGGAGTTGGCGTCCATGAACTCCGCTTCCGTAAGCTTGGCGCATGGAATCGGGTTCCTTGGAAAGATCAAAGACATCGGCGGCTTCGCGCTGCATGTTGAACGCGAGTTCAAACGAGGCGATACGGGCGTCCAGGACCTTTTCGCCAGGATGGGCGCGGGCGTGTTCGTCGTTCATCGAGCGAACCAGGTCCAGCTGTGCCCGTTGCTCCCCCTCGGACAGGCGTTTGTTGCGGATATTGGCGACGAGTTTCTCGACATCCTGGTGCTGAGTGTCGATGTAGGTCCCTTGGTGCGCCCCGGGGAGAAATGCGGCGCGCCAGTTCTGGGTGGAGACAATCGGATAGCCTCCAGGGCAAAGAGCCAGGAAACCTGGCAGGTTCTGATTCTCGGCGCCGAGCCCGTAAGTGATCCAGGATCCCATGCTGGGCCGGGGCAGGCGCGAATCGCCACAGTTCATGAGCATGAGAGAGGGCTCATGGTTGGGCACCTCGGCCACCATGGATCGAATGATGGCCATGTCATCGACGTGGGCCGCGGTCTTTGAAAACAACTCGCTGACGGCGATCCCGGACTGCCCGTGGCGCTTGAAAACAAACGGGGATCGCATCGCGGCGCCGGTTTTCCGTTCGGTGCGCAGGTTGGAGAGAGGCAGCGGTTTGCCATGCCAGCGATCGAGGGCGGGTTTGGGATCGAACGTATCGACCTGGGACGGGCCTCCGTTCATGAACAGGTGGACAACCCTTTTGGCGCGAGGCGTGAAGTGGGGCTGTTTGGGGGCGAGCGGGAGCGCCAGTCTTCCAGGAACTGCCAACCCCGCTGCGGAGAGGCTCGGTGCGCCGGTTTGCTTGAGCAGAGAAGCAACCGCCAGCAAACCAAACCCGGTTCCGCATCGAGCCAGCATCTGCCGCTTCGACCACAGCTTGGAGAGGGAGGCGTTCGCGGTCATGGGGGAGTCTCCGATAATCAATTTCCGAGGTTCATGGCGGTTTAATCCGTGAATCCAAATTCATTCGTGAGAAAAAGCGCGTGCACATAGCGTTGCCACCGTTCTTTCGAGAGATCGGCGCCGAAAAAAGATTGTGCGTTCGAGAGGTCTTGATCTGACGGAAGACGGCCCAGGACTCGTAGAAACACATCCCTCAACCGTTCTATGAAACCACCCGCTTCCGCCGACCCGGACTGATCGACCAAAGCCATCGCGCATTGAAACACAAACTCATTGTTCATCATATATAAAGCCTGAGGTGCGACGGTCGTCGACGAACGCTGGGGGCAACTGGTGGAGGGATTGGGGAAATCGAACGTCGTCATCTCTGGCGGCACATCCATGCGATTAACAAATGCGTAGACCGATCTGCGATTGGACTTGGGATCACTTGGCGGGCCTCCTAATCGGAGATCCAGTTTTCCGGATACGGCCAGCAAGGCATCGCGTTGGATTTCAAAAGAGTGGCGTTGCAGAGGGAACCTCGACAGGAGTTTATTTTCCGGATCCACCGCGATCGAATTCGAATCGGCGGCCGAGGACTGAAGGTAGGCGGCGGAAGTTAAAATCAGACGGTGCAGGCGTTTGATTCCGCCTCCCGACTGGAGGAACTCATGCGCGAGCCAGTCGAGCAATTCCGGGTGAGTTGGTGGAGCGCCACGGAGTCCGAAATCGCTCGGAGTGGACACGAGGCCGCTGCCAAAGTGATGCAGCCACAGTCGGTTCACGAACACGCGGGCGGTTAGCGGGTTGGCCGGATGCGCCAGGGCTTGAGCGAGTTCTAATCGTCCGCTCCCTTTTGAAAACCGGCGCTCGGAGGGATCGAGAAACCGAATGAAACGACGAGGCGCTGGCTCCCCCGGACGATTTGGATTTCCGCGAACGAAGACACGCGCCTCATAAGGAGTTGGCAGGTCCCGCAACACCATGGCGCGCGGATGCGCCTCCGCCTGGTTCATGAGCCATTGCTCGACGCTGCTGATCAACTTCTGAAACTCCGCTTGGCTCGCACGATCCGGGAGCAGCGAGAGAAAGCCCCAGTCCAATTGCTTGGGCACATCCGGAGGGGCGTCGGGCCCTCGCAAGATGGCTTCAAGCTCTTGTTCGGCAGGGGTGAGCGCACGATTCCCCGCAGCCTGGCTGGCCTGGTCGCGTTTCTCCGCGATTTGTTGGAGAGCCGCCGCGTAAAGCGCCGCCACGTTCGTCATGGATTTCGGGGGATTCCGCAGGAAGGCCTCCTTAATCAGAGGGTTTATGGCCGAGGGCTCCAGGCCTCCCTGCGATGGGTCGTTGGCCGCCTCGCCATCGCTTGTTCGCCCGACGCGCAGTTTCAAGATCAAGGCCGCCTGAGGCGGAAAATTCGTTTCATCCAATCTAGCAAACGCGTGCCACAATCCCCAAACTGGATGCCCAGGATCTTGCCTCTCAAGGTAGGAACGCCATCGGTGGATGACGGCCGGATTAAGGTCTCCTTTGTCCGAAATCAACATGAAGTTCTCCGACGGCGGATGATCGCGCTGCGCATGGACGGCCATCAGATATTCGGCGATCCTCGAAAGGGCGCCGCGCTTGATGTCGTCATGCTTGGCCTCCACAAATTCCCGCAACAAGCCTTCTCGGCGGATTAATTCCAGTTCATAACACTCGTCGGCCTCATTGAGGCGGGGCTGATCGATCACAGGCGGCGCCATGGGTTCCTGGGTGCTTCTAAAAATAGCGTACAACCCGTAGTAATCGGTTGATTTGATGGGGTCGTGCTTATGGTCATGGCATCGCGCGCATCCCACCGTCAGGCCCAGAATGCCCCGGGTGGTCACGTCGATGCGGTCGTCGATGATGTCGTGGATGTTGTTCGAGAAGTGGTCGCCAACCGTCAGGAATCCCAGGGCGGCGAGCGAGCGTGGATCGGGCCCCGGTTCCAACTGATCCGCCACTAATTGCTCGAGGATAAAACGGCCGTAAGGTTTGTCCTCATTAAACGCGCGGACCACGTAATCCCGATACGTCCACGCCCAGGGATACGTCTTTTCCTCGAAAAACACATAGCCTTTGTTGTCCGCATACCGGGCCACGTCCAGCCAGTGGCGGGCCCACCGCTCTCCATATCTTGGCGAGGCCAGCATGCGGTCCACAACGCGCGCGAACGCCTGATCATCGGGGGCAGGATCGGATTCGAATGCGTGGATCTCTTCCGGAGTGGGCGGCAACCCCATCAACCCGAAAGCGGCGCGGCGGATGAGCGTCTGACGCGGGGCAGGCAGGGAGGGCTCGAGGTGCTGCTCCTCAAGCTTCGCAAGGATAAAACGGTCAATAGGAGACTTTGGCCAGGCCACGTCGCGAACCGCTGGCATCCGCGGATGGGCGATAGGCCGGAACGCCCAGTGGCTCGCTGCGGCAGACTCGGAGCCTCGCGTGGTTCGATCGGATTCAAGCGCTGAAACATCTCCTAATGGCAGCAGGTATCCGATCGCCCCGATCAACTGGAGCAGCCCGCAAGCCATGCGGAAAAAGGCGCCATCGCGGAAGTGGATCACAACTTGAGTGTGAACGAAATGGCCCGGTTCTGGCAAACCCAAGTTGAGCCTCGAAGCTCACACCAAGCTCTGGAGCCGGGGATTGGAACTGAGTTTTTTAACCAGTTCCTTGATCTTTTGGGACTCGTTTTTGTGGGCGACGAGCACGGCGTCGTCCGTGTGGACGAGGACCAGGTCGCAGACTCCAACGGCGGTGATCGGGGTTCGGTTTTTCGTGCGAGCATCGAACACCAGATTGCGGGCGGCGTCGACGTGGATGAAATCTCCAACGGCGCAATTGCCTTGTTGATCCGGCGGCAGATGGCGCGCGAGCGCGCTCCAAGCGCCCAAGTCGTCCCAGGCGAAAGCCCCATCGGCCAGCACCACGTTTGTCGCATGTTCCAAAAGGGCGTAGTCGATGGAAATTTTTGTGATGGACGGGTACTCGGCTTTCAGCATCCGAGTGAGCTTGGCGGGCGCAGGCGCCGCGAGCATCCATCGCCGGGAAGCGGCCTCCATTTCGGGCCGATATTGTCGAAGTCCTTCCATGACGGTTGCGTGAGACCAGATGAACATCCCCGCGTTCCAGCGGTACTCGCCGCTTTCCAGGTATTTGACGGCGGTTTCGAAGGGGGGTTTTTCGACGAATCTCTCCGCTGTGTGAAACGCCGTGGAGCCCACTTTGACTCCCGGGATTGGCGGCAGGAGCGCCCCAGATTTAATGTAGCCATAGCCGGTGGCGGGCTCCGTGGGCTTGATGCCGATGGTCACGATGACCCGCGCTCCCCCGGCCAGGTTCAGACAATCGAGGAGGACTTGCTGGAAGGCTTTTTCGTTCGGGATCACGTGGTCGGCGGGGAGAACTGCCATCACTCCATCGGGCGTACGCGCGCCGACCAGCGACGCTCCCAGCGCGACGGCCGGGCATGTGTCGCGGCCACATGGCTCCGCCACGACATTTTCCTTGGGCAGTTGCGGGAGCTGGCGCCGGACCTCGGCGGCTTGGACCTGGTTGGTGATGACGAAAATATTTTCGGTGGGGATGACGGGCGACACTCGCGCCACCGCTTGCTGGAGAAAAGAGCGGTTGCCGAGGAGGGTGATGAGCTGCTTGGGCGTTTTCTCACGGCTGACCGGCCAGAACCGTTCCCCTTTGCCCCCTGCCATGATGACGACGAAGCGATTTTTGGCGGGCAGATTCCTCTGGATTGAACTTGTGGAAGTCGCTTTTTTCATGCGTTATCGGGAGAATTTGGAGGCCTGAACCAGCGAAGTCACGAACTCTCGGACGTGGCGCACGAGATCCGGATTATGCCGGTTCTCGGCGATTTGATTGACAATGGCACTGCCGACCACAATCGCCTCGGCGTGCCGGGCGACGAGGCGCGCCTGTTCAGGGTTGGAAATGCCAAAGCCAACAGCGATGGGCAGCGCCGTGTGGGCTCGTATAAGAGCGCTCATGGCCGCGATGTTTTCTGCAACCTTGGATTGCATGCCGGTGACCCCTTCGCGGGAGATATAGTAAATAAATCCACGTCCATGGGGCACGATGCTGGCGATGCGCTGCTCGGGTGTCGTCGGCGCTACCAAATAGATGGGGCAAAGTCCCGCCGCCGCCATTGTCGATTCGTAATCGCCCGACTCCTCGGGAGGCAAATCCAGGACCAGCAACCCATCCACGCCCGAATTCGCGGCCTCCGCCACAAATTCCGGAAGGCCCCGTTTGTGAATCAAGTTGAAATAAACGTAGAGCACGATCGGAATCTGGGAAGATTTCCGTATCCGCCGGATCGTCTCGAAAAGCTTGGGGGGCGTGGTGCCGGATTCGAGTCCGCGCTGCGCCGCCAGTTGGTTGACGAGCCCGTCGGCGAGTGGGTCGCTGAAAGGCACGCCTAACTCCAGAATGTCGACCCCAGCTTGGTCGAAAGCCAGAGCGAGATCGTGAGTGGCTTCCAAGGTTGGGTCCCCGGCCCCGATGTAGGCGATGAAGCCCTTCTGGTTGGAATCACGCAACTTCAGAAACCGGGCGTCGATACGATTCATGGCGCGTGAGAATGCCAAGGCTCCTCCGTGGGTGCAAGCGCGTCCCTTGCGCGTGCCGCAGGACACCTACACTTCTCGAAGCCTATAATCCGTCATTGGAAAGACTCAGGGGATTCCGTGCGTGAAGAACACGAGGCGGCTCTCGGCGAGTGTAACTCAATGCGGAGCGGGCTTAGCGGATGAATTCCACAAAACCTGACGCGCAGGTGTGAGTTTTAGCCGTGCCTGCGCACCGTTTAGTCTGAATCATTTAGTGGGCGAGTAGTCGGTGGGGATGAAAAACTCCGACTTGACGCCTCCGGGAGCGGTCAGAGATCCGCCGGCGGCTTTCTCGCTGGCTTCTCTCGCCGCTTCCCATGCGGGATCTTTTCTGAACTCGCCAAACGAGGCCTTGGCGGCATCTTGAGATTTGTGGGTGAGGAAATAGATCAAGGTGCGATCGGCGCCGGGCTGGTCCGCCATTTTGTGGAAATAGCCTTGGTTGCCCATCCCATGTTTCGCGAATAGCTTGATCGTGTGATCACGGAAACGAGCGTCGAGATTTGGCAGCCGTCCTTCCTGTGTGGTGTAGGTCCTCAATTCGAAGACGCCCCCTTTGGAAAGGTCCCCCGTTTTGACGGCGGGCGAGTAATCGGTGGTCTCGAGGAAGATTTCTTCCGCTTTTGCTACAATTCGGCCATTGGCTTCGCTTTGTTTGGCGGCGGCTTTCCAATCTGGATCCGCCATGAACGCCTTCCAGGAAGCTGCTCGCGCCTCCCGGCTTGGGTAGGACAGCAGAAAAACCAGCTTATTTTCTTTGTTATCCACCGGAACCCAATAGCCGACGTTGCCGATGCCGTGCTTGGTGAACAGTTTTAATGTGTGATTTCGGAACCTGGAGTGGAGGTCGTCGAGCCGGCCGGGGGGCGCGTAATAGATTCGCATTTCATAGCATTTCGAATCGCTTTTTTCCGCCGCAACAGCGGGGGCGCCCGCCACCGCGATCAACGTGAGTGTCAACAGTCCGAATCCGGGGATAAGAGGGTAAAGGTTCATGATGCATCCATTGCTCCGGAACGGCCTGGCGGTGTCAATGTAAAATGGAGACTTGCGGCCGCCATCCAAAAGCCTAAGTTCAGCCATCCTATCCTTCCCAGTCTTGAGGCTTATGAAGACAGACCAGGTTCCACTCCGTTCACGCGACCGACGTCATCTATTGCCGGGGGTTCACGCATTCACGTTGATCGAGCTCTTGGTCGTGATCGCCATCATCGCGATCCTGGCTGGGATGCTGTTGCCGGCGCTGGCTCGAGCCAAGGCAAAGGCGACGCTCGTGAAATGCCTGAACAACCAAAAGCAGCAAGGAATTGCCTACATGATGTATCAGGACGACAATAACGATTCCTACCCCATTCACCGGGACTGGGCGTCGGTGGGAGGCACAAACGGCACTTACGATGTGTATGTCGCGGCGACCAACCGCCCGCTCAATGTGTATGTCCAGAGCCTGGACAGCTTTTGGTGTCCAAACGACAAGGGCGACATCTTCCGCAACGCGAAACATTGCTACCGGCTTTACGGAAACAGCTATCTCGTGGAGTGGAGCGTGGACGCGTTTCGGGTGAAGCGCGTGACCGGGGATGTGTCAGCAGCCCGAAACACTTACAATGGCTCGGCGATCAAAGGATCTGAAGTCGCCCAAAAAGCCTCCACCAAGATCATCCAAGGGGACTGGATTTGGCACGCCAACCGCGGATTCACGGATCCGAAAAGCATCTGGCATAATTACAAAGGCCGAAGCCTGACGAGCATGCTTTATGGTGATGGCCACGTGGAAGCTTATCAGTTTCCGATCAAAGAATTCCCCGGCTGGATCTGGTCCCCAATCCCGGATATCAACTGGAAATGGTGGTAACGGCGGCTTGAGGGGTGAAGCAGATCGGCCGGATATGTCCCGATAGGAACTTGCGAAGATTCGCCTTCGGCAACTGCGGTTTTAAGGTTTATCTCAAGGCCGGCGTCTTCGCTGCTGCCGAGGCTCAGGCTTCGCGTCGCCAATTCTTCGAATTTTCATGGCATTCAAATCATACCAGGCCTCCCCCTCCATTCCCCTGAATTCACACGAAATCTGAATCTCCGACAGCACATCGGGGACGTTGAACTCCTGTTGGATGGACTTCCATTCAGAGGCTTCGGTGATGGGTTCGTTTTGTCTTGAACCCTCCGCGGAAATCATCGTCCCAGAACGCGAATCTCCGAGGTCCGCGACGATCTTCTTGGCTCTGACTCGGGTTTCGAACCGATAAAGCCCCGTCTCGAGCCAGACCTTCGTTCTCCAGGCTCCGATGCTGCTTCCATCGGCGCCTAGGCGAAGTGTGGGAGTGCCATCCAGCTCAACTTTATCGAGGACCGGCTTGCCAAACACTTTCCTGGAATCCCATGAAGCCAGTTTGGCGGATCCATCGGCGTCCAGTTTCAGGGGTTCTATGGGCCTCGCCAATTGGTCGTCCAAACTTTGGCAGCGGCGGGCCAGAGCCCGGCAGAACTCCTCGACCCTGAGGTCATGTTGCTTGGCGGCGTCCAGCCCGCCCTCGGCGATGACGGGCCTGATTTTGGCGGCGATTTCCCGAACTCGATGAGTCATGGGCTCGAACTGAAACACCGTGGAACGGAGAGTGCGCAGACGTTCGAAATAGCGTGTCCTGAACGCGGGCACGCCCACCACCGCGCGAGCCACCAGGCCTTTCATGCGAGGCAAAGCCGGCCCGTCCGGGCTCCACAGCATTTGATCCAGCCCGTGGGGCATGAAAACCATTTTGCCTTTGTCCAAATCATGGAAGAGCCGCCAGTTGTTTCGATTCAACGCGTAACCGTCCCAATCCCACAACAGGATGTCCATGGCTATGAAACTGATGAAACGTTCCACGTCGAGAACCTTGTCGAGCTTTTCCGCTCGAACTTGGGGATTGGACTCCTCGGCGGCTGCCGCCAGAGCTTTGCGATCCGACTGGTCTTGGGGATTGTCGCCAGAATTCACCGAAAGCTCGTCGGTGATGTCTTTCAGAAACCCTCCGTCGTAGAGGTTGCCTTTGGTGTTTTTGAAGTGGCGGGCGAGGAAGTTCTTGTTCCAGCCTTCCACGAGGCCGTAGAGCCCAAGATCACGGCCGTTGAGGGTGACGTGGACGTGGGTCGCGCGCGGAGCGGGCACTCCCGCTTTGTTGAACATTTCCCTTGAAAACTGTTCGCTCAGGAAAGTGGGATCCTGAACGGAATTGTTCAAGCTGAGTTTGTCCAGGCCGTGGAATGTTTGACCGGGGACAAATTTGTCAAAATTGAGCGTCATGGCAGGGTTGTCATCGACCGGCCGGAAACTCCCCGCCGCGCCTTTGAGTTGAAGCGACACGTTTGTGTAAACAGTCGTTCCATCCGTCACCGTGACTTTGACAACAGGACGTTCCGCCTGCTCCCTGAAGTTTGGGCGTTGCCGACGTAGTTTATCGAGTTCCGCTTCGGGAATCTGTATTTTGATCCTGGGGACCTCCGTGCTCGCAAACAAGCGATCCGCCTCGGCGGATCTGGCGGCCCTTGCCTTGGGCTTCTTTTCCGCCGCTTCGGCACCTTTGGAGGCGGCGTAAGCGGCGAAGATCAGAGCCAACAAAAGGCGGATCACACGGGTTGGGCGCGGGTCGGTGAGCGGTTTCAGTTTCATGATCGTGCTTCAGGGGGATTGCGAAAAATTCGTCAGGAACGCCGGGGTTCAGTTTGACTTCTCGAATTCGGCTTTTGTCGATCTTTCCAGCTTGAGGGGCAAGGGATTCGGGCCTTGCTCCCAGTTGCCGTCGATTTCGGTTCCGGCCTTGTTGATGGCACCGGAGAAAACCGCTCCGAGCATCTTGAGTTCGAGGCGCACTTTGCCGTCTTTCTTGGCGATGCTGGACCAAGGGAATTCCCGCCCGCCTTGATCGACGCTGATCATGCTGCCCGCATAGGAGGAATCCTCCGCTCGGCCAATCCGGATCTTGAGGCGGAGGACCTGGCCTTGGACATCCAGAGTGCCTTTCCAATAGCCTCGAAGATCTTCTTCGCCTCGTTTGTCCGGTTCGAAAGAGAGCCCCTCGGGAATGGCGGTCGCCGGTTTCGCAAGCCTCTTGAAAGTCAGCTTGGCCCCACGCCCACGCTGCTTCCATTCGCCTGACAAGCTCTGGCCATCCTCGCTGAGCGCGGCTTCAAAGGAAGATTGGAAAAGTTGCCACTCCATGGTGGCGGCTGGCTTGGCGTAGGACACTTTGGTCGCTGGAATGCTGAGGGCGCCCTGGTCAAAGATGTCCAAATGGGCGCTGAAAGTTCCGTCTGGCAAACGCCCAATTTTCAACCCCATGTTCAGGATCATGCCGGGGAACGCTTCGAAGCTGCCGCCCCAGTACCCCCGCATGTCCATGGGTTCGTCCTTGGCGAAGGTGTAGGTTTTGACAGGCTCGGGTTTGTCATCCTCGGAGGCGCGTTTGAACTTTGCCTCCATGGGTTTGCCGCCGGGGCCGTCCTCGAAGGCGCCCGCAAATTCATCGCCCGCGGCGTTGAGCCGGCCTGTGAAAGCGCCGCCCATCTGGTCGAATTCGAGGCGAACTTCCGGGTGGTTGAAAAGCAGGGCAGCAAGAGGCATGTCTTTCACCCCTTGCTCCGGCATTTCCATCGTGGCCGCAATTCGGTTCCCGGGGGTCTTCACCACGCGAAGGATCATGGTGAACTTCATCCTTCCGAACTCGATGCCTCCCTCCCATTTTCCGACGAGATCAAAGGCTGACGGGGAAGCGGCGCGGGCGCCCCCCCCGGCCCCTAAGGCAAACGCGGCCAGCAGGATGATTGCAAGATGTTTCATGAAATGGTTCCCAACGAATTGGCGCGCGGCCGCGCCTCTGTGTTGAACACATCACAACACCGATTGTTGCGTTTGGCCAGCAAACTCAACCAGAGACGCGATTTGCCCGCCACAGGAGCCAGATGCCGGCTCCTTGAAACAAAAAATTTGGCGCCCAAAGAATGAGATAAGGCAGATACTCGGGGCGCGTGTCGAGGGACAGCCCCAAAATGAAGAAGCTGTAATAGGTCAACAGCAACCCAAGGGCGATAGCGACGCCGAGGTTGCTTTCCTTCCGATGCGAGCGAATCCCCAGAGGGATGCCGATGAGCGTGAAGGCGACGCACGCGAAGGAAAATGAGATTTGGCGGTGGATCTGCACGTCGATGGGGCTTGTGGAGCGAAAGCCCGAACTGGCGGAGCGGGGAAGCGCTCCGAATTGCTGACGCCAGGCCCTGCGCTCCTCGATCAGCTCGGCAAGGCTCATGTGCTTGACGCTGATGGTGGAGGAACCCGAGAAGCGGCTCAAATCCAGCGGCAATTCGACCTCCGCCATGTACCCCCTGGTTTCCCAGCGTTCGCTGGTGCGTTCGAGCACTTGGGCGTCAAAAAGTTTCAGCCGAAACTGGTTTGTTTCTTGGACCAATTCGCCGCGTGCCGCGCGCACATCACGAAACTTTTGGCCTTCCTTGCTCTCGAACAACATCACTTCCTCGAGCGTCCCGCCGCGGCGTTTGCCCACGTAAATAATGTGATCTCCCAGACGCGTGAACCGCCCTTCCGCGGGACCCAGGCTCGCGGACTGGATCGCAGTTTGCGACAGCAGCGACTTGTAAGCCGCACGGCAGCGGGGGGCGACCTCCATGTTGATCCAGGCGCACAAGAGGCTGAGTACCACACTCAGCGCGAGCACAGGGGAGGCCCAGACCAGAAGGCTGATTCCGGCCGCCCGCACGGCCGTGAACTCATTGTCGGCGACGAGCCTGCTAAACACGAGAATCGTGGCCGTGAGCATCCCCAAAGGGAGGGCGAACACCAAAACATACGGGATCAGCAATCCCACGGCCTGCAGGACCAGGGCGGGAGTGGTTTGGCTGCTCATGAGCAGGCTGACGACCTCCTTCAGCACGTTGGCCACCAGCAGCACGAACGTGAAAACCGACACGGTCAAGATGAGCGATGCCAGGATCTGTCGAAGCAGGTAGAGTTGCAGGATTCGCATGGCCCGGATCAGGGAGGCGGCAGTTCACCAGCCAGTCTTGGTGGCCCGGGCATCAAGTCAAGAGCAATGCCTGGCCAAGTGGAAACCAGCGCCCAAGAGTGGCAGATCCCGTTGCTGGCGCCGGAATGAGGAATCGGATTCAAGAATCAGGAACCCCGGCGACAAGGCCTGTCATGGGTGGGGGAATGATCAACAAGACTGGCCGCTGAATCGAGCGGGGGATTTCCACAAGTTCGCCGTGACTTGTCTATGTTATTGACGTCGAACTGGATAGGATATCAGTTTGTCGTTTGACAGAGGGGTGTGTGATGTTAGTCTGGGATGACGTTCTGAGAGCGGCTTGGGGACAACTGGCTTTTGAGGCCGCGTTTTTTCCCCCTGGAATTGGATTTGCAAAACGGTTTATCGCATGAGTGAGACTACACTGTCCGTCCCGTCTGGGGGGGGACCCACACAGATATCGAGCATTTCAGAGGCGGTTATTCGGATCGCTGGAAATTCCCAAGATGGCATTCAGGCCATTGGCGGATTTTTGGCCCGCCTCGCCGGCCGGAGCGAGCAGGAAGTCATGACCTTCATGACCATCCCGTCGACCATCTCTGGAGGTCCTTCCATCTTTCAAGTGCGGATTGGTTCCGGGGAAGTTCTGAGCGCTGGAGACGAAGCCGATGTTTTGCTCGCCTTTTACCAGCACTCCTACGAGGGGCATGTGCAGTCCGTGAAGAAAGGGGGCATCATTCTTTTCGATTCAGACCACGTGGAGGTGAATCCCGAGTGGCAACAGACGTGGCGGCACGTGGGTGTGCCGATCTCAAGTCTGACGGTGGAGTCCATTGGCGGCACGGCGCGGGACAAAGGGAAAAACCTCTTCGCGCTGGGCTTGGTGGCCAAAATGTTTGATCTCAACGTGCTGAAACTGACCAAGCTCATCACGGAGCGGTTCGCGGGGAAAGACGAGAGCATCGTCAAGAATGCTCTCCTCGCTTTTAATGCCGCTTACGGTTACTCCATGGAAGGCATTTTGGAGACCTTCCAGTTTGTGGAAGGCAAGAAGCGGGAGGGCCAGCAAGTGGTGATGAACGGCAACGAGTCGCTGGGATACGGATTGATTGCCGCCGGCGTGCGTTTCGGCGCCGGGTACCCCATCACTCCGTGGTCGGACATCATGGAATTGCTTCGGCGCGAGCTTCCGAAATACGGGGGTTCTTTTATCCAATGCGAAGACGAAATCGCGGCGGTGTCGATGGCCCTGGGAGCCGGGTATGCGGGGCGCGTCGCGGTGACAGGCTCCAGCGGACCGGGTGTTTCTTTGAAGACGGAGGCCATCGGTTGGGCTGTCATGGCCGAGATTCCGTTGGTGGTGGTCGATGTGCAGCGCGGCGGTCCTTCGACGGGCATGCCGACGAATGTCGAGCAGTCCGATTTGAATATTGCTTGCTTTGGAGGGCACGGGGATTCGCCTCGGGTCGTTCTGGCTCCAGCCAACGTGGAGGATTGTTTCTACACCGCGATCGAGGCGGTGAACATCGCGCGAGATTACAGTGTGCCGGTGATTTTGCTCACGGACCAAGCCATCGCGACTCGCATCGAGGCCTTCGAAGAGCCTGACATCGAAAAGGTGTGCCAGGACATTTCGCCGGACTTGACGCCTGTGCTGGATCATAAGCCGTACGATTTGTCGGCTCCGAACGGGGTGACACGCCACGTGGCTCCAGGGACTCGAATTCAGAGCGGCAAGTATCCGATCGTGACAGGCCTCGAGCATGACGAACTCGGCCACCCGACCGGCTCGCCGAAACTGCACACCCAGATGACCGCGAAGCGCCGCAGCAAGCTGCAAGCCCTGGCGGCGCGGCTCCCGCTGCCCAAAGTTTTCGGACCAGCCGAAGGAAACGTGCTACTGGTTGGCTGGGGATCGACTCAAGGCCCGGTGCGGGAAGCGGTCGAGAAAGCTCGCGCAGGCGGCGACAGCGTTTCCTCCCTGCATCTCAAGTACATCAATCCGCTTCCGAACGGCTTGGAAACCATTTTTTCCGGCTTCAATCACATTCTGGTGGTTGAAATCAACGACGAAGGCTTGTACGGCTTCGGACAGCTCGCGGCCCTGCTAAGGGCTCGATATGCGGACCCCAAAATTCGCGCCATCAACAAATGTGATGGATTGACCTTCAAGGTGCGCGAAATTCTGGAAGGAGTGCGCGTTAAACTGGCGGCCACGTCACCCGCGCCGCTTCTTGCTTCGAATCCAGCCGCCGCTTCCGCTTGAGACGCATTTCCAAGTTTCCCGGGGATTATCCCACCGATTTGTAGATCAAACCGAATATTCCGCACGCATGACATCGACTATTCTAGAACCCTTGCTGCCTCCGGTCCGAGTCGCCGCTTCCCCTTTGGCCGACGCGGACCGCAAACCCCTCGCGAAGAAAGAAGTGGCCGCCGATCATCCCACGTGGTGTCCGGGATGCGGCGACTTCTCGGTGCTCGCGCTTTACTTCAAGCTCATCGAAAAGCGCAAATTGTGGCATGAGAAGATCACAACCATCGCGGGCATCGGATGTTCCAGCCGTTTTCCTTACTTCGTGCAGTCGCACGGAGCTCACTTCATCCATGGCCGGGCGCTGCCCTTCGCAAGCGGTGTTTCGTTATCGCGACCCGATCTGCATGTTTTTGTGTTTGGCGGCGACGGCGACGCTTTTTCGATAGGCGGGAATCATTTCACGCACACGGCGCGACGAAATGTTAAAATGACGTATGTCGTGATGGATAATTTCGTCTACGGCCTGACCAAAAAGCAGACCTCTCCCACGTCGCCCATCGGATTCAAGAGCAAGACCGACATGTGGGGTTCCTTGGATCAACCAATCAATCCGATGAAGCAGGCGATCGCGGCCGGAGCCACGTTCGTGGCGCGAACCACCCACACCAACCCGAATCATGTGCTCCAGATGATGGAAGCCGCGATGGACCACGACGGATTTGGGTTCATCGAGTGCTTGAGCGAGTGCGTGGAGTTTTACGAAGGGGCTTTCGACGCCGCGAATCCCAGGAAAGGCGGCGCGTTCAACCAAGTCCCGGCCGACCACGATCCGACGGACGAGTTCGCCGCCTACAAGCTCGCGGACGAGGCGTTTCCCGGGCGTTTCGGTATTTTTTACAAGGTTCAGCGGGCGACCAAGAACGCCAACGAGGCAAAGATCACAAAGAAAACCCAGGAGAAGTTTCTGGGGCAGGCGGACTGGCAGATTTTGAAAAAGACTTTCGACCGCTTGAAGTAGCATTCGGATTCTCAGGACCCACGGTTTATGCCGATCTACGAATTCTCCTGTCCCAAGTGCCGCGTGGTTTTTAGTTTTCTGTCGAAACGGGTGAACCCCGCGCATCTTCCCGTGTGCCCCAAGTGCGGCAACAAGAAGATGGCGAAGCAAATGAGCGCCTTCGCCATGTTGAGCGGCGTGGCCGAGCCAAAGGCGGCGGTGGAGAGCTCTGGCCCTGGTGGCGAGGGCGAAGGGATGCCGGATTTCGACGATCCGCGGGTGGCTCGGACGATGAACGAGCTGGAGCGGGACATGGAGCATTTGGACGAGAACAATCCGAAACACATGGCGCACATGATGCGCAAGATGAAGGATTTGCTGCCCACCGGAGCCATGCCGAAGGAAATGGATATCGCGATCAAACGATTGGAGAAGGGAGAAGATCCCGAGAAGATCGAGGAAGACATGGGCGATGTGCTGGGGGATCTCATGGGTCCCGAGGGCGAGGAAGGGATGGGCGGGATGGGAGGACCGGGGGGGGGCTATTCTCGCGACGGCGGTTTGTACGATTATTGACGGCTAACCATTCGGACTCCCCGGCGGGCCAAGCCGCATGCCTCACCTCCACGAGAAGATCGATTTCACGGTCGCGATCTTCGTCGTTCACGAAACTCGCGTCCTGGTGGTGCTGCACCGCAATTTGGGAAAGTGGCTGCCGTTGGGCGGGCACATCGAACTGGACGAAGACCCGGAAACGGCGGCGTTGAGGGAGGCGAAGGAGGAATGCGGATTGGATGTCGAGTTGATTGGCGAACGGCCCCCGACCACGGGAGACGGAACTCGAGCCCTGATTGCTCCCCGCTTTTTGGACATCCACCGGATCCACGCCACGCACGAACATATCGGCATGATCTACTGGGCTCGTCCCGCTCAGCGCTGCGATCTGGTTCCCGTCCGAGCGGTTGATGAACACCAGGATATTCGATGGTGCAC
Organism: Verrucomicrobiales bacterium; assembly: GCA_005805305.1. Taxonomy (GTDB): domain Bacteria; phylum Verrucomicrobiota; class Verrucomicrobiia; order Limisphaerales; family F1-80-MAGS106; genus F1-80-MAGS106. The sequence continues at coordinate 25,150 of SYMW01000038.1, forward strand.
GGCGGCCGACTTGAAGGCGCTGGAGCCCAAGATGACAGACGCCGTCCTCTGGTATTGCCTGAAGGCGATCGAGGAAATTCGGTGAACGTGCCGTCCTTGGAGCATCGGAATTCCCTCTGAAGTTAAGAACAGCTCTTAGCGAGTGTGTTCTTGCTTGTTTTGAACTTGTCGATCGAGCCGCCGCTTGCTTTCATGCGGGCGTGCAAGGAGTTCTCGCTTCGCTTCGGCTGTGGGGTCCGGTAGTGCTCTGGATGGCTCTGATTTTTGCTGGATCCACGGATCTGCTTTCCAGTCAGCGCACATCTCGGATCATCGGACCTCTGTTGCGGTTTTTTGATCCGAATGTCACTGATGAAACGATCCGTCTCGTTCAAATGGTGATTCGCAAGGGCGGTCACTTAACCGAGTACGCCATTCTCGCGATGCTCGCCCGACGCGCATTTTCCAACCGGCGAGGAATTCCGAACGCATCCCAGCTATCAACCACGAAGACATCCTGGCAGGCGTGGTGGTTGAGCACCCTCTACGCCGGAACGGATGAGATCCACCAGGCTTTCGTCAGCTCGAGGCAAGGCAGCCCCTGGGATGTGTTGATCGACTCTATCGGGGCTTGTTTGGGGTTGTGCGCCATGAATTGGCATGCGCGATGGAGGTCAGGAAGACGGGGGGTGGATCTGGATCAACGGAGACGTTAAAGCGGGATCCAGGGGTTGGCGAAGGGGAAAGGAGGCATTCATGATGAGGAAACCCATGTTATGGGTGGCCGCGTGCTTTGGGGTGGGGCTGGTTTTTGGAAACGAGTTTGGAGGTGACTGGGCGCTGTTGCTGGGCGTGGCGTGTGTGACGCTGGCGCTGGCATTTTTCGTGACGCGACTGAGGCTCGCGCTCGCGGCCCTCACGCTCGCTGTGTTGGGATGGGCGGACTTCGTGATTCAAACGGCCATTTTCTCGCCCCGAGATCTGCGGGTTCTTCAAGGCCCTCAGTCGAGCCTTCTGAGTGTGCTCGGAGTCTTGATCGAGTCACCCATAAAAACCCTGCCCAAGGATTCCGATCCACCCGGCCGTCCCGAGCGGGCTCATGCCAGATTCAGGGTTCGATCCATCTTGACCGATCGAGGGTGGGTGCCAGCCCAAGGCACAGTGATGGTGCATGGCACGGGAAGGTTTGCGAACGCCGCGTGTTCGGGGATGCTGATAGAGTTGACGGGTGTTCTCGCCAAGCCGGCACAGTCCGCCTTGCCACTGCTGTTCGATTACCGTGCTTACCTGGAGCGGCTGGGGATCCATTACGTTCTCACCCTCGGATCCGATGCGGATTTCAAATCATTCGGCGCCTCGGAAGCAGCGGCCTCTGCCTTAGGTAGCGGCCTCTCGCCCGCTTGGGAGGACCAATTTCAGGCTTGGGCACGCCGCACTCTCAGCCTCGGTCTTCCAGTGGAGGATGAGGCACTCAGGCTCCAGTGGGCGATGGCTCTGGGCTGGAAGCCTGGTTTGAACCAGGAGATTTCAGAGCCGTTCATGCGCTCGGGAACGCTGCATATTTTCGCCATCAGCGGCCTCCATATCGCTCTGGTTTCGGCGATCCTGGTGAATTTATTGCGGGCGGCCCGTTGCTCTCAGCCTCTGTGCGGCATCGTCGCCATTCCCGCGATTTGGCTTTATACAGCGGCGACCGGATGGCAAGCGTCGGCGGTACGTTCGGCGGTCATGATGACTCTCGTGGCAGGCGGATGGATTTTGAGGCGGCCGGGGGATCTTCTGAATTCGCTCGGCGCGGCCGCATTCATCATCGTGGTCTTTGATCCCCAGCAACTGTTCATGGCGGGGTTTCAACTGTCCTTTATTGCCGTGTTTTTCCTTGGTTGGACCGCTGCCGCGTTTCGAAGGCGAACGGATCAATGGTTCGAACGGGATCCACTGTTGCCTGAGGAATGTGAATCCACGCCACGCCGGTGGCTCCGCGTGATGCTCCGGGCGTTGTGTGGGGCGATTCTGACATCCTCGGTCGCCTGGATGGCCTCGGCCCCACTCGTGGCGCATTATTTCCATCTTTTCACACCTGTGAGCGTGCTCGCAAATCTGGTGGTTGTCCCGCTCAGCAGCCTCGCGCTGACAAGTTCCGTGGCGAGTCTGTTCACGGGGGTGTGGGCGCCCTGGCTCTCCGTGCTGTTCAATCATAGCGGCTGGTTCTGGATGGAATGCATGATTCGCTCGAGCCGATGGTTCGCCGATTTACCCATGGCTTTTTGCTATGTTCCGGAGCCATCGTGGCTGACCGCGCTCGTCGCGGTTCTCCTCCTGTGGTCGGCGGGCGCGCAGGCGCCGTGGCGATCGAAGCGAATCCGCCCCAGTCTGGCCATCGGAGGTTTGTTGGCGGCGATCGCCGTGGGCGTCGAAATAGCCCGGCGGCCCTCGCTGAGGATCGATGTCTTGCCGCTGAACGGAGGGGAGGCGATCCTGGTCACCGGAACCGCCGCCGGCGGCGGCCTGTTGATCGATTGCGGCAACCCCGTGGCTTGTGAGCGCTCGGTGCTGCCCCTTCTGCGCGCCCGCGGGATGAATCGGCTGGGCACCCTCGTCCTCACTCACGGGGATCAACAGCACATTGGCGGAGCGCCTTGGCTGGTGTCTAAGATTCCAGTCGGAACCGTGGTGACAAGCGTGGCGAAATTCAGGTCGAAGGCTTATAAAGATTTCGTGCGAGGTCTCGACGAGACTCCGGAGCGTCGGCGCACGGTTTCCAGAGGTGACCGCTTCGGACCCTTCAAAGTGTTGCATCCCCATTCCGTCGGCGCCGCTGCCCGGGCGGACGATTTCACGACCGTGCTGAGCCTGGAATCAAGTCGAAACGAGATCTTGCTGTGCTCGGATCTGGGGGTGGCGGGGCAGAAGGCACTCGCCGAGTCAGGACTGCTCTCCCAGGCAAGCGTCGTGGTTTCAGGGTTGCCTGCCGTGGGTGAGCCGCTGGGGGATCCTCTGTTGGAGAGAGCCAAGCCTCGCGTCATTTTGCTTACGAGCGCCGGATTCCCCAACAGTCAACGGCCCTCGAGCGCGCTCCGGGCAAGGCTTTCGGAGGCCGCCGATTTCGTTTTGACGGCGGATCGGGAGGGAGGATTCCAGATGGAAACCACCGCCGATGGTTTGGAAATCCGGTCCCGGGCGGGCGCGAGAATTCTGTTACCTCCCAAATAGCCCCGGGGGCGCGGCGCCTCCCATGCGGCCCATCATCTTCTGGAGCTTCCCCATTTTCTTCATCATCTGCTGCATTTGGCTGAAGCGATTCATCAAGTTATTCAACTCTGACACCCTCACGCCGCTCCCAGTGGCGATGCGCAGGCGCCGCTTCGCGTTGAGAATTTGAGGGTGCCGCCTTTCCTTTGGAGTCATGCCGCAAATCATGGCTTCCATGCGCTTGAACTCCCTCTCGCTTTTCCCGAGGTCGACTCCCTTGATCATATTCGAGCCTCCCGGCAACATGCCAACGATGGATTCGAGCGACCCCATCTTTTTCATCGCCCTCAACTGTTCCAGGAAATCTTCGAGGGTGAATTGCCCTTTGCGCATTTTCTCCTCCAGGCGCTGGGCTTCGTCCATGTCCACCGTTTCAGACGCTTTTTCCACCAGGCTCACCACGTCCCCCATCCCCAGAATGCGCGTGGCCATCCGCTCCGGGTGGAACGGCTCGAAATCTTCAAGTTTTTCACCCAGCCCCATGAATTTGATGGGCTTGCCGGTGACCGACTTCAAGCTGAGCGCGGCTCCGCCCCGGGCGTCGCCGTCCAGCTTGGTGAGAATTGCTCCGGTGATGCTGAGCGCCTGGTCAAAGTGTGTCGCCACGTTCACCGCCTCCTGTCCTGTGGCCGCGTCAAGCACGAGCAAGATCTCGCGCGGCTTGACCAGGTCCTTGAGTCGAACGAGTTCTTGAACGAGCGGTTCGTCAATTTGCAACCGGCCGGCCGTGTCGAAGATCAAGGTGTTTCTCTGCTGAACACGGGCGTAATCAAGCGACTCGCGGGCGATCTTGAGCACATCCGTTTCCCCTCTCTTGACGAAGACCGGAATGTTCAACTTTTGCCCCAGCGTCTCGAGTTGATCCATGGCGGCGGGACGATGCACGTCCAACGCGACCAAAAGCGGGCTGCGCCCTTGTTTTTCCAAGAGCCGAGCCAATTTGCCGCTCGACGTGGTCTTTCCCGATCCGTGCAGCCCCACCATCAACAGCGACGCCGGATTCCCGCTGAGCTCCAGCCCTGCATTCTCTGACCCCAGCAAAGTCACGAGCTCATCATGGATGATTTTGATGACCTGCTGGCCAGGGTGGATGCTCTGGATCACTTGTTGCCCGATCGCCTTCTCCTTGACCTTCTCGATGAAATCCCGCGCGACTTTGAAGTTGACGTCCGCGTCCAAGAGCGCGAGCCGGACCTCGCGAAGCGAATCGCTGACGTTCGACTCGGAAATCTTTCCGAGCCCGCGGAGATTGCGAAACACATTTTGTAACTTGCTGCCCAGGGCGTCAAACATAGCGGGGAACCTAAATGAGTTGGCGGACCTTATCAACTGCCTCTTGGCTCTGCAAAAACAATTCCGCCACTCCGTCAGCCTGTGGTGCATCCGCGAGTTGTCGGTGGGGCGCGACTGTGCTGAAAGCCAGTCGCAGCAGTATCTCAGGCTCGCAGCCACGCCGAACCTGCTGCGGCTGGTGCTTCGCACACAACCGCGCTCCGGGCCGCCAGCCAAGTTCACCGGCAACTTGTGGATGCACTGGTCA
>SYMW01000039.1 GCA_005805305.1 Verrucomicrobiales bacterium
GTTTTCCGCCGACTAGGTAAGCCTGCCTTTATCGCGGGTCACTGTGCGAGTTTTTGAAAAACCCTCATTTACTGAGGAAAATTGGTGCGGATAGCAGGACTTGAACCTGCACGCCTTACGGCACTACCACCTCAAAGTAGCGTGTCTGCCAATTCCACCATATCCGCGGCAACCGGGCAGATCTTTAATACACCGCACCGACCCCTGCAAGCGCTTTCTAAAAATCCGCCTTGATGCCCCTCCCCGCGGAATGCGTGAACCATTCAGAGGCGGCTGAGGAAACACGACGATTGTAGCCGCAGGTTCTTGGGTCCCGCTATGATTCCACGATCACGAAAATGGCACACTCGCACACCGCCGGAGACAACCTTTAACTGGGCCCATGGGACTTGGGATTTGGATTGGATTTTCGCCGGTCATCGTGGCAGTTTGGATGAATGCCCGAGAAGTCATTGAGCGAAATCGGCCGCATCGGCCGCGAGAAGTATTTGAAAGGAAAGCAGGCCCTGGAGAGGAACAATTTTGATTATGCGGCGGCGCTTTTGAGTGATGTTCTCAAGGAAGAGCCCGGGTTCTACGAATGCCGGGCGGCTCTCCGGGCGGCGCAGCATCACAAAGCTAACGCCAGCAGATCGTTTCTCAAAAAGATGTTTGGAGCGGCCAGCCACTCCCCTCTCAATGCCCGGGGGCAACTGGCCCTCCGCAGCAACCCGCACGAGGCCCTTGAAATCGCCGAACAAATTCTCAACGACGACACCTTGAACTCGATGGCGCACAAACTGGTCGTCGAGGCCGCTCATCTGTGCGATTTTCCGAAAACGGCTGTCCTGTCGCTCGAGATATTGTTCAAGAATTCATCAGGAGATCCCGACATCGCCCGCAAACTCGCGGAGGCACTGACCAAAGCAGGCCAGGTTGATCGAGCGGAACAGATATTTGTGGAGCTTGTGAAGGCGGATCCAACGAATCAGGAACTCGCCCAAGCCTACAAGAATGTGTGCGCGCAAAAAACCATGTCCGAGGGCGGCTACGAAACCATCTCTCAAGGCCAAGGATCTTATCGGGACATTCTCAAAGACGAGGCCCAATCGGTCGTTCTCGAACAGGAAAACAGGCACCACAGGGATGCCGATGTGTCCACTCGCTTGCTGGAGGAATATCTCGCCCGCCTGCCGGCCGAGCCCAATAACATCAAGCTCAAACGCTCGATCGCCGAACTCTACGCCGAGAAAAACGAGTTCGGCAAAGCCATCGAAGTTTTCGAGGACCTCTTGAAAATGGGGGAGGCCGCGGACCCGGCTTTCGAGCGCGCCGTGACGGAAACAAAGATCAAGCAGTTCGATCATCAGATCAGGGAGCTTGAGAAGGCGCATCCCGCCCAGCCGGAGGCCCTAGCCGAGTTACGGGCAAAGAGGAATTCTTTTGTGCTCGAGGACGCCACGCGGCGCGTCGAGAAATTTCCCACCGACCTCGCGCTCCGTTTTGAGTTGGGCTCTCTTCTCCGCGAAGCCGGGATGATCACCCAAGCGATTCAAGAATTTCAGAAGGCGCAGAACAATCCCCACAAACGGATCGCCGCCATGAACATGCTAGCCCTGTGCTTCGCGCAGCGAGGCATGCTCGATCTGGCCGCGCGCACGCTTCAAAATGCCATCAAGGAGAAACCTGTTTTCGATGAAGAAAAGAAGGAGCTAATCTACAGCCTGGGTTGTATCTTGGAGAAAATGGGAAAATCCGAAGAGGCCGTGGAACAATTCAAACTGATTTACGAGATCGACATCGCCTTCAAGGAAGTCGCCGCCAAAGTGGATGCGTTTTATGCCTCCAGGGATTCCGCCGCCTAGGGAGGCCAGCAGCATCTTCCCTTCCCCGCACACTCATTCATAGAAGCAAATTGCTCGTGTATCGAATCACTTCTTACTTGAATTCCGTGTCCGCCGGAGCGGCCATGGACATCCCAAACCTGGTCAATGCCCTGATCGTCGACGCCGTTGCGGCCAATGCGAGCGACATCCACATAGAACCTTGGGAGACGAGCCTTGTGGTGCGCATCCGGATTAGCGGCGTGCTCACGGAATTGGTCCACCTCCCCCTCGAATTAGCCGAGAAAGTGTCAGGACGCGTGAAAGTCATGTCCAACCTGATTAGCTACGTGACCGACATCCCTCAAGAGGGGCACGCTCCCGCCAGTAAAGATTATGGGAACGTCGAATTGCGAATCTCAACGTTCCCAACGGTCCGCGGAGAGAAAATTGTGATTCGGATCTTCGATCCCGCGAACCGCAGTTTCGATTTAAGAACGCTTGGTTTTGACGATGAAACGCTGCACACGTTGCTGAAGCTGCTCGCCCGCCCTAGCGGTTTGCTGCTCCTGACCGGCCCTACCGGTTCGGGCAAGACGACGGCCATTTACGCGGCCCTGTGCCATCTCATCAGCAAGGGGGGCGCCGCAATGAGCCTGAGTACGGTCGAAGATCCCGTGGAATTCCATCTCCCTATGATCAGCCAGGCTCAGATCAACCCGGCGAAGGAATTCACCTACCCGATAGCACTGAGGTCGCTCATGAGACAGGACCCTGAAGTCATCATGATTGGTGAGATCCGGGATCCAGAAACCGCCGCGATCGCCGTGCAAGCGGGTTTGACGGGGCATCTGGTGATCAGCACGACTCATTCAGGCAGCACAGCAGGAGTCTTTGCCCGGTTGCTAAACATGGGCATAGAACCATTCCTCCTCGCCTCCAGTGTCATCGGCGCACTCGGCCTTCGACTGATCCGAAAGAATTGCGATTACTGCTCCGAACCCTACGAACCTTCGCCCGGCTTGCTCAGCCTGCTCCCTGAGCACGTTCGGGAAACCGCCTCCTTCAGGCGTGGCGGCGGCTGTTCCGAGTGCGTCCACACCGGATTTGGACAGCGCACGGCCGTCACGGAAATGATGGTTGTGGACGAAGTGCTCCGGGACGCAATCCTTCAGAAACTGCCCTCAAGGTCGCTCCAGGAAGTCGCGATCAAACAAGGGATGAAAACGCTCTGGAACATCGGCCTGGCGCGAGTGGTCCAAGGCCAAACGCCGCTGGAGGAAATCTTGCGCGTGATTTCTCCGGATGATTAGCGCATGGAAACGGTCTTGTGGGTGCTGGGAATACTTGCCGCTTTGAGCCACGCGATTGTCCTCTGGCAGTGGGTCGCGGCGCGGCGATTTCAACTCCACCAACGCACCCCAAATGGCGCCTTGATCCGTCCGCGTCCGATCAGCGTGCTCAAACCGTTGAAGGGCGCGAATGCCTTGACACGCGACTGCCTGGAAAGCTGGCTGACTCAAGAGACCGGCGCTCCCTTGCAAATCCTGTTCGGCGTCGACTCTCCCTCGGATCCCGTGTGCGACCTGGTGCGACAGTTCAATTCCTTGTTTCCACACGTGGATGCCTCGCTCGTCGTTTGTTCCGAAAATCGAGACGCCAATCCAATGGTCTCAAAACTGATCCAATTGGCACGGCATGCAAAACACGACGTCCTGGTGATCGCTGACGCGGATGTCAAAATCCCACAGCGATTTCTGCCCGAATTCACCGGACATCTCGAGAATCCCGGCGTCGGACTTGTGAATTCTTTTTATGAAATCACGAACAAGTCCTCCCTGCCAGGCAAACTCGAGGCGGTAGCCATTAACGGGGACTTTTGGAGTCAGGTGCTCCAATCCAACCAACTGAAACCGATGCATTTCGCGCTTGGCGCGGTCATAGGCATCCAAAAGTCAACAGTGCAAAGGGTGGGAGGATTCGAGGCGGTGGCGAATTTTCTCCCGGACGACTACCAACTGGGCCATCGGGTCGCGAAACTCAATCTGGAAGTGCGCCTTTGTCCGATAGTCGTGGAATGCCTCGAACCGGCCTGCTCCTGGCGGCGCCTGATCGCGCGCCAGTTGAGGTGGGCGAAAACGGTCCGCACCAGTGAGCCAGTCCCCTACTTTTTCAGCATCATCGGCAATGGCACGCTACGGCCGCTGCTCTGGATGAGCCTGGCGAGATCCGCTCCGGTCACTTGGTTTTCCGTCTATCTTTGTCTCTCGCGTTCATGGATCGCCTTGAACCTTCAAGAGCGGCTGACTAGGAACAATGCCGTTAAGAAATAGGAAGCGCGGCATGGTGTAAATCGTAAGTAATTAATAATAAACAACTTATGACTTGTACTTTTCGGTACCGCCCTTTACTACGCTTGGGATGTTACCGACATTATGTCCCTCACCCACCGGA
>SYMW01000040.1 GCA_005805305.1 Verrucomicrobiales bacterium
AGCCCCTTGCCTGCGCCGCGGATGTCGCGGCAGGCGGTTTGGGCGCAGGCAGGTCATTCGTGCCTCGCCATAATGTCATGATTCCGCCAGCAAAGCCCGAATTTATTTTTGCACGGACCCTAAGGCTCATGTTTTTATGCTCGATCGGCGTGGTTACCGCGATCTCCCGAATTCCCGGTGGCAGCCTGATCGGGTTCGGCATTCTCGCCGCCTGATTGCCCGTTTACTTTTTCTGGTGCAGGCGCCTGCCGGTTCCATGACGTTCGCCATCTTTCTTTGTCCTAGAAAAACTCCGTGACGCGGCGCCCTGGTTGAGGTAATCACGAAGTCGCCTTCCGGGCGTTGATTCAACGACGAATCGTCAGTCAAAGAGTTAATTCAACATGATCACTCTGCTTCAGGTTCCCTATAGCCCTTATTGCATTGTGCAGCGGCACATCCTTGAGAGCGCGGGCATCAGGTTCCGCATCTTGAACATCCCAAACGGTGACCGGAGCTTGGTGTGGCGTCTCACCAAGGAGCGCTATTATCAAGTGCCGATTCTTAGGGACGGGAAGTCCGTGTTGTTCGAGACGGATGATAACTCCCAGATACTGGCCAAGTATCTCGATGACAAATTTCAGCTTGGCCTGTTTCCACCCGAAAAGGACGGGCTTCAAGCAATCCTCTGGCGCTATTTCGAGAACGACATCGAAAGTTTCACCTTCAAGATCAATGACACGAATTGGAGACAAAATGTCCCCAAATCAGACCAATTGCGCTTTCTGCGGCATAAAGAGCGCAAGTTCGGCCGAGGCTGCCTGGATTTGTGGGCAGAGGAGCGTCCGGCCTTGATCGAGGGCTTGACTCAGGCTCTCGTTCCCTGCGAACAGATGCTGGTGTCCAGTCCGTACCTGCTGGGAAAAGCTCCCTTATTCGTGGATTTTGATCTCTTCGGGATGCTTGGAAACTTCCTTTACAGCGGCCAAGAGAAGATCCCCGCCGCGCACACTCGGCTCGCCGCGTGGCACGCTCGGATGTCCTCAGTCAAAATTACCGCCACCAAACGTGAAAAACTTCGTTCTTGATACTAACGTTTTGCTCCACGATCCAGCGTCGCTCTTCAATTTTAAGGATAATCATGTTCTGATCCCCATCGAAGTCATCGAAGAAGTAGATCGTTTCAAGCGGGAGCCGACCGAATTGGGACAAAACGCGCGCGCCGTTTCAAGAGCGCTCGACGGATTGCGATCCCTAGGCCGGCTCAGCGAGGGGGTGAAGCTCACCAATGGAGGCTGCCTGCGTGTGCTCTGCGGCGATGCGCCGGGCGATCACAGCGGCGGGCCCGGTTCCAATGGATCGGGCGTGGACAGTCGGATCATCGCCCACGCCCTCTCCGTGTTTGGCCTGCACCCTGGCATTCCCACCGTCCTGGTCACCAAGGACATCAACCTGCGCATCCGTGCCGATGCCCTCGGGCTGTTCACCGAAGACTACGAGACGGATCGAATTCAGATCACCGATCTTTACACCGGAATGTTCGATCGCACTCTGTCCCCAGAATCGCTCGCCGCATTCAAGGCGAGCGGGCGTCTGGAGATCGAGAAAGGCCGCTATTTCGCGAATGAATACTGCACCTTGTTCGAGGAAGGTAATCCGAAGCGCACGGTGCTGGCCAAGGTCGATGTCTGCGGCACAAAGCTGGTCCCAGTGCTGGACTCACGCGAAGGCGTCTGGGGCATCAAGCCCAGAAATCGGGAGCAACACTTCGCTTTTGACGCTCTCCTGGATGACAGAGTGAAACTCGTGACGTTGATGGGCAAGGCCGGAACTGGCAAAACTCTCCTGGCTCTCGCCGCCGGCCTCAAGCGCGCGGTCGTCGACCGCGAATTCCGCCGGCTGGTGATCGCGCGCCCCACGGTCTCCATGGGGAAAGAAATTGGATTTCTGCCGGGCACGCTCGAGGAAAAGTTGAACCCATGGATGCAGCCCATTCACGATGCCCTCGAATTGCTCGGCGATCTGAACATGGGCCACGAACACCGCCGCACGCACGACCTCATGCGCTCGGGAATGATCGTGGTCGAAGCCTTGAGCTTCATTCGAGGGCGCAGCATCGCCAACCAGTTCATGATCATCGATGAAGCTCAGAACCTGACACCGATTGAGACGAAGACCATTCTCACTCGCGTCGGGCAGGGAACAAAAATTGTGTTCACCGGCGATCCGTATCAAATCGATAATCCTTACGTCGATTCCGCGTCGAACGGCTTCAACTACGTGGTGAGCAAGTTTCGGGAGCAGCCTCTGTCCGCCCACGTGGAGCTGCAGAAGGGCGAACGCTCCGAGTTGGCGGAACTCGCCGCGAATCTGCTTTGACCCATGAGGTCGGACGGCGCCCAGGATTCGTGGATCGCGTCGCTTCGTCCGCCAGTGAATCGCGATTATGATTGGTTTCGCCCCCACGCCGTGCTGCTGGAGGAGGAGCTCGATGCCACGCGGCAGTTCACGCGCTCGTTGGTTGTGTTTCTGGTCAACCGAGAGTGCCCGTGGAAATGTCTCGAGTGTGATCTCTGGAAATTTACGACCCTCGAAACGGTGCCCGCGGGGGCCATCCCGCGCCAGATCGAGGCCGCTTTGACTCAGGCGCCTCCCGGCGGGCCCTGCCCTCAAATCAAACTTTACAACAGCGGCTCTTTTTTTGATCCGCGCGCCATTCCGCCCGGAGACGACCCCGCCATCGCGGGCCTGGTTGATTCCTTCGCCCGCGTGATCGTGGAGTCGCACCCGGCTTTTGTCGGCGAGAGGTGCTGGCGTTTTCGGGAGAGGCTTCGCCCGAGGCTCGAAGTGGCGATGGGGCTCGAGACGGTTCATCCGGACATCTTGCGCCGCCTCAACAAGCGAATGACGCTGGATGACTTCGCCCGCGCGGCGGCGGGGCTGAGGGATCACGACGTCGATGTGAGGGCGTTCCTCCTGCTCCAGCCCCCCTACATGGCCGAGGAAGAAGTCCTCGAGTGGACACGCCGAGGAGTGGGCTTCGCGTTCGACAACGGCGTCTCGGTAGCGTCGCTCATTCCCACCCGCTTAGGCAACGGCGCTCTGGAGAAACTCGCCACGGAGGGACACTTCGCTCCGCCGTCGCTCAAGACAATCGAACAATCGTTCGATGCCGCTCTCGCCGTCGCCCGAGGCCGTGTGTTTCTGGATCTGTGGGATCTTGAAAAATTCTCAAACTGTCCGTGGTGTCTGGAGCCAAGGCGCCAAAGGCTGCGTGACATGAACCGCCTCCAAAGCGTGTTGCCCCCCATCCATTGTAATCGATGCGACCATGATGCCGCCACACTTTGAAATAGCCATCGTCGGGTCTGGGTTCGCGGGCTCTCTGCTGGCGCTGGCTTGCCGGAAGCTGGGCCTGCGCGTTCTCCTGCTCGAACGGGGCCGCCATCCGCGCTTCGCCATCGGCGAGTCCTCAACGCCACTGGCCAATCTGTTGATCGAGGAGCTCGCGTCCCAATACGATCTCCCCCGGATTGCGGCGTTATCCAAGTGGGGAACCTGGCGCCACACCCATCCCCAGGTGCGTTGCGGCCTCAAGCGTGGCTTCTCGTTCTTTCAGCACCAGCGCGAAAAACCATTTGCGCCTCTGCCGTCGCGCCGCAACGAACTGCTGGTGGCCGCCAGCCCTTCGGATCACATCGCCGACACCCACTGGTTTCGCGAAGATTTCGATGCGTTTCTCTGCGAGGAAGCCCGCGCCGCCGGCGTGGCTTATTGGGACAGCGTGGATTTGCAGACCCCGGTGCGCGCGCCATCGCGGTGGGAACTGGCAGGGACAAAAGACAACGTGAATCTTGCCTGGACTGCCGAGGCGCTTTTCGATGCCACCGGGCCCCGCGGTTTTTTGTTCCGAAAATTCGGCCTCAAGGAAACCCGCATGCCCCGGCTCCCGGCGACGGAGGCCCTCTTTTCGCACTTCAAGAACGTCCCCTTGTGGGCGGATCTTCATCCAACGAGCGAGCGAACCCCCTTTCCGGTAGATGACGCCGCTCTGCACCACGTGATCGAGGGAGGATGGATCTGGGTTCTCAGGTTCCTGGATGGAACGGTCAGCGCTGGGGTCGCCGCTTGCGAAGCACAGTCCCGCCACTTCGATTTCGGGTCCGGCGCCCCCGCGTGGCAGCGCCTTTTGAACGAGTACCCTTCGATCCGGGAGCAGTTCCAGGGCGCGGAGATTATCCGTCCGTTCGCGCGCCTCGCGCCGTTGTCCTTTCAGTGCGAGACTCTTTCCGGCGATCATTGGGCCATGCTCCCTTCCGCCGCCGGATTTGTGGATCCCCTCCTCTCGACTGGGTTTCCTCTCACGTTGCTAGGCGTCCTCCGCCTCGCCGGCATCGTTCGTGAACAGTTCGGGCGGCCCGATTTTTGCAAGGCGTTGGAACAGCACGCCCGCGTGACGCGATGCGAACTTCTTGCCGCGGAGCACCTGGTGGCTTCTCTTTACGCCGCTTTCGACGACTTCGAGATGTTCACTCATCTCAGTCTCCTGTATTTCGCCGCCGCTAGTTTCAGCGAGACGGTGAGGCGGCTGGGCCGTCCGGAATTGGCAGGCGGTTTCCTGCTCCACGACCACCCGACCCTCGGTCCTCAAATTGCGGAATGTTGCCGGCTCGCGCGCGAGCGAGCCGAGGTCCGCGATTCGCATTCTCTGTCGCGCGAGGATTTGCTCCGCTTGATCCGAGACACCATCGAACCCATAAATCTCGCTGGTTTGACGGACAGCGCCCGACGGAATTGGCACCCGGTGAACCTTGACGACTTGTACGCCGCCGAGTCAAAAATCCACTCGACACGCAGGGAAATCAACGCGATGATAAAACGGTGTGGCATCGATGCAAAATGACGATCGAGCGTCGACTGCCCCCGCTGATCCCTGGAATAAAAGAATCCCATGCCCCGTTACGTTGATGGCTATGTAGTTCCGGTGCCTGAAAAGAATCTGGATGCCTACCGGAAGATGGCCCGCAAGGCCAGCCGTATCTGGCGGGACCATGGCGCCCTCGAATATAGGGAGTGCGTGGGGGACGATCTGGATGTCAAATGCGGCACCCCTTTCCCTCGCGTGCTCAGACTGAAGCCCGGAGAGACCGTGGTTTTTGCGTATATTGTTTACAAATCACGCGCCCATCGGGATCGCGTCAACGCCAGCGTCATGAAGGATCCGCGCATTGCGGCGATGTGCGATATTAAGAACACCCCGTTTGACTTCAAGCGCATGATTTATGGCGGGTTCAAAGGCATCGTGGAAGCCTGAGTTCAGGCCTGCCCTCCCGCCAGTCCTGGTCCTTAGGAAAAGTGCAACTCACAGGGGCTTGTTGCGATTTGGCTTGCCAGGATGTTGGCCGATTTCAAAATGGGGTGTTGCGTAACCTCCATGCGGGGGCGGATGGCCGGGAACGCCAGCCCATGAGGCTCATGGCACCGTTGGGGCGCGCTTGTTCAAGCCAGTTTAGCTCAGTGGTAGAGCAACGGTTTTGTAAACCGTAGGTCGTCGGTTCGACCCCGACAACTGGCTCCAGTTTATAATCAAGGAGTTACACAGGATTCTCAAGTGCGTTTTGGCTTCATTCTTGCAAAAAGTGTAACAATATTACAACAGTGACGCATGGTATCGGCAGCATCACGCAAGGCAACGTCATGGCCGCGCAAAGTTCAGCTTGGCCGCGTCTCCGTCTCGGTTTACCGGCGCAAGACTCCCAGCGGAGGCACTTCTTACCTGGTCGCCAACTACGCCAGCGGGCGGCGCCGACTGGATTCTTACCCTACTGAGGCGGTAGCCGTGGATGCCGCCCAGCGGCTTGCGCGCCAACTCAGCGGACGACAAGTCGTTGCCGCCTCCATCACCAACGAGCAAGCCAGCGAATATGCCGCCGCGATCCAAAGCCTTTGTCCATCCAAGGTTTCCTTGCTGTCTGCCACCGATACTGTGGCCAAATGCTTGGAGATCGTTCCCGACCTGACCTCGGTAGTGGCCGCCGTGAAGTTCTACGCTGCCCGCAACAAGCAGGTAACCCGCAAACCCGTTGGTGATGTCGTCGCCGAGTTGGTCGCGCTTAAGAAGGCCCGCAAGTCGTCGAAGCGTTACCTGGAGGACATCCGAACCCGGCTTCGTAAGTTTGCCGAGGCGTTCCACATGGATGCCACCGCCGTGACGACTGCCCATGTTCAAGCCTGGCTCGATGGGCTGAAGTGCGGTCCGCAGACGACCAAGAATTATCG
>SYMW01000041.1 GCA_005805305.1 Verrucomicrobiales bacterium
CATGCCAACCGGCAACCCATTGCCCCAATCCTCCCCTGCTACCACCAATCAACCCACTCTTATCCCCCCACTCACCCCAACTTTGAACGCCTTAGCAGTCTCTCCTTACTCTGCCTTTGCAAAAATCTGAGATGCGCACACCGCATCCTCGCGGGTTAGCCGTGGATTTCAAGGTCGCAATTGACTAAAACAAGGTGTTGTTTCCCCGTCCAAGTTTTGGTAGATCTCCCGAATGGAAGCATCCGCTTCAAGATTGCGCGGCGTCAGTTTTCACCCCATTCGCTGAACGGCGGATCATTTCTTGCCTTGTGAGCCCACCATGAACGCTGACCATAAACTTTCTGAGATTAGGCAGATTGCCATCACCGTGAGCGACGTTGGCGTGGCGCTGCCGTTCTATCGCGACGTTTTGGGACTCACATTTCTCTTCAGTCCCTCACCAACACTTGCCTTCTTGGCTGCTGGCGGGGTTCGCCTCATGTTGACCACTCCCCACGGCTCGGGCGCCGTCGGGCAGAACTCCATCCTGTATTTCAAGGTCACCGACATCGAAGCCGCGCATGCCGCTATAGTGGGACGAGGCGCGAAGAACGAGCGGGGTCCGCAACTTCTCGCCAAAATGCCGGACCACGATCTGTGGGGAGCTTTTCTCCGAGACCCCGATGGGAATCTGATCGGGCTGATGGAGGAGAAACGTTGAGGAGATCCGGAGGCGTTATGATCGAGATCACCGCGCCCGCGACGGCATTTGTGTTTCATTGGTCTGCCGTTGATTGTTCTCGCCACTGCTCGATTGTGGGCCAATCCATGCGTCGCTTTAGGCCAAGCATTAACTACTATGTCACAAAAAAAACTGCTTAAAAAACTAATCGGAACCTGGAAAGGCGTTTGCCGCACTTGGTTCGAACCGGGAAAGCTTGCCGATGAATCCAAGGTTGCTGGCAAGTTTGAGGAGGTGGTGGAAGGGTTTTTCGTTCGGCACACGTACAGAGGCGGCATCCAGGGGAAACCGCGTCGTGGGGAGGAGTTGATCGCGTTCAACTCCTTGACGAAGTTGTTCCAAACATCCTGGGTGGACACCTTTCATATGAATGACGCGATCCTGTTTTCGGAAGGCCCGGCAACGAAACCCGGGTTCAAGGTGCGAGGCGATTACGATGTGGGCGAAGGCCACCCGAAGTGGGGTTGGCGGACGGAATACGAATTCAAGGGTGCTGATCAGCTCACGATCACGGCCTACAACATTGTCCCCAATGGGGAAGAGGCGAAAGCCGTTGAGACCGTCTACAGACGATCCAAGTAGCGGGTTTTCTGGGCGATGCTTGGCGCCTTGGTTGAGCAACCGTTTGTTGCGGGCGAAAATTCTCCGGTCAAGCCACCGGGTTGATGGGCAGATCCCGGATGCGCTTGCCGTTCGCGGCGGCAATCGCATTACAGATTGCCGGCGCGATTGGCGGCACTCCGGGTTCACCCACACCTGCCGGGGGATCACTGCTCGGGACCAGATGCACGTGCGTCTTGAACGGCGCTTCGGTGATCCTCGCCACCGGATAGCTATCAAAGTTGGATTGGTCTATCACGCCCTTGGTGGCGGTGATCTTCCCCATCAACGCTATTGAAGCTCCGAAAACCGCCGCCCCTTCAAACTGCGCCTTGACGCGGTCCGGGCTGACGATAGTTCCCGCGTCCACCGCCACGTCCACACGAGGTATCGTCACTCGCCCGTTGGCTCCCGCTTCCACCTCCACCACGACGGCCACGTAGGAAAGGAAGCTGCGATGAACCGCGATTCCATAACCGCGCCCATTCCCCGATTTCTTATTGCCCCAGCCGGATTTCTCAGCCGCCAGTTCCACGACGCGGCGCAAGCGTCCGGTGTCCACCGGGAATTTGTCTAATGGTTTTCCGTAGTTGGAATAGTCCGTCCCCTCAGCCTTGAAATCAATTTTCCGAGGCTTGCCCACCAAGTCTAAAAGGTACTCAACTGGATCGCGATTCGCGAGCCGCGCCAGTTCGTCGATGAACGAATGCAGCGCGAAGGCGTGGAAGATGTTTGAGACCGAACGCAGCCAGCCGATCCTGACATGATGTTTCGCGGGGCCGTTCTCGGCTCGGATGTTGGGTATTTCAAACGGCATGTCGGTCAAACCCATGCCCAGTTCGAAGGGCGCGCCCTCCGCCGCGGCGCCGTTGAACGTTGAAATAATGGTCGGAAAAGCGCTTCGCTGCAACAAAGCTGTGGGTTTCCCTCTGGCATCCAAAGAGGCCTTGAGATACATCGCCGCCACGGAATGAAAGTAGTCAAAACGGATGTCGTCTTCCCTGGTCCATGTGACCTTCACCGGCCGGCCCACGGCTTTCGAGAGCAGTGCCGCCTCCGCCACATAGTCGGGCTTCGACTTCCTCCCGAATCCTCCTCCGAGCAAGGTCACATGGCATTCGACATTTTTTTTGTCGATGCCGAGGGCGGCGGCGACGGTGTCCTGCACCGCCTGCGGATTTTGCGTGGCGGCGTAGATCACGGCCTTGCCGTCCTTGACTTCGGCCACGGCGGCAGGCGGTTCCATGGGCGCATGGGCCAAATGGGGAACATAGTAATACGCCTCGTGCGACTTCGCATTCTTGGCGAATTCGGCGTCCACGTTGCCCACGTTCCGCGCCGCCTTCTGAGGCTTGCTGACCGTGGCCATCAGGTCCTTCTTATAGACCTCCGAATCATAACTGGCGTTCTGGCCTGGATCCCACTCGGCTTTCAGAGCCTGCCGTCCTTTCATGGCGGACCAGGTGTTGTCGGCGATCACAGCCACGCCCCCGAGAGCCTTGAACCCGTGGGGCGGGGAGAACCCCTCAAGGACGACCGTTTTCAGCACTCCCTTGACCTTGAGCGTTTCCGAATCATCATGGCTCTTGAGCTTGCCTCCGAGAACCGGCGAACGCTCTATGGAGGCATGGACCATTCCTGGCATGGTCGCATCGATGCCGAACACTCCACGGCCGGAGCAAAGTTCCTTCAGGTTCGAGACAGGCATATCCTGCCCGATGTAGCGGTGGTCCGCCGGGGACTTAAAGCGGAGGTCCGACTTCTTCGGGACCGGTTGCTTGGCGGCCCCGGCTGCGAGCTCGCCATAGCCCGCGCGACGGCTGCTCTTCGCATGAATCACCTCGTGTTTTGCCGTGCTGCATTCTCCCGAAGGAACGCCCCACCTGGCGGCGGCGGCGGCGATCAGCATCTGACGGGCGGTGGCGCCCGCTTCGCGCATCGTGTCGTAGAAATCGCGGATCGATTGGGAGCCGTCCGTGTTCTGCGAACCGTATTTGGAGTTGCCCAAGGCCTGCTCGATCCTGACCCGGCCCCAATCGGCATCCATCTCGTCCGCCACGATGGCCGGCAGCGCGGTGCGGATGCCCGTTCCCATCTCGGAACGATGGGCCACGATGATCACGGAGCCGTCAGGTTCAAGGCCCAGGAAAATGCTCGGACTCCACGAAGCCGACTCAGTCTTGGCCGCGCCCTGGACCAGCGAAGGAAGCAGCCGGGTGCCCAGAACGAATGCGCCCGCAGTGATCAGTCCGCCAAGAAACGAACGCCGATTGATAACAGTGATTTGTCTCATAGAGCCACCTCCGCGGCGTCTTTGATCGCCTGCCGAATCCGCTGATAAGTGCCACAACGGCAAATCACGCCCGCCATGGCGGTGTCGATGTCCTGGTCGGTCGGCTTGGGCTTTTCCTTCAGCAAGGCTGCGGCGGTCATGAGCTGGCCGCTCTGGCAGTAACCGCACTGTGGGACATTGTTCTTCATCCATGCCCTTTGCAGCGCGTGATCGACATTAGCGCCTAGGGCCTCGATAGTGGCCACGCTTTTGCCGTCGGCGCTGCCGATCGCCGTCACGCAGCTCTGGACCTGGACGCCATTCACATGGATCGTGCAGGAGCCGCAAAGGCCCCGGCCACAACCATACTTGGTTCCGGTCAACTCCAATAGATCGCGTAAATACCAGAGCAGGGGCATTTCCGGATCGCCGTCGAAGCGGCGCGTCACGCCATTGACCTTCAGTGTGATCATAAGTCGTTCAGCGGGGTGTTGATTAATGAGGGCGGAAATTTAACGCCGATGGAAGGCGATGTCAGTTCCTTTTTCTTGCCCGATCTGGGCCGCCATCATCCCAAATCCTTTGCGTCGCTCGGTCCTCCTGCTAGCCTCTCCCCGTCATGGACGAATACAGTCTGATCTTGCAATCGCTGTTGGAATCACGTGAGAAACGCGAACCCTGCGTTTTGGCGACCGTGATCTCGACCACGGGGTCGATCCCGAGGGCGGAGGGAGCCAAGATGATCGTCTATTCGGCGTCCCGAACCCTGGGAACCGTGGGAGGCGGAAAATTCGAATCCTTGGTCATTGCTGAGGCACTCCAATCTTTGAAGGGAAGGGCGCCGGTGCTCAAGTCCTACCCGCTGCATGAGGGCGATCCGAATTCGTTCGGGGCCATCTGTGGCGGCACGGTCACGGTGCTCCTTGAACCCCAGCAGTTGCGCGAGGCGATCGTCATTGTGGGAGCGGGACATTGCTCACGGGCCTTGGCGGCCATGGCGCGGGACTGCGGGCTTCACGTCACCGTCATCGATGATCGACGAGAATTGTTGTCTGATTTTCCCGCGCACCGGGTTGTCTCCGATTGTCCGCCTCAGGTGTTTATTGCCAACCACCCGTGGCAGCCGGACGAAGGATTAGTGATCGTCAGCCGGAATTTCCTTATCGACCGCGATGCCCTCGGCGCGGCGTTGGGGAAAACTGGGTTGGGCTACATAGGCATGATCGGAAGCCGGAGGAAGGTTCGGCGCGTGTTCGACGATTTGCGTGGCGCGGGGGTCCGGGACGATCAACTGGCCGATGTCTGCGCCCCGATTGGCCTGGACATCGGCGCCGATGCTCCCGGGGAGATCGCCGTGAGCATTATGGGCGAGATCTTGAAGATCCTGCGGCGGCGAACTGGAGGTCACATGCGGGATCTCGATTGATGAACCGCGGGGTGGTGATCCTAGGCGCTGGCGCATCGAGCCGGATGGGCCGGTCGAAACTGCTGTTGCCATGGAAAGGGACTTCCATCATCGGCCACCTCATTTCGCGGTGGCGGCAGTTGGGGGGGCTCCAGATTGCATTGGTGCTTCCACCGGCTGACCGGGCTCTTGAAGACGAGCTGAATCAGTTGAAGTTTCCAACCGAGAACCGCATCCTGAACCCCGACCCCGCAAGAGGAATGTTCAGCTCTATTCGCTGCGCTGCGGCATGGACCGGATGGCGCGCACCGGTGACCGACATCGCGATCATCCTGGGGGATCAGCCTCATTTGCGTCTTTCGACTCTTTCCTCACTTCTGGAATTTTCGGACAGCCTTCCGGGCAAGATATGCCAGCCGTCTTACGGTGGCCGACCGAAACATCCCGTGCTGCTTCCTCGGCTTCTTTTCAAGTCTCTGCTCGGGGAGGAGTGTGAAACGCTGGCCCAGTTCCTGCGCCTCCACAAAGCCCAAGTGGAGCTCTTGGAGATCGAGGATGAGGGCCTCGCTAGGGATCTAGACACACCCGCCGATTACGAGGAGGCGTTGAGGAAAAATCCCGACTGAACCTGAGAACGGCAGTTGCTCCAGGCGAATCTTCGGAAGATCCTGGCGATAAAGTTTTTCCGAATCTCTCACCTGATCCGCAATGGATATGCCTCGCTCTTCGTCAAGCCTTTCTCATCCTTTGACTCTGCGGGCGGGTCGGGCGCACGAAACCCAAGGAGGAATTGGATTGGGGCAGCCATTTCGAGAGGTTGAAAAAACATCCCGTCCAGCTCCTAAACATCTCCAGCCAATTGACGGTGAAAATGCTGGCGAGCAATACAAAATGAGCCACGCCATGGAAGGAAGTGTCGGTCGCTTGCACATTCACCGGGTGGGGCCTTCACTTTGACCCCCACATTAATGGGCGCTGATGAATCTATCGTCTTGGCTTTCCCATAGAGTCGAGTCGACGTTCCACTTCCGGCAAATCAGCGAGCAGAATCGGACCCTCGTAGGTGCCGCAGGCCAGAAATCGGCCGTCGGGGCTGAAATTCCAAACGTACGGTTTCATTGTCAAATCGGCGGCAATCGGAATGGCGTGCCTTCTCCCTTCACGATCCAGATGGTAATGCCCGCCCCCGGCAAACTGCCGCCCTGACGGGCTCACCGCTTCGTAGAATTCCTTTGTCATGCCGATTTCATTCAATGTCGAAAAATCCATCAGTCGCGTTGTGCGTGGATTTGTGAGCGCCACGTAACCAAACCATCGACCCGTCGTGTCGAGGAAAACCTGGAAGTAGTTCATTGAAGCATCCGCGGCAGCTTTCCAATACTCCCGCCCGCTTGCGATGTCGTAGGCGCGAATGACTCGATCGGTGTCGGGTGGTCCGTTCCAAACCAGGAACTGTTCGCCTCCGGCACGGAAAGCCATGCCCATGGCTGTCCAGTTCGTCTCGGTTTGCTGACGGAGCAGTCTGGGTTGTTCCGACTCGTTCAGTTCATGCAACCGCCAAATGGATTTTCGATCCTCCGCGGGCTGTTCGCGGCGAAGCAACAGCAACCGGCCCTTGTTATCGAACTGGATTTGATCCGACTTCCCCGCACCGAGTGGCCATCTCTGGGCCACTTGAACTGTGACCAGATCATAAAGGCAGGCCTCGTTTCCGGTCGCGAACGCAAACCGGTTCCCCGACGGATCGAAACAGCCACCGGCGTTGTCCGCCGTCGTGCCGACTGGGGTTTCAAATATGACGAGCAATCGTCCGGTTCCCGCTTCCCAAACCCCCAGTTGCCAATCGTCGCTCAAGCCGGCCACACGGAGGCTGTCCCGCGAAAACCACACTTTCCGGCATGCCGAACCGAGGCCGCGCAAAATTTGGATGCCCCGATTCGATTCAAATTCCCGAAGCGCGACAGCCGCCCGTCCGGCCCCGGCTTCACCCCCGAGCACCAGCCGGCGGCCCTGATCGTCGAAGGCCAGCGCGCGGGAACCCCCGGAACTCACTACTCCTGGGAGACGCAGGAACACTTGTCCGCTCACGACATCCCAAAGTCTGGCTTCGTTTCGGCCCGCGGAGGCAAGCGTCGATCCGTCCGGATGAAAGGCCAAAGACTCCACGTACCACGGGGAGCCCAGACAGAAGGACCGGGGCAGTCGGCGGGTGATATCCCAAATTATGATCGACCCGCTTTTGCCGCCGGTGGCCAGCAACCAGGAGTCCTTTCGTTTCGAGGGACGATTTCGCACGACAGGATCACGTCCAAACGCCAGGCAGAAAATCGGGTTTCCCCGCAAGGGTGCTGGTAGAACCGCTGTCTCCGCAAAGCCAGGAACCTCGTAGACTCGGGTCGTTCCAGCCAAGTCGCCTGCCGCCAGCCACAATCCGTCCGGGCTGAACGCCAAGGATGTGACCGCGCAACGAACTTCGCCAATCCTTGCGCCAGAGGCTGCTTCCCAAGCCACGACCTTGTCCTCCATCCCCGCGGCGACGCGCGTGCCATCCGGTGTCATCGCCAAGACACGACGGAACGGGGATGCCAACCGCTCGTCGTCCGTCAATAGAAACTCCCGCCGCACGTCACCGCTTTGGGCTGCGAGCAGAACAGGCGTGTTCGAGACCACCGTGAACAGAAGCGCGACGCCGTTGCGGGTCCAACAGACCGGACCCTCGCCTTGTGCTGGCAGTTCCGTCAGCGCACCCTTGAGGTCCATCAGCAAAGCCCGGCTTGTGCCGACACCACCGAACAGGGCACTCCCATCCGGCGCGAATGCCGCCGAGGACGCGGGCATGTCCTGGTGGGTCCTGACCTCGCGCGAGTCAAGGCCCGTGAGCGCGGCGGTCGCCTGTTCCAAAGACTCCTGGTCCTGGCCAATGGGGCCAAGACTTCCCAGTCGCGACATGTTGTCGGCGGACCACCCCGCCACGTGAGGTGCTATCCGCGAGATTCTGAGTTCTCTCAATACGCGCCTGCGCGATTCCTCCGCGACGCGTTCGTTGGTCACTCTGACGCGGAAAAGCAACAAGCCCAGCACAACGACGATCGAGAATACGGCACCGCCCGCCCACGCTTTGCGCACCAAAGAGGTGCGCCGCCGCCGCTCTTGCTCGACTTGTTGCCTCAGAACTTCGGCTTGCCCTTCGAGTTCCCGCTGGCGGATCACCGAACCTCGATCCCGGACCAATTCCAGATCTTCGCGCATCTGTTTCGCGGTCGTATAACGGTCGTGAACTTGAGGTTCACAGGCCTTGCAGAAAACCGCGCTCAACTCGTTCAAGGCCGTTCGTTCGTCCTGAGCAAGCGTGGCGAAACCATCCGGGAGCCTCGGAAAGTTTTCGACCGCTTCGCCGGTCGCCATCTCGTAGATGACCTTGCCCAAAGCGAAGATGTCCGCGGGCTGCTTTCGCTCGGGTTCAGACGACCAGTACGCCCGGGTTCCCGCCAGCGAGTACTTGGCATCCGCATTGGTCACCAGGCCGATATCGGCCAGTTTAGGCTCGCCATCCACAAAGATGATGTTGTCCGGCTTGATGTCGCGGTGAATCAAATTGTGCCCGTGCAGTTGCTCCAATGCCGTGGCCAGAGCGACCGCATGATCGAGGCATTCTTTGGGCGTGAGCCGCCCTTCTCGAGACAACTCCGCCCGCATTGTGCGAGGTTCGTAATCTTGAATTGATGACGCGATTTGTTCCGTTCGTTCTGGCAACGGATCGAACTTGCGACGGGTCCGCGTGTCGTCAGCCAAATCCATGCCGTAGAAGAAAAACCGGTCGGCGGGGTCCCGGCCGACGAAGCGGATGAACATCAGGCTGCGGTGCGAACCGCAGATGTCGTCGTACCGCTGCAGCGCCTCGAACTCGCGCTTGTATTCATGCTCGGCTTGGGAGTGCTCTCCCCGGAACACCACCTTCACCGCGCGCCACTTTTTCAGCGCATCCGATGCAAGCCATACTTCGCCGTAACTGCCCCTGCCGATCATCCTGTGCAATGCGCAGCCTGGAACGGCGGGCGGCGATCGAAGGGCTGAAGAGGTGGGTGAATGCCGATCCATGTGCGGTCACATTGGATGCACATCGGCGGAATCGTTGCAAGTCCGCGCACTTGAACGCGGTGGTTCCCGCCTTGGACCCAGGCCCGCTGAATGCGGGATGCATGTGCCAATTCCGAGGTTGGAATTTGCGGTTTCAGCCGGTGCGCCAGTCGCATTTCCAATGCGGTCTGTCAAGAAGCCCTCGCTGTCGAGATCGATCCTCCAGTTCCCCACAACTCGTTCTGTTCCTTCAAGATTCGGCCGCCCTCTTCGCGCATCAATTCTTTGATGCGATGTTTCGCCACTGAAACATCGTTCTCGGTCGTCTGCAAATGCCTAGCCGTCTCCGAAACACTGTGCCCATCGACTTCGCTGTACAGGTAAATCTGCATGTAACGAGGGTTCGCGCGCCGGCCCACGCGCTGCAACGTCATCCGAACAAGATTCGCTTCCCATTCTTCCTCCCATCTTTTGTCCGGCTCAACCGAGGCCGGATCGGGAACCTCCTCCAACTTCGCATGGCTATCGGCGTCGATCTCCACTTGTGGAAGCGAGCGGGCGCGACTGCGGAAATAATTGGCGACACGAAACCTCACAATCCGAAACAGCCACGTTCGGAATGTGCATCGCTTCGGGTCGTAAACGAAATCCGGCATCCGGCGGGCCACTCCCTCCACAATCTCCATGAAAACGTCTTCGGCCTCTTGGGGAGCCAGTCCATAGTGAATGAGACGCCCGTAAATGGGGGACTGGTAGCGCTCGAAGAACTCCTCCCACCCCTTTTCGGCGCCCAAGGATTGCAGCCGCGCAATCAGGCTGGCGCGCGTGGCCGCCAACTCGTGGCGCAGGGGCGGGGGAGCTTGTCCGTTCGATCCCATTGATTGTTTAATCGCATTTCGGCGGAGATTCTTGCAAGAAATCATCCACTCCAGAACCCACAACGTGCGAACCTCGTTCAAAAACGGATTCTC
This sequence comes from Verrucomicrobiales bacterium, assembly GCA_005805305.1. Taxonomy (GTDB): domain Bacteria; phylum Verrucomicrobiota; class Verrucomicrobiia; order Limisphaerales; family F1-80-MAGS106; genus F1-80-MAGS106. Next base: position 10,047 of record SYMW01000041.1, read on the forward strand.
CGAGGCGCGTAATGAGTGGCGCCGAAGCCTTACCGTTCAACGATCTTCCCCTCCGATCGATCCCTGGAGGCCCATCTCCCATTCTCGGGATCTCTTCCTTCCCTTCCGAGTTCACGAAATCCTTCTGATTCGCCGCGGAAACCAGAACGCCTCCACAAGGAGCCAGTGCTTCAACGCTGGAGCATTGAACGTGGGGTGGTTTGTCATATGGCCATGCCGCCGGCGCAAGCAACATTTGCTCCTCCAAATCCTCGAACACCCGGCGGAAGTTATACCAGGAGACAACCTGGGCGACGAACGGATGCTGCCACGATTTCACTTCGGCTTCCAGCACGTCGGCGAACCGCCGCGCGCTGCGCCAGCGCTTCTCTATGGGTTCAGACAATGTGCTCATCGGCAAAGGCTATGTCCGCGCGGGCGCGTCCTCGAGACGCCTTTCCCGCCTGGCGGTATGTCGAAGCGAGCAGGGCATCGAGAAGTCGCTTATGGGAGAGCGGATGGTCACAAAACCGCAGGGCCGAAGCCACATTGAACCACGGCTTATGCGGATGCCACGGATAGAAACCAAAATCAAAAATCTCCTTCGCCATCCGCGCAATCCGTGGTTAAAAGTCCCCGCGAACGCACTGTTTCCGGAAATTGTTTGCAAGATTTAGAAGTCTGGAACGATTGAACCAGGGTGTTGGGTGGGGATGGGGTTCGCAACGTGATGGTGGTCCAAAGGGTTTATAGGCAAGTGACAGCGACTGCGTGGGTTTTGACAATGAACCCGTGAGTTTTCGTTGTTTGTACGCGCAATTGAGGTGCTGACCCTTTCGACATGGCCGTAAGTTAACCCGCGATCTGGTGAATCAAGTTCAGGTTGCTTGAAAGCGACCCAGAGCGCCGTCAACCAGAAAGTTGAGAACCTGGATCTGGAGGGTCTGTCCGTTCATGCCCCCTCACAAACTAGTCCTCAGATGGCCTGACTGAGCGTGAAAGCGGTATGAGTGAAAAAATCCAATCAGAGCGAAGAGCCCAGGAATTCTTCGACAGCTATCACACACCCATTTATTCATGGCTCATCCGCCGCGGGATGACTCTCAGGGAGGCGGAGCATCTTATGATGAAGATTGTGGCTTGCGTGGCTCGTCGGACACAGGGATATATTTACAACTCACAACAGGGCAGCTTGAAAACATGGCTGTTTCGCATTGTGAAAAGGGGATGGACCAACCACAATATGGACGGTTTGGATTCCGCGGACAATGCGGAGGCGGTTGTCGATTCGAACCGCAACTCGGAAGGGGTTTCCAATCCGGCGGCACTGGGGACGGATTGCTTCTATTTTGCACTGGACGACCTAAACTACGGAGAATCAGCAGTTGCGGATGCCATCGATGAGGAGCCCGACGGAAAATGGGATCAGGAATGGGAATCGAACGTGAGTGTGTTGGCCACGCGGCCCGCCTGGCAATGGGGTCATCCTCAATGCGTTCAGGTTTATCTTCACAGTGAAATCGACGGTCTGCGCCCCGCCGATGTGGCGAGGCTTTTGCAACTAAGTGAGAACGAAGTAGCTCTGGCAAAGGGGCACATCAAGAAAATGTTGCTTGAGGAAGGTCAACGTGTTCTGGCGGCGCATCGCTCGCCGAAATAGTGAGCCTTGTCCCCCTGGAATTTGGGCTCTCTGTGAGCAAAACCTCAAAGGAGCGAAGTGAGGCACTTGCGGCAAGGCGAACGAAAAGTATCCTCACCTGACGCATGCCGAAGAGCGGGTCAAAGGCGAAAGTTTTATTCCTTATGCCGGTCCATTCGTCGGCGGCACGAGGTTGGCTCATAAAACTCTAACGGTGACGCTCAGCGACGGCAAGGTGGCATGTTTCAGTTCGACGGTCGGCGGCATGGAGACTCGCGACAACCGAGGTCAATCCGTGCCCAAGAAGTGAATTGCTGATTCACCACTTGCCATCGCGCTGTGTTTAGGGTTCATTCGTCACTGAACGGAGAGAAAATCACATTCTAGCCCGGGCTAAATGGCCGGGAAGAGGAGAGCATAAAATGAGATTTACCATACCGGCATGGATCGGCACCGGATTGCTGATCGTTTCGCAATCCATCGTCTCGAGCTTGGGTGCTGAAACGGGCGAGAACCGGGGTAACGAGCCGCTTGCCGCGACAACTTCCACCGGCCAGAGCATGCGCGCAGCCACTGTCGTAGCGGCTCCCATGCCCCATTTTTGGGAGTTCGGTGTCAGTAATGGTTTTTTTCGATGCGTGCTGCGCGGCCCGGTCCGCAACAATTACGACGTGCAAGTTTCCTCGAACCTGCTCGACTGGGTTATGTTCCGTTCCTACACCATTCCGGTGACTGGTTCGACGCCGATCGCGGATCCGGTCAAGGGGATTTCCAAGAGGTTTTACCGTGCCGTGCCCCAGGGGGTCGGGCCGTTCGTCGCTCAGCCAGCTCCGTCGGATAGCAAGGACATCTGGACTACGAGCGTCTATTCCTGGGCGCCAGGGGAAAAGGTTCCCGGTGGCGGTCTCAACGACGATAGGCTGCGGATCGGCGGGTGGGGGGACGAGTATTATATCCTGATGCAGTTTGATTTGACGGGCCTGCCGGCAGTCGCCGCATCCGCGGTGCTGCACCTCTATTGTTTCAACCAGATGGGCGGCGGCACGGAGATGTATCTGGATCAAGTCACGGAGTTTTGGGATTGGCGTACGCAGGGGAAGGGTCGCGACCGGGAACGGCTCTGGTGGGGAGACCGCCCCGGGACGGTGCAATGGAGCCTGGGCACAATTGCGAGTCCAACCCCAGGGGAATGGTATGAAGTGGATATCACGGACCTCTACAACGCCTGGAAAAGTGGCGCCCAACCAAATCATGGCATCCAATTTCGCCCGGTGGATTATTCCAACGAAAACTTCAACGAATTCTTCAGCTCAGAATATGACGCCGTCCCAGCGTTGCGACCGAAGTTGATCGTAACACCGCCTTAAACTGAGGATGTGGCCATGTTGCATTCGCCATCGGATGCGCTGTTCACGCAAAAGATTAAGAGCCCAAAGAATGATGCGAACTCGTAACTCCAGGACGGCAACCACGGAAATGCGCGTTCCTTTGATGACAGGCTGTCCCCCTGCGGACGCGCGGATCGATCTCAATACGGTCTCTCATGACGTGAACCCTACCCATTCCGCACGAGAACCGCGTGTGCCACAGGCGCTTCTGCCCGCGGAGCACGCGAACGGAATCCGCGGAGAACGCAGAGAATGGAAGGCCACAAAACCGTAGAGCCGAACCAATTTGAACCACGGATTACGCGGATGCCACGGATAGAAATTGAACTGAAAAATCCTTTACCATCCATGAATTCCGCGAAATCCGTGGTTAGAAGTCCCCGCCTCGGCGCCTGCAATCCGTGGCAAACAATCTTCCCAAAACCGGCTGAACCGCCTCAGATTCCCGTCCGTTCGTCCTCATTCGGTCCGGCCACTGTGGGAGGGATGGAGTGTTATGGCGAGGAATTGCCATGAGTTGACTTGGCTCGGAAGATGGCCAAGTTGTTGGCTATGAGCGCGCATGTGAGGGTCGCGGACTTGAAGAACCAGCTGGCATGCCATACCGGAATGGCTGGTTGGCGGCGTTGAGTTTGACCTGGTGCGCCCAACAGAGGCATAGTTGCGCCATGAGAACGGGAACCTTCTGGACTTTCGGGGGATCGTCAGCGGCTGTCCCTCGGAAGCCGGAAAGGAACTCGCTATGACCATGGCCAAACCAAGCGCCATCGAAAACCGCTTATGCGTACACAAGCCACAGTCGAAGAACTACGGAACGGCCTGAACAGTTACCTCGCGGAAGTCGAAAAGGGCAACGAAGTGGTGGTCTGCCGTAGTAGCAAGCCCATCGCGCGCATCGTCCCGGCAGCGCCCGCTTCGCACAAGAACCGGACCAAGATCGGGTGGGCAGACAATACTCTCAGAATCCTTGGCCCGGTCACTGGTCCGGTCTTGGAGGACGATTGGGCGATGCTCAAGTAATCCAGTCGCATGAAAGTGTTGCTGGATACCTGCGCGATCATCTGGCTGGGCACGAAGGAATCCAATCTGACCCGGGCGACGCTCGATCTCCTGATGGCCGAGGACACCGAGGTTTGTGTTTCCGCCGTCAGCATGATGGAGTTGTCGTGCTTGCAGGCCAAGCAGCGTGTTGATCTCGGCAAATCGTGGCAGGAATGGTGGGATGATCTCCTGGTGATGAATGGATGGACCTGCCTCTCCATCACTCCGGCCATCGCTCGGGAGGCCTATTCGCTGCCCGAACCATTTCACCGGGACCCGGCGGACAGGCTCTTGGTCGCCACAGCGCGAATCGAGAACGCACCTTTGATCACGGGTGATTCGCTCCTCATCGATTATCCCCACGTCTCCACTCTGCACTGATGCCCGTAGTCAGATACGTCGAGGAATCCATCCTGGAATCGCTGGCCCGGAAGGATGGCGACACGAACGACCACGGATTGGGCTGAAGGCGCCGCGCCGAGGCCGACTTGGAGGTTTACAAGCGCAGCCTGACCGATCCCATTGTCGAGATGTCTCTCAAAACCGAGGCTCCCCCAATCTCAAAGCATTCCCGTCTCACGGCAACTTTCGTCCCGCCCAGCAGTCACATGTTGGCTAGGAATTAAAAAGAAACATCCCCTTCCCATCCGTGAAATCCGCGAAATCCGCGGTTAAAATCCCCCGCCTCGGTCTCTCTGAAATCGGTGGCGAGACAATCCTCTCAAAACCGGCGGTTTATCAGAACCGCCTGATTGCCGTGGCGGATTCTTATCGCGAAGTGTTCGAGGCGGTTTTGAATTCGTAGCTTCACAAACGCACTTTGATTTCACGGTCGTGCGTCCGTTGGAACCAAGTCGGCGCGTTTTTGAATCAATGACCTCAGAGGGCATTTGATTACGCTACAAGGCTGACGGTCACTGTTTGGTTTTTGTTTACGTTTGTTTGGTCGGACTTCTGCTTTCGATTTTCTTCTCTGCGCCGACGTCGCTGAGAA
>SYMW01000042.1 GCA_005805305.1 Verrucomicrobiales bacterium
CGCGCCGAATCGTTTCAGGAGGGGAACCGTCACGATGAGATTCACGTTGGCGCGATTCACCACGGACGCCTCCAAGTTGTGGTGCAAGCGATTCAACTCGACTCCTGCGCTCACGCTGGTCCCGGATCGAAACAACTTGGTCACCGCCGCCCGGTGATTGCTCAGATCACTCGCGTTGTGCAGGATATTTGTTTGCCCCAGGAAGCTCAGCCGCTCGGATTCGCTGCGCGGCGATCGTGTCAGCCCCTGCGAAATCGCAGTGTCCAGGGCATAATCGAAAGCGCCTTCCTCTCGCTGGAGCGCTCCTTGGGAGAATTTTATTTGTTCCTCTTGGATCCTGATATTCGGATCCCGGCGCAGCGTGGCGAGCACCGCTTCGGCGAGGTTCACGCGCGAGGCGCCGGCCGGCGCGGGCGCGGCCTGGGATTCCGCGATGGCGGGGCCGCAATGGAACATGAGGAGCCACGCCACCATCGCGCCGCAGCCAAAGCGACGTGCTTTGGCAACAGCTCTTTTTGGCTCGATCGCGATCCTCATACAGGCTCTTTAGCGGCGATTTCGAACTCGCTGTCACCGTCGGGCGCGGCCCCATCCCGGTTCACGGGTCAAACAGAACGGGGGTTTGCGTTGTTCGCCACCACTCTTCCCGCATCTGACTTGTCTCGAATATTCGTTCGGTGCTCGCTCGAGTCTTAGTCATATTCCACGAGGCTGATAACGGCGCCTTTATTGAGACGGGATTCAAGACAGCCGTTTCAGCATTCGATCAAAGCGCGCGCCCGCGAGAAAAACCGTGTCCAGGACATTCGGATCCAATTCGTCGACCGACTCGTCTGGATCGGCCCCTCCTTGGATCCGATGACTCAGCCGTCTCAGGCGAAAGGAAAGCAGCATGCCGAGGGCTTTGTAGAAGCGCGCCGCGAACGCGGTATCCTTTTTCAATTTCGCTTGAAGGGCGGATTTGGGGACGGCGAGGAGGGTTGAAGTGGTCGCCGCCTTGACTGTGGCAGACGGTGGTCGCGCCTCCACTAAAGACATTTCGCCGAGCATCTCTCCGCTTCCAGCGCGTGAGATTTCGCGGTCTTTTCCGACCCAGACGGATAACTCACCCGTCAGGACGATGAACAACGATTTCAGGGGCACGTCCTTTTGGATGAGAACATCCCCTTCCTTTAAAGTGAGCTTGGATCCATTCGAACACAACCAATCGATATCCTGGTCGATCAGGTCGCCAAAAATCAGCAGTACGGTGCGCATGATGGAGATAAAGTGGAATGACGGAGGTGTTTTGGCCTTCCCTGAGGCTTGGATCTCGGCGTGCGTCTACTCGAGTGCATGGACGAAGGTGGATTGAATTTCCTCCGCGGACAATCGCAAACTCCAACATTAATGAGACTGGGATTTTTGGAGGTTGCGGCCCGGAAGCCGCGTCTGGTCTGGGGGCCTCTCGCCGCGGCTCCCTTTCGCGGCGGATCGCGGGGTGGAGAGGGCGAAGCGGGCTCGGTCGCGCGCCTCATCGAATGGAGAGCAAGCGCTGCATATAGACCACATCCAGCCACCGGTTGAATTTGAACCCGATCTCCCTGAAATGTCCTGCCTTGGCGAAGCCGAACTTGCTGTGCAAACGAATGCTGGCTTCGTTCGAGGCGTCAATGAGAGCGATGAGGCTGTGGAGCCCCCGTGCCATGGCGGCGTCGATCAGCGGCCCCATAAGCGAGGTTCCAACTCCCTGACCTCGCCATGGCGCGGCGATGTAGACGGAATTTTCAGCAGTGAAGCGGTAGCCCAGGCGATCGTGAAAGCGGCTCAGTGAAGCCCAGCCCGCGACGCCTCCTTCGGGCGTTGCGGCGACGAATACGGCATAATGATTGGCGACATGGTCCTCGAACCAAGCAAGCCGGCTCGCGAGCGTGCGGGGCTCGTAATCGTAGCTGGCCGTTGTGTGGATCACGGCGTCATTGTAGATTTCGAGTATACCCGGGACATCCTCGCGTGTCGCGGCGCGGATTGTCCACGGCTTGGCTGCTTCGGAGGGCGAGTTTGTCATTGGGGTTTCTGGAACAAGGCATCCATTGAGGAAAGTCGGCCTAGGAAATTAAGCGTCACGTGACTTGGATTTCGGCTGAGCCCCAGCCCGATCAAACTTTTGGCCATGTCAATCTCCCCGTGGCTGAGGCACGTGATGGCTCCGAGTGACGCATAATGAGTGAGGGGCAGTGTGCCGCCGCCGTTTTGTTGGCTGTCGGCCGTGGCGGATCCGAGGGTGGAGCGGATGAGTTCGACCGCTTCGCGCCAGCGTTTCGGCTCGCCCATGATCAGTTTCTCGGCGTAAACGAGGGGCGTGGCTTCTTTGAGGCCGGGCTCGTCGCTTGTCAGCGCGTTCCTCCATTGAGGATCACCCCGGAAGATACTGGGGATGGGGCGCAGTTTGAGGGCGTTGGCATAGTCCGACAGGGTATCCTGACCACGAAAGCGCATGTTCAGATAGCGGACCACATCTGGGTTGGAAGTTCCGAATTCCGAGAAGATCGGGCGGAGGGCTTCGTTAGAAATCGCTGGGAGAGACACGCGCTTATGCTCCGACGCCAGCGGGGACAGCCATGTGCGTTCGTCAAAAGTGGTGAGAAACTCCGATTTTGTCCCCACGTAAAAGGCGCGGGGGGCCTCGTATTCCAGCACGGGAAAAGCGTCGCTTTGCATGGGGCCGGGTCCTGGGATGGCCCAGGCCGTGCGGGCCGAGGAGAGCTGGCGCACCCACAAACTTTGAGGGGTCGTCAATCCTATTTCGGCCAGATCCCGAGCCACAAGCGGGCGGGCGAACGCCGCCTCGTAGCCCGCCGCAGGGCTTCTCCAGGGTTTTTGGCTGCCCACAAGAATGATGTCGCCTTCGTAAGCGTCCCATATTTCGAACACCGGAAACACCGAAGCAAACGTTCGGAGCACGAGGTTCACGATGCCGTCATTGACTTCGTATATGTGAAACCATTGGGCCATGAGTCCTCCCTCCTTGAGGCGGCTCGCGGCGAGTTGATAGAACTCCGTCGAAAAAACGCTTCCCACTCCGGCCATCCATGGATTGGAAGGTTCGCTGATGATGACGTCGTATTTCTTGGGATCGAGTTTGAGCACCGTTCTGGCATCTTCCCGCACCACACGTGTGAGCGGGTTTTTGAGCACACCCCGGTTGAAAGTTTCGAAGTAGCTCCCAGCTTCGAGCACGGGCGCGCAGTTTTCAGCGATGGTGAGCGATTTCAAAGGGTGCGTCACCGCCGCCCCCGCTGTGATCCCGCTGCCGAAGCCTAGGATGAACACATCTTCGGAGTCCGGCTTGGACAGCAAAGGCAAATGCGCCAGCAGATATTGAGTGGCCAAATCCCCTCGGCTGGACGCGTCAGGCTTGCCATTCACGCGGAGGACAATCTCTCCAGGCCTCAGGAGGATGTTCTTTTCCACGGAGACGGTGGCGTCGGGCGCATCTTTGTAGAAAAGGACAGAGACATGCTGTTTCCGGATGTCCACGGCGTTACCCACCACATCCGTCTCGCGATTTCGGAACACCCCCGAGCTGAACACATAACGCCAGTCGTCATTGCCGCGGGCGATCACCACGAGAGCGGCGGCGGTGGCCGCCAAGCCAAGGACAGTGCCTCTTCTTGAACGAGCCTGGAAACCGATGACCGACGCGGCGGCGGCAAGCAAAGCGGCCATGAACCCGAAAGAAGCGCGCAATCCCAGTTGGGGCATCACCACGAATCCGGTGAGCAGCACTCCGACGACCGCCCCCACGGTGTTCCATGTGAGCAAGTTTCCCAATTTTCGCGCCAGATCATTTCCGCCGCTGCCTTCCCTTATGAAAAGAGGGAGCACAGCCCCGAGAAGCCCCGCCGGAATCCCTAGAACAACCAGCGACAGCAGGGTGTTCAATGCCACATGATACGTGTAACCCATCGTGCTCCGGGCTATGCCAGATCTCAGGTGGCGATACACTTCGACCCACTCTTCGATGTAGAACACATAAGCGCTCAACAACAGACTGGCTCCGAGGAGTGCGCCAAGAACCGCTGGCACCATGGGCCATGAGCGGACTCTTGGAGAGGCGATTACTGATCCACCAAGCCCAATTCCAAGGATGAACGCCATCAGCACCACCGCGAACGCATGGAGTGATGCGCCAAAGATCAGTGTGAGCGATCTCGAAGCCAGCACCTCGAGGCCCATGGATATTCCCCCTGTCATCGCAACGACGAGCCCGGCCTTCTGGCCAAAGTGCCAGGACGCCGTCTTGGCTTCGGCCGAGTCCACCGACTCTTTTTCCGCGGGCTGTGTGGCGCTCGAAACTTTTCCCAATCGGGTCGATTCGGATTTTGAAAGAGCCAGGGCCACGACCCAGATCAAGGTGTTGACGAGCCCCGTGACTTGAAGGCCGGAGACCATACCCAGGGATCGAACGATCAAAAATCCCGCCAAGGCGGCGCCCGCGACCGCTCCAAGGCTGTTAATCGAATAAAACCGCGCGGACCAGCGGCCATGATCTTCGGATCGCCGTTGGAGCCAGGAAGCGATCAGAGGCAAGGTTCCTCCCATGAGAATCGTCGGCAGAATCAGCAGGGCCACGCTGAGCCCTCCTTTCAAGCAAAGAAGCCCCGTGGGGTGATCCAGCAACCCGGTGCCGATCTTCAGAAAGACGGCGTCCGCCACCTTATAAACCTGGGGGAAGAAAAATCCGTACAACCCGATCGCCAGCTCCAGGTAGCCGTACAACGCAAGGGGATTGCCGGCCTTCCCCGCAATGCCGCCAAAGAGTTTGTTTCCAATTGCCAGCCCCCCCATGAAAACGGCGAGGACGACTGTTTGGGCTTGCACCGTGCTGCCCATCATTTGGCCGAGGTATTTTGACCAGATCACTTCGTATACCAAGGCGGTCGCGCCGGAGCAGAAGAACAGCAGCGGAACTAGGAATGTGTTTGTCATGGTGAATCATTCGATCTAAGAAGCCGTCGCCCGGAAACAGCGCCTGGCTTCCACTCATCCCCGCGAGATCCATGCGAGAGCGCGCGGGAGTCTCGAGGGTTTTTGTGCATGCCGCATGTGGAATGGATTTCTCGCCATCCCGCGGCGCCCGCCTCCCCGAAGCAACCAAAACCTGGTGCGATACCTTGCAGTTTGAGGTTCGATCCCGAGTGGCATGGCGCCTCATTCATGGCCTTTCACGCCCCGAGCACCAGTGATTTAGCCTCGGGCCTGCCTGCGGAGTTTTTTTAAGAGTTTCATCGTTCCTATCTGACCTCTTCCGAAGAAGTCATGAAGCCGGCAATACTCGGCATACAACTCGTCATAAACATCTCGGCTTGCGGGGTTGGGTTTGTAGACGCGGCGCTCGAGTTTTGCCATCTTTTGAGCGGCGTCGGCCATGTTCGGATACGCCCCTGTGGCGACGGCGGCGTGCATCGCGGCGCCCAGCGCGCACGCTTGGTCGGAGGCGGCAACTTGAATGGGGCGTCCGGTGACATCAGCGTAGATTTGCATGATCAATCCGTTTTTCTTCGCCAAACCGCCGCAGACGTACACCTCGTCAATGGCGACGTCCTTATCCGTGAACGCCTCGATGATGCGGCGGGTGCCGAATGCGGTTGCCTCAATCAATGCACGGTAGATTTCGTGCGGCCGCGTTCCGATGGAGGCGCCTACGATGACACCCGTCAGGTCGGCGTCCACCAGGACGGAACGATTGCCGTTCCACCAGTCCAAGGCGATCAGGCCGGATTCGCCGGGCTTGAGCGTGGCGGCCACTTTCGCCAGGTAAGCATAAAGGTCGACGCCAGTCTTGCGGGCCTGATTCAGCACGGAGGCGGAAACGGCGTGTTCCATGAACCAAGCAAGCATGTCGCCGACTCCCGCTTGTCCAGCCTCGTAGCCCCACAACCCGTTGACAACTCCGTGTTCCACCACTCCGCACATGCCTTCGACGTCTTGGCGGGTTTCACCTAGGAGCAGGTGGCAGGTGGAGGTGCCCATGATCATGACCAACTTCCCGGGGGATGTCACCGTGCAGGCGGGCACCGCCGCGTGGGCGTCTATGTTGGCCACCGCCACGGGAGTTCCCTCCACCAAACCGGTCGCTTTGGCCATCGCCAGCGTCAGTCCGCCTGCGACGGTGCTCAACGGGAAGAATTCGGATGGCAGCTTTTCGGAAACCACCTGGCGCAGCTTGGGATGCAGGCTCGCGAAAAAATCCGGGCTCGGAAATCCCCAACCTCCGGAGCCGTCGGGGTAAACCCACATGGCCTTGAAGCCTGCCAGCGACAAGCTTCGACGTTCCCGGCCGCACAATTGCCACACCATCCAATCGCCGGCCTCTATGAAGCGAGAGGCCGCGTGGTAGAGGTCCGGGGATGATTCCAGCGTTTCGAGCACTTTTGAAAAAAACCATTCGCTGGAGTATTTGCCGCCGTACGTCTTGATAAAAAGCTCTTGGCGCGCCTCCCCGGAGGCGTTGATCTTGTCCGCTTGCGCTTGCGCCGCGTGGTGTTTCCAGAGCTTCACCCAGGCATGCGGATTGTGCCTCCAGTGGGGCTGCAAGCATAAAGGCCCTCCGTCCGCATCAGTGGGA
>SYMW01000043.1 GCA_005805305.1 Verrucomicrobiales bacterium
CATCTGGTGTTTTCAACCCTTCACACCAACGACGCGCCTGGGGCGCTCACCCGGTTGGTCGATATGGGAGTGGAGCCTTACCTCGTGGCGTCTTCGCTGGAGGCGGTTCTCGCCCAGCGGTTGGTCCGTGTGTTGTGCCCGCACTGCAAGGAAGTGGATGATTCCAATACGGCGCGCGCGCTCCGCTCCGAGCTGAGCATTTCGCCTTCCATTCCGTTTTTTCGGGCGGTGGGGTGCCGCGAATGCCGCCAAACGGGCTATCACGGCCGCCGTGGCATCTTTGAATGGATGGACACGACTCCCGAGATTCGACAGATGATCCTGAAACAATGCTCCAGCGGGGAGATTCGTGATGCCGCGCGCAAATCAGGGATGCGGGCGCTCGCGGACGACGGCTGGAGATTGGTGAAAGAAGGCAAGACCACGCCCGAGGAAGTGCTGCGTGTGACCAAGGATCAATCTCTTGGTGAAGGCGTGAGAGACACGAAAGCCGAGCTCGTCGCGGCAGGGGAATCCGAACCCGAAGAAAAAGGTCATGCCCTGGTTTCTGTATAAAGCGGTCCAAGCCGACGGCCGGTTTTCGGAGGGCGAGCTGGAAGCTGGTGGCAGGCAGGACGCTTTCCGTCAGATGGAATCGCGGGGCCTGCGTCCCATCCGGCTGGCGGAGCGGTCCGATTTGAACGGCGCCTCAAAGGTTTCCAGGGCTCCCAAGGCAGCTCCCGTGGAGGCGAAGGGGGAGCCTCGCAAATCGCCCGATCAACCGAACGGGCAGCCTCCCCTGTTCAGTTTCCCTGGCTGGGGAACCCAGAAAGTTTCCCCGCGGATGCTCGAGAACTTCACGCGGCTGCTTTCGAGCCTCCTCGCGGCTGGAGTTCCTCTCAGCCGCGCGATGGTCATCTTGTGCAAGGAAGCTTCCTCCCCGGCGGCCGCGGCGCAGTGGAAGCAGGTTCATAATCTCGTCGTGGATGGCGTGTCCCTCGCGGACGCGATGGCCAAGTCGCCGGAAACTTTTCCGCGCGTGTACGTGGCCATGGTGGAGGCTGGAGAAACCGGAGGTTTTCTCGATGTGGTCCTCGCCCAGATCGCCGATTTTCAGGCTCGGGAAAAGGAAATGAAATCAAAGGTGATGACCGCCCTGTTGTATCCCGTGATTTTGCTCGTGCTCGCCTTGGGCGTGCTGGTGTTCTTGCTCGTGTTCTTTATCCCGCGTTTTCAGTCGATTTTCGCTGGCTTCGGGGCCAAGCTGCCCATGATCACCCAAGTCATCGTGTCCACCAGTGAGCTTTTGCGTTCGTATGGCCTGTTCATTGTGGCTGCTGCCGGGATAGGCGTTTATCTGATCCGGAACTGGTTGACCTCGGAGTCCGGCAGGCGCCAATGGGAGGGAGTCATATTGCGGGCGCCGCTGGTTGGGCCGTTGGTGGCGCAGTTCGCCATGTCGCGGTTCTGCCGCATGCTCGGGACCTTGCTGGGCGCCGGCGTTCCACTGATCAACAGTTTGAACGTCGCCCGGCGCTCGATTGGCAACCAGGCGCTGGTCGATGCCATCTCGAATTCGATCGACCGGGTCAAGGAGGGGCGTTCGCTCGGACCCAGCCTTGGGGATTGCAGGACTCTTTTTTCCGGAGCGACCCTCGAGATGATCTGCGTGGCGGAGGAGAGCGGCCGCCTGGATCAGGAACTGGTTCGCATTGCCAACGTCACGGAAGGCGATTTGGACCGCCAACTAAAAACAGCGGTTGCGCTCGCGGAGCCTTTGATGCTCTTTTTCATCGCCGGGTTTATCGGCACCATCTTTATCGGGATGGTGATCCCCATCTTCACATTGCAAGACTACATCAAGTAAACAACGCACAGGTTCCATGAAACCCTACTCCACACCATCCAACCGCCGCCGCCGAGGGACACGCTCGGCTTTCACGTTGATCGAGCTGCTCCTTGTCCTGGTGATTTTAGGCATTCTGGCCGCCATCGTGGTGCCCAAGTTTTCAGGACGGACGGAGCAGGCCCGCGTGACCGCCGCGCGGTCCCAGATCGCCACTTTTAGCACGGCGCTGGACGCATTCGAGATCGACAACGGATTTTATCCCAAGGGCAAGAACGGCCTCAATGATTTGGTGCAGCAGCCTCGTGACGCACAGAACTGGAAAGGGCCGTACATGAAAAACGAAATTCCTTTGGATCCTTGGGGGCAGGCCTACATCTACGACTTTCCGGGCAAGCGAAACGCGAATTCCTACGATCTGCTGTCCATGGGCCCGGACGGCCGCTTGGGAGGGGAAGATGATATCACGAACTGGAACCAAGCGAACGAAAGGCAATAGGCCGCCACAGCCATGCGCTTTCACCCTCATCGAGCTCATCCTCGTCATGGCGATCATGCTGATCGTCCTGGCGGTATCAGCGCCGGCGCTCTCGGGGTTTTTCAAGGGGCGGACACTCGATGCGGAGGCGCGCCGAGTCCTGGCCTTGACTCGTCACGGGCAGAGCCGGGCGGTTTCAGAGGGGACGCCGATGCTGTTGTGGTTCGACAAGAACGAGCGGACCTATGGATTGCGGGAGGATTCAAGCTACGGGGAGCAGGCTCGGGATGCAAAGGAAACGGTTTTCGACCTCGGCAAGGAGTTGGAAATGGATCTGGAGTACGTTCAATCGACGAGGCGGGTCGATCCGAGGCCGTCGCGCGGTGGGGGCTTGGACGCGGGCATGCTAGGTTCCGGCGGACCCAACGCCCTGCCCGGCATCCGGTTTCTACCCACGGGGTTTATCGCCGAGGGCAGCCCGGAGAATATCTGGATCCGCGAAGGCACACGGGATTCTGTCTGGATCACTCGGAGCCGAAACCGGCTGAACTATGAGATTCAAACCAACAAGCTCCAATATCCCTCCCGTTAAGCTTGGAAGGCGTGCCTTCACTCTGGCCGAGGTTTTGGCCGCGGTGGCTTTCATGGCCATTGTGATTCCGGTGTCGGTTCATGGCATCCGGATCGCCAATCTGGCGGGACAGGTCGCGGAACGCAAAGGCGCGGCTTCGCGATTGGCCGATCGGTTGTTGAACGAACTTGTTGTGACAGAGCAATGGAAAACCTCAACCCAGAGCGGTTCGGTCCAAGAGGGTCCTTATCAGTATAGATGGCAGTTGAAAAGCGAGGCCTGGGGCCGGGAGGCGCTCCGCCAAGTGTCCTTGGTGGTGACGTTCGCGGTTCAGGGCCGGGATTACGACGTGCGGTTGGGCACGTTGCTGGATGCTTCTCAACAATGAACCCAAGAGCTGCCAAGAATCGACGACTGAGGACATTCACCTTGTTGGAGGTGCTGATCGCGGTGGCGGTGTCGGCGATCGTGCTTTCGGCGGTCAGCGCCGTCTTTTATGGAGCCATGCGGTTGCAGGACAAAACGTCACGGGCGATCGAGAAGTCGCTTCCTGTCCAACAAGCGGTGGCGACCATTCGCCGCGACTTGCTGGGCCTCGTCGTTCCTGGGGGGAAGCTGACAGGCACTCTCAAGACCTCGGTCCTCAGCACAGGTCTTGGCACGCCGCTGGGGGCGGAGTTTTATACATCAACTGGCCTGCCCAACGTTGATGAGCCGTGGGGCGATGTTCAGAAGGTGGCCTATTATCTGAGAAGCCCCACCAATCAGGCGCGCTCGCAAGGCATGGATCTGGTGAGGTCGGTGACTCGAAATCTGCTGGCGACCATACAGGATCAGCCTCAGGAGCAGTGGTTGCTCGGGGATGTGCGACAAGTCGAGTTCCTTTTTTACAGCGGCACCGAGTGGCGGTCCGATTGGGATTCCACCACCGAGGAGAAGGTGTTGCCGCGAGCCATCAAAGTGCAGATCCTTCTGGCTGGGGAGGACCGCCAGTCGGATCGAACGCTGGCGCCAATTCAAATCGTGGTTCCGATTGCCGCCCAGGCCAGCACGAACAAAACCGAAACGGCGGGAGCCCAAGGATGAAATTGCCCGCCACACATTCCTTTTTGTCTCGCAGCGAGTCTCATCCGCGGGGCTCGGTGCTGGTGATCGTGCTTTGGATCTCCTTTGGTTTGGTCACTTTGGCGTTGTATTTCGCGAATTCCATGACACTGGAGTTGAGGGGCGCCGACAATCGATCTGCTCAATTGGAGGCCGAGCACGCGATCGAGGGCGCTGCGCGATACGCCCTCTTTCTTCTCTCGAATCTCGAGGAGCCCGGCCAGCTCCCTTTGCTCCAAACCTACCAACGGGAGGAGGTGCCGGTGGCGGATGCGCTCTTTTGGTTCATCGGAAGAGGCGCTCGTGAATCGGGATCCACCGACCCTCTCTACGCACTGGCCGACGAATCTTCGAAGCTCAACTTAAACACGGCGACGGTCGAAATGCTGGAGGCCCTGCCCATGATGACCCCGGAGCTGGCGGCGGCGATTATCGATTGGCGGGACGAGAACAGTGACGTGACGTCCGGGGGAGCAGAATCCGAAAGCTACTTGCGCCTCGCCCCTCCCTACAACTGCAAGAACTCCAAGTTTGAAACGGTTGAGGAGCTGCGCCTGGTTTTGGGCGCCAACCCTGACATCCTGGAAGGGGAAGACATGAACATGAATGGCGTGTTGGACCCCAACGAGAACGACGGAAACCTCTCCGCTCCCATGGACAACAGCGACGGGAAGTTGGACGCTGGGATTTTGGAGTATGTCACCGTCTTTAGCCGCGAGTCCAATCTCCGCACGAATGGCTCTCCTCGCATCAGCCTTTCTCAATCAGGAGCCCAGTTGCAGCAGCAGTTGAGAACTTTGCTCCAGGAAAAGTTCAGCGCGCAACGGGCGAATCAAATCGCGGGGCAGCTCGGTGGCGCGCAGTCAGTGATTCGCAGTCCCATCGAATTCTTCATCAGGAGCCGCATGACAGCCGATGAATTCGCGCAGATCGAAAGCGATCTCACGACGACAAACGGCCTGATCGTCGAAGGGAAAATCAATGTGAATACGGCGAGCTCCGCTGTTCTGGCCTGCATCCCCGGAGTGGGCGTCGAGAAGGCCGCTTCCATGGTGTCCTTCCGGGAATCGAATCCCGGCAAACTCATCTCATCCGCGTGGGTTGTGGAGGTGCTGGGCCAGGGGTCCGCTCTGCAGGCGGGGCCCCACATCACCGGCCGCAGCAGCGTTTTCTCGGCGGACATCGCGGCGGTGGGACATCATGGGCGTGGCTTCCGCAGGACATGGTTTGTGTTTGATCTCACAGAGGGCGCCCCGAGAGTGGTTTACCGCCAGGATTTGAGTCAGCTAGGATGGCCGCTGGGCCAGCACGCAAGGCAACGAATGAAGGAAAGAGCCACACTCCTCGCCGGAGGCGCCCGATGATTCAATTCGGTGGAAGGCGGTCGGTGTCGTCCTTGCTCGGACTCGTTTTTGATGGAAACCGAGTGGAGGGTTCATGGCTTCGGCGTGTGAACGGGGGTGTGGAAATACGCCGATCGTTCACGCTTTCCTTGGCGCTCGATCTCTTGACGGGCGCTCCCGAGCTCGTAGGCCGCGAGATTCGGGACCGGTTGGACGAACTGGAGATTCGTGAACGCCAGTGTGTCGTTGGGTTTCCCGTTTCCTGGGCTCTGACATTGGAGACGAAGCTGCCTCAGATGCCGGGGGAAGACGTGGCGAGTTTTCTGCAAATCGAGGCGGAACGAAGCTTCCCTTACGGACCGGAGGCGCTGCTGATCGCCGCGTCCCGCTTTCGGTCGCTCGGGGGCGAGGAGTACGCGACGCAAATTGCGGTGCCCAAGGATCAAATACTGAGGCTCGAAAGCGTGCTGAGGTTCGCTCGATTGCAGCCGAGGTCTTTCGCGCTTGGCATCGCCCCGTCCCAGTGGCCCGATGCGGCTTCCAAGGGATCCATGATGGTTCTTGATGTGACCGAGCGCGCCGTTCACTTGCTGGTTTCTTGCGGCGGCGGTGTCGCCGGGCTCAGGACACTCCCGGACGAGCATCCGAATGAAGGAGGGCACGCGCGGCTCTACGCCGACGTGATCGCGAGGGAAGCCCGCATCACGTTGGGTCAGCTCGCGCCGGACATTCGGGAATCCATCCGAGTGCTGCGGGTCGTGGGACATCGCGAGCGCGCGAGGCAGCTTGCGGAGGATATTCAGCCCCGTGCCGCCGCGTTGGGCATGAAGATCGAATTGGCTCCCGACCCGGCGCCGGCTGAACTGGGGTTGCGGGTCGCGGGCGGGGAGAAAGTCGGGACGGCCTGCGCGCTGGCCGCGCTCGAATTGGCCGGGCGCCGTGTCTGGCTGGATTTTTTGCCGCCGAAAGTGGATCCTTGGCGTCAGTTCACCGCGCGATATTCGTCGAAAAAACTGGCCTGGACGGGGGCGGCTGCGGCGGTTTTGGCGCTTCTGCTGGGGGTGTTGTTTCTGGCGCAACAATGGCAGCTATCCAGGTTGAGCTCCCGGTGGGCAGGCATGTCTGAAAAGGTGGCGGAGCTGGAGGGGTTGCACCAGCAGATCCGCCGATTTCGGCCGTGGTACGACGATTCGCTCCGCAGCCTCGCCATTCTTCGAAGGTTGACCGAGAGTTTTCCCGAGGACGGATCCGTCACCGCCAAAGTCGTCGAGATACGGGAAATGTCCACCGTCATCTGTTCTGGAACGGCTAAAGACAGCGATTCGCTCGTGAAAACGCTCGACCAATTGCGCGCCGCGAAGGAGGTTTCCAATTTGAAGGACATCAATACTCAAGGATCCAAGCCCCTGCAATTCAGCTTCAATTTCGTTTGGGTGGAAGGAGGCGGCAGTGAAAGCAAATAACCGGCAGCAACTCCTGCTGGTCATCGCGGCAGCCGGCTTGGTTGTGATGGCCTGCGACAGTCTGGTTCTCACGCCTTTGAGCCGCCTGTGGAAGGAACGCGCGGCCCGGATCGTTGATCTCAAAAAGTCCATTGCCCATGGCTCGTCTATCGTCGAGCGTGAGCAAAACCTTCGATCCCGATGGGAAAGCATGAAAGAGCATGCCCTCGGGAGCGATTTGTCGGTCGCCGAGAACGAAATGGTGAAGGCGTTCGACAGATGGTCCCAAGAAAGCCGGGTCACGATCAATTCCAGGAAGTCCCAAAGCAAACGAGGCGGTGATGACTATCTGACTTTGGAGTATCGTGTGGACGCGGTGGGGAGCATGGAATCTTTGACACATTTTTTTTATGAGATCGAGAGAGATTCGATGGCGTTGAAAGTGGAGAGTTTGGAGATCACGACTCGTGACAGCCAGGCGCGGCAGATGTCAATTGCGCTGCTGGTGAGCGGACTGATTCTGAGCCCGTCGCAGGATGGGGGGAATTCCGACAGACGCTGAGTGATGTGGATGAGATCGAGCTGGTGTATGTTAGCTTAGATGAAGATGAGACAACAGAAGGCGGCAGGTGGATCGGGAGCCCAGTTGGTTCGGGTGCTGGCGCTTGGTGTGTTGGGCCTCGGCTGCCTGTTGAGTTGGGAAACGCAGAGCGCCAGCCGCCCTTCGAGATCCCAGCGCTCGACCGCGGCCGGGCGCTCCGAATCGACCACGAACACGAGCTCGAGCACGAGCTCGAGCACGAACAACTCATCAGCGCTCGCCGCCTACCGCATCATCGGGGAGCGCAACATCTTCAACCCGAATCGAGGCCCCCGAACCTCCGCCGCCACGGTGGACGCGCCCCCGCCGAAGATTGTCAAGGTGGACACGGCCTCGCTCGTGGGCACGCTCATTCATGGAAGCGGGATGATCGCGTTCTTTGATGGTTCGAGCGACTTGTTCAGGAAGGCGGTCAAGCCATCGGACACCTTCGGCGGCTGCAAGGTGATCGCCGTGGCGCCCGATTCGGTATGGCTTGAGATGGACGGGAAGGAAGTGGAGGTCAAGGTCGGAATGCAGATTCGCCGACAGGATCAGGGAGAGTGGCAACTGATCGGCAAACCAGTGATGGCCTCCCAGTCGGGCTCGAGCGGAGACGGCTCCGGCAAATCCTCCGGCGAGGATTCGAGCGCGATTGCGGACGAAGACGATGTTGTAAAAAAAATGATCGCGCGACGCGAGAAGGAGAATAGCAAATGAAAACTATGATGCGACGTATCCTGTTGATCGGACTCATCGGCGGTCTAGCCGCGGCGCTTTTCGCCCAGGTGGCGGATGCTCCGCAAGCGAAAAAGCCGGAGGAAACAGCCCAGACCGAGGCGCCTAAGACTGCGGATGCCGCGCCCAAGGCCAATCGACCCGGGGTGACCGTGACAAAAACCGCGGATGGCAAAGAGGGGTTCATCCTGAACTTTCGAGGTGTGCCGTTGGAAATGGTCTTGAATTATCTCAGCGAGGCCGCCGGCTTCATCATCATGCTAGACGCCGATCTCAAGGGCAAAGTCGAAGGCAAAGTAGACGTGTGGAGCAATCAGGTGCTCACGAAGGACGAGGCGGTGAGCGTGCTGAATACGATCTTGAACAAAAACGGTTACGCGGCCATCCGCAACGAGCGAATGCTCACGATTGTCAATCGGGACGAAGCGAAGAAGCGCCAAATCCCTGTGCGGAGCGGAAGCGACCCCGACGCCATCCCAAAGAGCGACGAAATGATCACTCAAATCCTGCCGGTCCGCTACGCGAACGCGACTCAGCTCACGAAGGATTTGGTGCCGCTCCTGCCGTCGCATGCCACCATGACGGCAAACGAAAGCGGGAATGCTCTCGTCATCACCGACACGCAGGCGAGCATCCACCGCATGGCTGAGATCGTGAAAGCCCTCGACACCTCGATTGCCAGCATTTCCGCGATCCGGGTGTTTCCCCTGCAGTATGCGGACGCGAAAGAATTGGCGACCGTTGTGAAGGAGCTTTTCGACACGCAAACTACCACTCAGCGGGGAGGAGGAGCCGGCGGCGGCGGCGGCGGCGCCGCAGCTCAACTGTTCGCCCGATTTGGTGGCGGCGGCGGTGGTGGCGGCGGTGGAGGCGGAAGAGGCGGCGGCGGCGGCGACGGGTCGGGCGACAGCGCGGCTCGCCGGGCGGCTTCAAGGGTCGTTTCCGTGGCGGATGAACGGACCAATTCACTCGTGGTCAGCGCCCCGGACGAATACATCCCCACGATCGAGCAATTGGTCAAGGAGATCGACACCAACGTCACGGATGTGACCGAATTACGGGTTTTCCGGCTCAAGCATTCGGATCCGCAGGAAATGGCGGACGTGTTGACTGGACTGTTCCCGGACGTGAGCAGAACCGAGAACAATGGCGGCGCCGTTCAATTTAACCGGGGGGGGGGCGGAGGATTCTTCGGCGGGGGAGGAAACCGAGGAAGAGGAGGGAACACCGCCACGACGAGCGCGCGCAGCCAGAAACAAGGACGGGTGATCGCCGTAGCCGACCCACGAACCGCCTCCGTGATTGTCAGCGCCGCGAAGCAGTTGATGGAACAAATTGAGCAAATGGTGGCTCAATTGGACAGCGATCCATCCAAGAAGCAGAAGGTGTTCGTTTATTCCCTGGAAAACGCAGACGTCCAGGGCGTGGAAGAGATTCTTCGCGGGATGTTTGAAGGTCAAACCACCCAAAACAATCGTTCCACAACTCGGCAGAACAACACAAATCCGCTCAATAACCGGACTGTTGGGAACACGGGCGGCATCGGCGGTGGATTTGGCGGCGGTGGAGGCGGGGGTGGTGGTGGAGGGGGCGCTGCTGGAGGCGGGGGTAGAGGGTTTTAAGGTCAATGGGTTTGCCTGCGAACCCAGCAAAGATTCAACATGAACATATCTCGTTTTGGAAGTTCGCCAAGCTTCTTGCCGTGTCGGTTCCTGGCATTGTTAGCCGTGGCCATGATTTGCCAGCTCGGGTTCGTCGAACCCGAGGCCCAGCAAGGTGGAAACATTGGGGGGAGAGGAGGAGGGCGCGCGGGCGGTTTGGGCGGCGCCGGTCTTCGGGAGTATAAGAACAACACGATGGTGGGTGATGCGCTGTTTTCCAGCGATCCGGAAACCCGAAAGTTGATTGTGATCACGGACGACGAAACGGCGGCGCATATCAGCCAAGTCATCACCAACCTGGACCGTCCCAAACCCCAGGTCCTCATCAAAGTCGTCTTCGTCGAAGTCACTCGCCGGGATGGCTCTGACGTTGGGGTTGAAGCGAAGTTCACGCATAAGGTGACCGATACCAAGACAGGCGAGGCTTCGTCGCTGTTCGGTGGCCTGGCTTCCCAAACCAGCGGCGGGTTTTATAAATTATTGAGCGATGACCTCGAAGTGACCTTGAGAGCCATCTCCGAGGCGGGCAAGACCGAGGTCCTTTCCAGGCCTTCCATTTTAACGCGAAATAATCAGCAGGCGATCATCACGGTCGGTCAACGGCTCCCTTTCATCACCAATTCTAGAATCACGGACAATGGCCAGACGATCAACACGATCGAGTATGAGGACATCGGGATCATCCTTCGGGTCACTCCTTTCATCACGTCCGACGGTTTGGTTGAAATGATCGTGGCGCCGGAAATCTCCGCGTTGACGGATAAGACAGTCCCGATCGGCAACAACGCGAACGCGCCCGTGATCGCGAAGCGCTCCGCCGAAACAGTCGTCGTCACCGCCGACGGAAAAACAGTGGTGATCGGCGGATTGATGGAGAACAACAAGACGGAGTCCACCCAGAAAGTGCCCATCTTGGGGGATATCCCGATCCTGGGAATGGCTTTCAAGCGCAAGATAAAGGAGAATACGAAAACAGAACTCATCATTTTCCTGACGCCTTATGTGGTGCAGCAGCCCTCGCAATTGGCGGGCATGACCAAGAGCGAAACCGACAAGGCCGAGCTGACGCCAAAGGCGTTTTCAGACAAGGATCTGGACAAGTTTCTTGACGGACTTTCATTAAAGGAGTCCGCTCAACCTCTCGGAAATCCTTCCGTGGTTCAGCCGCCGCCGCCTGGGTCGAAACGGCCCAAGGCGAACAAGCCAGCCGCCAAGTAATCCAGCATAGGGACATAGGATGATCCGGCGCACTCGCATCGTGTATGGTTTGCTGGCCGCCTCGTGGCTTGGGATACTGTTGTGGCAAGCCGTGGAGCACCTGCGCGTTCGTCGGTCTGCTCGGGAAGCGCTCGTCTTCCGCGCCCGTGATATTACAACGACACTCGGCCTCGTCATCCGTTCTCAGGCCCGGTTTGGCGGCTTTGTCAATCAGGAGAGGCTCGAGCCAGCGCTTCGTGAATTGGTCAAGGCGGATGAAGTCATCTCCGTCTCGCTGCTGAATGAAGCAGGGCACGTGGTGGCGACCGCGGGCGACCCCGTGGATCTCGATCAAAACCCCAGCACCCGCACTGGTGAATTATGGGACGAGCGCAGTGTGACATTGTTCAACCTCATCGATTTGGGCACCACGAATCAGGTGCAAGAGGGAGAAAGATCTCCCACGATCGTGGTGCTTCCCCGCCGCGAGCCTGGTTCAGCCACCAACTCGGACCCATTCAATCCGTCGCGATTTGGCCGCAGGCCTCCCGGATCCAGGGGAACCAACACCAACACGGTGGCCTCCACCAACGCCGCCGCCGCGGGCAATGCGGATGCGAGTGCTGCGGCCAACACCACCGGCGGGGGGGCGGCGGGCGAGTCATCGGCGCGTTCTCCGCGAGGCCCCCAGGGCCAAGGGGAACCAAGATCGGGCGATGGAAGTGGCGGCCGCCGGGATCCTTCCGGACGCTCGTGGCTGCGGCGCCCTCCGTGGATGAGCGAGGCTGAGTTTGGCTCCCTGATTCAGAAACAAGGAATTCACAGTTTTGTCGCCGTTCTTTCCAACAACTCGTTTCGAGTGGCGGTCACCCGCGATCTGTGGCTGCGACTGCTGACGAGCGGATTCGCAGCCGCCTCGGCGTGCGGCTTTGGCCTCGCTTGGAGGTCGGTGGCCGCATCCTCCGAGCTGCAGATCCGGCTTCTCCGGGCCAGCGAGATGAACACGCACCTGCGGGAGATGAACATCGCCGCGGCGGGTCTGGCCCATGAAACGCGCAATCCTCTCAACATTATCCGCGGCCTCGCCCAGCTCATCGCAAAACAGCCGGATTCAACAATCGAGATCCGACGCAAGTCGACCGAGATCGCCAATGAGGTCGATCGCGTGACGGCTCAACTGAACGAATTCATCAACTACTCAAAGCCCCGGGAAGTGCGTCGCGCGCCGGTTCTCTTGGAGGCGGTAGTCGCGGATCTGACTCGGGCTCTGGAGTGCGACATCGAGGAAAAGCTG
Source organism: Verrucomicrobiales bacterium (assembly GCA_005805305.1). Classification (GTDB taxonomy): domain Bacteria; phylum Verrucomicrobiota; class Verrucomicrobiia; order Limisphaerales; family F1-80-MAGS106; genus F1-80-MAGS106. The sequence goes on from SYMW01000043.1 coordinate 12,234, forward strand.
ATTCGGCTGAACAGCTCCTGCGGGAATTTCAGTGTGGAGGCGGACGAGCAATTGCTGCGGCAGAGCTTGTTCAATTTGCTGCTCAACGCCATCCAAGCCGTCGAGCGCGGCGGGGAGGTGACGATAGCGGCATTCAGATCCGGGGATTCCAGCGTTTGCATGGAAATTCGTGACAACGGGCCTGGCGTTCCCGAAGAGCACCGGAACGAAATCTTCAAACCCTACTTCACGACCACTCAGAAGGGCACCGGATTGGGCCTTGCAGTGGTGAAGCAAATAGTGCTGGCCCACGGCTGGGATATCCAATGCGTGGCCAATCAGCCGCGCGGAGCGGTTTTCAGGCTGAGCCACATCAAACTGTCCCGCGAAGCCTAGGCGGGCCACTCTGTCAGGGATGCCGTCCGTATCGCAAAATCCGGTCCCATTGGCGCCCGCGAGGCGGATTTTGATCGTCGACGACGATGCGGGACAGAGGAGCTTGCTGGATTCGTGCCTCCGGAGCCAGGGATTCGTCACGATCACCGCATCCAGCGGCGAGGAAGCCCTCGACGTCCTGCGGCGGGAGGATATTTCCATGATGATTTCGGATGTCCGCATGCCGGGCATCTCGGGTTTGGAGACCCTGAAGCGGGCGCGGCAAGAGAAGGCCGTGCTTCCGGTGTTGCTCGTCACGGCCTACGCGGACATCAAGGAGGCGGTGGGCGCCATGCGTGATGGGGCGTTGAACTATCTGACAAAGCCGATAGACCTGGATGAGTTGGTGGCATCGGTGCGGCAGGCGACGGGTTTGTCACGCTTGCCGAGCCTGAGCTTTTCGGAGGATCGTTTGCTGCCGCCTGGCGTGGTGGCGGAGAGCCCGCTGAGCCAGGCCCTGTTCCGTGACGCCTCACTGGTCGCCGATTCGGACAGCCGAATCCTCATCACGGGTGAGAGCGGCGTGGGCAAGGAGGTGCTGGCCGATGTCGTGCATGGATGGAGCCCACGGGCGGCCGGATTGTTGGTCAAAGTCAATTGCGCCGCCATACCGGAGAATTTGCTCGAGAGCGAGTTGTTCGGGCATCAGAAGGGCGCCTTCACAGGCGCGGTGGCTCATCGCACCGGGAGATTCGAGCTTGCCAATAATGGCACGATCTTTCTCGACGAAATTGCGGAGATGTCCCCTCAACTGCAGGCGAAGCTGCTGCGAGTGACTCAGGACGGACGTTTCCAGCGAGTTGGATCCAACGCGGAGATCCAAGTCAACGCGCGCATCCTTGCCGCCACCAACCGCAACCTGGAGCAAGAGGTCAAGAGCGGTCGATTTCGGGAGGATCTTTTTTACCGGCTGAACGTGGTGGAGTTGAACATCCCTCCGCTCCGCGAGCGGCCTGAGGATATTCTGCCTTTGGCTCGGCACTTTATTGGCGAGTTCACGAAGGGTCGGGCTCGGTTTTCCTCGGGCGTGATTGAGTGTCTCGAATGGTATCCATGGCCAGGGAACGTGAGGGAGTTGCGCAACGCCATGGAGCGTGCCGCGCTGCTCTTTCGGGGTGAACTGATTATGCCCGAGCATCTCCCGAACAAGGTGCGGGAGGTGGGTGCACGCCCCTCGGCGAGCCAACAGGTCCCTCCACCAGATCCTGAGCGGCTCGAGGAAATGGAGCGCAACGCCATCTGCGCCACGTTGAAAAAGCACGAGTACAATCGAACCGAAACCGCGCGCGCCTTGGGCTTGAGCCGCCGCGCATTGCTTTACAAGCTTCAAAGGATGCGCGAGTTGGGCCATCAGGTGGATTCCCCTCAGCCGTGACCATTCAGCTAAGGGTCCGTGCAAAAATAACTTCCTATTTTGCTGGCGGCCCAATGAGTCGTTGGCTAGGCGCGAATGAAAAGCATATCCTTAGATCTGTGAGGAATGAGCAACAACGACAGCGATTCATTGATCCCCAGCCCGGCGGTGCGGGGCGGGGCTTGGCCATCTGCGTCGTTGCTCGTCGGTTACAGCCCCATGAAGGGGATGTGCCCTCCTCGCGTCTAGCATCCAGCCAAGCCGCGCTCCCGCCAAAACCGGAAGTTATTTTTGCACGGACCCTAAAGGCAGGTCTGGGCTGGACCGAAGCCTCGATGTCACAGCGCGGCGGAGCGACTCCGAAGCCAAGTTTTGCCTTTCGAGACGGAACCAGTAGGTTTGCGGTGTGAATTGGGAGTTTATCATTGGATCGGGGCTCACCCTGCTCCTCATGTCGATCGGTTTTGTGGGGAGCTTTCTCCCGGGATTGCCCGGAACCCCCCTCGTGTTTGCCGCCGCGGTGCTGCATCGGCTCTACTTTGCCGATCAAGGGTCGTCGACGTGGGTCCTCTTCATCCTGGGGATCTTGATGGGGGTTTCGTTAGTGGTCGATTTCGTGGCGAGCGTTGTGGGCGCGAAGAAATTGGGATCAACCTGGAGGGGCATGGCAGGCGCGACGATCGGGTTGTTGGGAGGCATGTTCTTTCTGCCTCTCGGCCTTGTGGCGGGACCTTTCGCCGGCGCGTTTCTGGGGGAAATGGCTGGCGGGCGCGAACCGCGCGACGCGGCCAGGGCGGGGTGCGGCGCGATTCTAGGCTTGCTCGGCGGCGCGATTGGCAAGGGCATCTGCAGCCTGCTGATGATGGGCCTATTTACTTTCGAATTGCTCCTAAGATAGGTCCAGTCACGGCCTTGATCTTTTAGCTGACCAACAGGCGGCGAACGGGTCTCGACTTCCGCCAATTCGCGGACTCCTCGCCGATCCCAAGCCAGCCCTGCTCCGTCGAGCACTTCCCGCCCTCCGAACCGCGCGCCTGTTGACGGTGAGTGTTCAGCGAAGTGCATTTGGCATGTGCATGGGAGGTTTGGGACGAGGCCTGATGCTTAAACCTAAAAGGGCAGTTGCCCAAGGCGAATGGTTCCTCGCAGTTTTCCCTGGAATACGGAGATATTCATCCCTCTTCACCAGGCTTTTCTCATCCAGGCTTTAGCAAATCTCCACGAGGTTCTACGGCCGTTTTAAGGATCAATCGAGCGCTCCTGGGGTTATCGATTTATTCAATATTCCAGAAAGATTTTATCGATTAACGCCTTTGTGGGCGGCCCGCCTAGTGTGAGCGTGTCAATAACCACGAACTGACAACCATTCTTCAAATCACGCCAAGCATGCAAACCAGATCCAACATTACATCCTATCAGGGGGGCCGGCGAGTTGGGTCTTCGATACTCGCATCGGGCAAGATCCCCTTGTGGATCAAACTGTCTTACACGGCTTTCATGGCCGTGCTGGCGCCGGTCTACTACTCGGAGTATGGGCTCACGAATTTCCTTTATTTCTGCGATATCGCGCTCTTTTTAACATTGGTCGGCGTCTGGACGGAGAGCGCATTCCTCACAAGCATGGCCGCCGTGGGCATTCTCGCGCCGCAGATGATTTGGTGCGCGGATTTCGCGGCGCAATTAGCGGGATTCAAGATTACGGGGATGACAGCCTACATGTTTAATCCTGAGCTGCCGTTGTTCCTGCGGGGGCTTTCCTTTTTTCACGGATGGCTGCCGTTCTTCCTGGTCTTCCTGGTGGCGCGGCTTGGGTATGATCGACGCGCATTGCCTGCCTGGACCCTGACCGCTTGGAGTTTGATGCTCATCAGCTATTTCTTCATGCCGCGTCCTGGGACCGTGTTGCCCAATCCCAAAGCGCCCGTGAACATCAATTATGTTTTTGGCTCCTCGGATGATGCGGCCCAGACCTGGATGCCCGAACTGGCATGGTTGAGCCTCATGCTCGTCGCGCTTCCAGTTTTCTTTTATGTGCCGACTCATTTCGTCTTGAAGAAACTTTGCAAACCGTCCGCCAACCCCCAACCGTCTCAGTGATAAGTCCACAACTTGGACTGCAACTGAGGTTCTTAGAATGTCCCCAAAAGAACCCAAGGAACGCGGGAGAATCAGTCTGATCTTTACGCTCTTTGTGGTCATTCCCGGCTCTCAATTGTAACCTCTCCGGCTCACTCCTCGATCCGCCAACCATTCGCCCGCCAAGGGTTCAGGGAGTGGACGGGTTCTGAACCAAGAACACTATTCGCATTTCCTCGCATGAAACCAACATGTCTTGTTCAATCCGGGGTTCCTCCCACCGCAGAGTCCGCCGCCGAGGCTCCATGGAAAGGCGGCTTTTGGAACTTGATCGCAACGCAATTCCAAGGCGCGTTCAGCGACCTGACCCTCAAGAATCTGATCATCTTCATCATTCTTGGAATGGAGATGCCTCAGGAAAAACGCCTAACGCTTGTGCCAGTCGTGGGCGCCTTGTTTGCGCTCCCGTTCATCCTCTTCTCGATGGCCGGTGGATTCCTCGCGGATCGTTTCAGCAAACGTTCGGTGACGATCGGAGTCAAAGTGCTCGAGGTTTTCATCATGCTATTTGCTCTGGCTGGTCTGGCTTTGAAGAGCCTGCCGATGGAAATGGCGTCCGTTTTTCTGATGGGCGCCCAGAGCGCTTTGTTTGGCCCTTCTAAATATGGGTTGCTGCCCGAATTGCTCCCGGAGAAAAGGCTTTCTTGGGGCAATGGAATTCTGGAATTGGGAACTTTCGTGGCGATCATCCTGGGAACCACGGCCGGCGCGATCCTCTCGGACGTATTCGGCGATCGACAGGTCTGGTCGGGCTGCATTCTGGTGGGACTTGCGGTTTGCGGATTGATGACCAGTTGGCGCATCCCGAAGCTTCCCGCGGCTGATCCCGGGAAACGATTTCGCGCCAATTTCATCGCGGACCTCTTCACGCAGATTCGCTTCATTCGCCAGGATCGAACCCTCGCGTTGGCGGTTGCGGGTAATACGTATTTCACCTTCCTTGCGACTTTGCTGCAACTCAACATCATCCTGTACGGCAAGGAAGTGCTTCTGTTGGGCGATACGAAGAACGGGTTGCTCCAAGCCTCCATCGCGATTGGCATCGGGATCGGCAGCGTGGCGGCGGGTTTCCTTTCAGGCGGCAAGATCGAGTACGGCCTCATTCCTCTAGGTTCGATCGAACTGACCCTGATGGCCGTGATCCTGAGCATCCCTGGAATCGGATTTGGCGCCTTCGCCTTTTACCTCGCCGCGCTCGGTTTCTTCGGCGGTTTCTTTATTGTGCCGGTGGCGGCTTTGTTGCAACACCGCCCGGACAAGGACAAGAAAGGAGCCATTCTGGCGGCGGCCAATTTGCTTTCTTTTGTGGGTGCGTTTCTGGCGTCCGGCGTATGCTATCTGGCCACTTCCGTGGCGCACCTGAGCCCTTCGGAGGTCTTTTTTTGGAGCGCCCTGGTGACGTTAGGGTTTACGATTTACGCGTTGGTTCTCCTGCCCGACGCGTTCATTCGTTTCTTGCTTTGGATCTTCACGCACACGATTTATCGCATTCGCATCGTGGGCCGTGATCACATTCCAGAAAAAGGCGGCGCACTTTTCGTCTCCAATCACCTGTCCTTGGTGGATGCTCTCCTGCTTCTCGCGTCCACCGATCGCACGATTCGCTTCATCATGTTCAAGGACATTCACGACAAACCTTGGATCAAACCTTTTGCCAGGATCATGGGGGTCATCCCCATCTCCTCACAGCAACGTCCCAGGGAGATGATCCAGTCGTTGAACTCGGCGCGCGAAGCCATTCGGCAAGGCGAAGTGGTTTGCATTTTTGCCGAGGGCCAGATCACGCGCATCGGGCAGATGCTCCCGTTTCGGCGTGGATTCGAGCGCATCATGGAGGGCCTGGAGGCCCCGATCATCCCCGTGTGCCTTGACGGTGTGTGGGGCAGCATCTTCAGCTTCGCCGAGGGCCGTTTCTATTGGAAGATCCCACGCCGCGTTCCTTACCCGGTGATCGTCAATTACGGCAAGCCGATGCCTTCCAGTTCGACTCCTAGCGAAGTTCGCCAGGCGGTGCAGGAATTGCAAAGCGACTCGTGGCCGTTGCGCAAGAGGGAGATCCGGCCTTGCCACAGTTCGTTCATCGACACCGCGCGCCGGTATCCGTTCCGCTTTGCGATGGGGGACAGCAGTGGCGCGAGGATTCGCTTCAACACCGCTCTGGCAAAAACGATTTACCTCGCCCGTCGGCTCCATTCCACATGGAAAAACCAGCCAATGGTGGGCATTTTGCTTCCTCCCTCGATTCCAGGCGCCCTCGTGAACTTTGCTGCAATGATGCTGGGGAAAACGCCGGTGAACCTCAATTATACCCTTTCCGAATCAGCCATTGATTCCTGCATCCGGCAATGCGGAATCACCACCGTGTTGACGTCCAAGACGTTCCTTGATCGCCTGAAACTGAAGATGCCTTGTCCCGTGGTTTTTCTGGAGGAGATTGCCGCCAGACCGGGTCCAACCGAGAGAGTCATGGCGTTCCTAGGCTCATGGATCGTGCCGTCCGCATGGATGACGGCGTGGATGTCGGGAGATAAGAACATCAAATTAGACGATCTGGCCACAGTTGTGTTTTCCAGTGGCAGCACCGGCGAACCCAAAGGTGTGATGCTCACCCACTACAATATCGCCTCCAATGTGCGGCAATTAGGGCAGGTCGCCGGAATCAGAGACGGCGACCAGATGCTGGGTGTTTTGCCATTCTTCCATTCGTTCGGTTTCACCGCAGCCCTCATGCTCCCGACGGCCCTCGGCATGGGCGTGGTGTATCACTCCAACCCGCTTGACTCAAAAGTGATTGGGCTTCTCGTGCGCGATCATCGCATCACCTTCCTGCTCGCCACGCCCACTTTCCTGCAACTTTATTTGCGAACCTGCGAGCCGGAGGATTTCGGGAGTCTCCGGCTGGTCCTTGCCGCCGGCGAAAAACTGCCCGAGAGGCTGGTTACCTCTTTCGAAGAGAAATTCGGCATCCGCCCGATCGAAGGTTATGGATGCACCGAGTGTTCCCCCGCGGTCACAGTTAACACGCATGATTTTCGAGCCGCCGGATTCCGCCAGGTGGGAGTGAAACGCGGAAAGATCGGCCACCCGTTGCCGGGAGTGACCGTGCGCATCGTGGATCCTGAAACCCGGCATCCACGGCCCATGGGCGAGGCGGGGCTGCTGCTCGTCCGGGGGCCGAATGTCATGAAGGGGTACCTTGGAAAGCCGGACAAAACCGCCGAGGTTCTCCGCGACGGTTGGTATTCGACGGGGGACATCGCCACCGTGGACGAGGACGGGTTTCTGCAAATCACCGACCGGCTGAGCCGGTTCAGCAAGATAGGCGGCGAGATGGTTCCCCATATTAAAGTCGAGGAAAGACTTCACGAGCTGGCCGAGGTGACTGAACAATGCTTCGCCGTCGCCGGCGTGCCCGATGAAAAGAAAGGGGAACGGCTCGTGGTCATCCATACCCTGGTTGAAATCAAGTTGATCGCATGTCTGGAAAAACTCGCTCAATCGAACCTGCCGAACCTCTGGATTCCACGCCCCAATCAGTTCTACCGTGTTGTCTCACTGCCGGTTCTGGGGAGCGGCAAACTGGATTTGAGAAGCGTTCGCGAGCAGGCGCTGCGATGTTCGCAACTGGCCTCAGGAAGTTACCCTTAGGAACCGTGCAAAAATTACTTCCGAACTAAAAAGCGGATTCACAACATAATCCGCAACTATTCGAACCCAGCAGTTCCGCTCGGTATGACTCGGAACGCTTGAAATGAGGCCTTGGAATCACTTTCGGCCGAGGG